>JAEUPH010000044.1 GCA_016790395.1 Rubrivivax sp. | reverse complement strand
GAAGGCCCGCTGGCGCACGAGTTTCCGCGCACCGTCTCGCGGCTGCACGAGATGCAATCCAGCGAGTTCCTGGCGCTGGCGCGGCGCGACGTGGACACCTCGCTGACATGAGCAGGCCGCGCTCGCTCCTGGCCCTGGCCGCGATGATGCTCGGCACGTCCGTGCTGGGCGCCGAACTTGCGCCCGAACTGCGAACGGAGCGTCAGCGCATCGCGGTGGAACGCAAGCGCCTGGAAGCGGCATTCGCGGAGGAGGAGGCGCGCTGTCAAGGGCGCTTCGCCGTCACGGCCTGCGTGGACGACGTGCGCCAGCGACGCCGTGCGGCGCTGGAGTCGCCCCGTGCCCGCGAGCTGGAGATCGATGACATCGAGCGCCGCCAGCGGGCGGCCGAGCGCCGAGAGGCCATCGACGAGAAGCAGCGGCGGGCCGCCGAAAGGCCGGTGATGCCGTCCTCGCCTGCCGCATCTGCTCGGCCGCCGGTTGCACCGACCCCGGCGGCTTCGGTGCCGCGGGCCGTGCGCGAGCCGCCGTCGGCCGACGAGGCGCGGCAGCGTGCCATTGACGCCAGGCAACGTCAGGACGAGTTCCGTGCGAGGCAGCAGCGCATCGAGGCCCGCCAGGCGCAGCGAGCCGGTCGGGGCCAGCGGGCCGCGCCCTTGCCGGTGCCTGCCAGCGCGGCCGGCGCCCGTCGGCCCTGAGGCGCCGCGCGCCGCGGCTCAGCGCAGCGGGTCGATGCGCGCCAGCGCCAGGGAGAGGTTGTCGCCGGACCCGCGGGCCCGCTGTCGCGCCTTGCCGATCAACATCTCGCCGGCCTCGCGCGGGGGCAGCGCGTGCAGGATGGCGCCGATCTCCTTGGGCGTGAAGTAGTGCCACAGCCCGTCGCTGCAGGCCAGCAGGCTGTCGCCGTACTCCAGGCGGTCGATGTGCCACAGGGTGACGGGCGGATCGGCGTGCGTACCCAGACAGCCTGTCAGGAGGTTCGACTGGGGGTGCGTGTTGGCCGCTTCCTCGCTGATCTTGCCTTCGTCGATGAGGCGTTGCACGAAGGAATGATCCACCGTGCGGCGCATCATCTCGGCACCGCGGAAGTGGTACACGCGCGAATCGCCGGCATGCACGATGTCGCATTCCAGCGCAGGCGAGACGCTGAAGGCCGCCACCGTGCTGTGGGGTTCTTCCTCGGAGGTGATGGCCGTCAGCTTGATCATCAGGTGCGACTCCTGCACCAACTGGCGCAGCATGTCGGCCGCGTCGTCGTGGCCCGGCATGTAGCGCTCGAAGATCTGTCGCGCGGTCAGCAACACCTGGTCGGCAGCCTTGCGGCCGCCGCTCTTGCCGCCCATGCCGTCGGCCACCACGGCCAGCACCGAGCCCTGGACCTTGGGGTGGGTGATGATCTCCACCTGGTCCTGCTGGTAGGCGCGATCGCCGCGGTGCAGGCCCGTGGCGGCGCTGAATCGAAAAGAAGCAGGGGCCGGCATGGGCGGAATATAAACTCCGTGACAGCCCCTCCCTGTGCCGCAATGGACGAGAACCTGCATTCCCCGCAGCGACGCCTCATCGAGTTGCGCATGGAACACGCCGATCTGGACGACCTCATCGACCGCAACGTGCTCGACAAGCCCGCCGACGAGCTCACGTTGCGTCGCCTGAAGAAGCGCCGCTTGCTGCTGCGTGACCAGATCACGCGGCTGGAGAGCGAGCTCGATCCTCCTGAACCTGCGTGAGCGGCGCCCTCGTCGATGCCGTGGCGCGCGCCTTCGCGGCCGATGGCCCGCTGGCCCGCGCCGAACCCGGGTTCAGCCCGCGTCCGCAGCAGGACGAGCTGGCGACGGCCATCGCCAGCGCGCTGGATGGGCGTGCGGCCCTGGTGGCCGAGGCCGGCACCGGAGTCGGCAAGACCTTCGCCTACCTCGTGCCGCTGCTGCTCTCGGGCCGACGCGCGCTGGTCAGCACGGCCACCAAGAGTCTGCAGGACCAGCTCTTCCTGCGCGACCTGCCGCGCCTGGCCGACGCGCTGAAGCTGCCCGTGCAGCTGGCGCTGCTGAAGGGCCGCGCCAGCTACCTGTGCCGATGGCGCTTGCTGCAGGCGCAGACCAGCGGCCAGCTGCCGGACCGCTTCGCCGTGCGGGCCTTGAACCGCGTGGCGCTGTGGGCGCAGGCCACGCGCAGCGGCGACCTGGCCGAGGTCGAAGGACTGGACGAACGCTCGCCGGTGATCCCGCTCGTCACCAGCACGCGCGACAACTGCCTGGGCACCGAGTGCCCCGAGCACCGCAACTGTCACGTCATGCAGGCGCGGCGCGACGCGATGGCGGCCGACCTGGTGGTCGTCAACCACCACCTGTTCTTTGCCGACCTGGCGCTGCGCGACAGTGGCGTGGCCGAGCTGCTGCCGACGGTGGATGCCGCTGTCTTCGACGAAGCCCATCAGCTGGTGGAAGCCGGCGTGCAGTTCCTCGGCACCACGCTGGCCACCGGGCAGGCGCTGGACCTGGCTCACGACCTGCTGGCCGCCGGGCTGCAGCATGCGCGCGGGCTGCAGCCGTGGGCGGAGCTGCAGTCGGGCCTGGAGATCGCCGCGCGCGAGCTGCGCCTGGTGGCGGCCGGTTCCTTGCGCGACGTGCGGGGCCTGCTCAAGCTGCGCTGGGACGAGCGCGCCGATCAGCTGCAGGGTCCGCTGGACGCGCTGGTCAGGGCCGCGCGCGCGGCCGCCGAGGCGGCCACGGCGGTGGCCGAGGCTGCGCCCGATTTTCCCAAGCTCGCGCAGCGGGCCGCCACGCTGGCGCTGCTGGCCGAGCGCTTCACGGCCGACGCCGAGGAGGGGCGCGTGCGCTGGATCGACCTCGGCCCGCAACAGGCGCGGCTGGTGGAGTCGCCGCTGGACATCCGCGAGATGCTCACCCAGCAACGGGCGCTGTCGCCCAAGACCTGGGTGTTCACCTCGGCGACGCTGGGTGATGACGAGGCGCTCACCTGGTTCACCGCCAGCACCGGGCTGGAAGACGCCCGCTGCCTGCGCGTGGGCAGCCCCTTCGACTACCCAGCCCATGCCCGTGTCTGGGTGCCGCCCGGGCTGCCGCTGCCCAATGCGGCGGGCCACCCGGCGGCGGTGGGTCGGCTGGCGGCGCGTTGTGCCGCGGCGCTCGGTGGCCGGACCTTCGTGCTCACGACGACGCTGCGCGTGCTGCCCGTGGTGGCGGACGCCTTGCGCGAGCAGGCCGCCGCCCTGGGACGTGAACTCAACGTGCTGGTGCAGGGCAGCGAGCCACGGCGCGCGCTGCTCGCCCGCTACGGCGACGGCCGAGGCAGCGTGCTGGTGGGCTCGCAGAGCTTCTGGGAGGGCATCGACATGCCGGGCGACGCGCTGCAGTGCGTGCTCATCGACAAGCTGCCCTTCCCGCCGCCCAACGATCCCCTGGTGGAAGCGCGGGTGCGCCAGCTGCGGGCCGAGGGGCGCAATCCTTTCGAGGCCTATTTCGTGGCCGAGGCGGCGGTGTCGCTGAAGCAGGGCGCCGGCCGGCTGATCCGTACGGAGACCGACCGAGGCTTGCTGGTGGTCTGCGACCCCCGCATGCGCCAGATGGCCTACGGCCGCAGGCTGCTGGCCGCCTTGCCGCCGATGGGCGTGCTGACCGAGGAAGCCGAGGCGCTGGACTGGTTGGCGATGCTCGCCGACGCGCACTGAAGCAGCGTCAGTGCCGCAGCCTTACCAGGGGCGCCACCAGGGCTTGTTGCGGTCGAGTGCGCCGCTGCCCAGGAAGGTGCTCGAGGGGAAGTTGGTGCGCAGCACGCGCTCGGCATCGGCGCGCAGCTGCGGCAGATCCAGCTTCTCGTAGCTCTGCACCAGGATGTACAGCGCCTCTTCCACCGCCGGCGTCTGCTGGAACTCGGCCACCGCCTGCTGGGCCCGCGTGGCCGCGGCCACGTAGGCGCCACGCCGCAGGTAGTAGCGTGCCACGTGGACTTCGTAGTTCGCGAGCAGGTTGACGATGAAGTTCATGCGCTGCTTCGCGTCGGGCGTGTAGCGCGAGTTCGGGAACTGGTCGATCAACTGCTTGAAGGCCTGGTAGGAGTCGCGCGCGGCCTTCTGGTCGCGCTCAGACAGGTCCTGCCCGAACCACGAGCCGAGCAGCCCGAGGTTCTCGCTGAAGTTCAGCACGCCGCGCAGGTAGAGGGCGTAGTCCAGAGCCGGGCTGGATGGATTGAGCTTGATGAAGCGCTCGATGGCCGTGAGACCGGCGGCCCGCTCGCCCATCTTCCAGTTCAGCCAGGCCATGTCCAGCAGGGCCTGCTGGCCCATCAGGGAGCCGGCGGCCAGACCCTCCACGCGTTCCAGCGTCTTGAGCGCGCGCTCGTAGCTGCCGGACTCCATGTCTTCCTTGGCGTCCTTGTACAGGCGCTCCGCGGTAGCATTCGCCGACTCATCCACCGGCGGCGAGCTGCAGCCGGCCATCACGAGCGCCAGCAGGCACGCCACGCACAGCGCGGCCGTGCGCGAGAGCAGGGAAACGGTCATCGGGAATGGTGCCGGCATCAAGAGAAGGCGCGGATTATAGGGAGCCCCCCGCGGGCGACGACGAGGACGCCGGCGCCGCTGGCGCCTTCGACGGCCCGTTCGAAACGCGCAGCGGCCGCATCGGCTCCGCTCAGCACGGCGAGCGTTTGGACAAGGTGCTGGTGGCCCTGGCGCCCGAGTTCTCGCGCAGCCACCTTCAGCACCTGCTGGAGCAAGGCCATGTGCAGCTGGATGGCTGCACGGCCGACACGGCCTCACGCCGTGTGCGCGGCGGCCAGTGGCTGCAGCTGGAACTCGTGCCCACCGACGAGAGCCGGGCCTTTCGTCCGCAGGCCATGCCACTGTCCATCCTGTTCGAGGACGACCACCTGCTGGTGCTGGACAAGCCGGCGGGCCTGGTCGTCCATCCCGCACCGGGCCACTGGTCCGGCACGCTGCTCAACGGCTTGCTGGCCCACCATGGCGCGGCGGCCACCCTGCCGCGCGCCGGCATCGTGCACCGCCTGGACAAGGACACCTCGGGCGTCATGATGGTCGGCAAGAGCCTGCCGGCCGTGACGGCGCTGGTGCGGGACATCGCCGCGCGCGACGTGCACCGCCGCTACCTGGCGCTGGTCGAAGGTCGCCTGGCCGAACGGCAGTTCACGGTGGAGGCGCCGATCGGCCGTGATCCGGCCTCGCGCATCCGCATGGCCGTGGTGGCGGGCGGTCGCCCTGCGCGCACCGACGTCCAAGCGCTGGCCGAGCATGAAGGCATCAGCGCCGTGAGCTGCACGCTGCACACCGGCCGCACGCACCAGATCCGCGTTCACCTGGCTTCTCGCGGGCACCCGCTGGTGGCCGATGCGCTGTACGGCGGCAAGCCCGCGCTGGGCCTGTCGCGGCAGGCCCTGCACGCCACCGAGCTGCGCCTGGCCCATCCGCTGGGCCGGCAGCCCCTGGCCTTCGACTGCCCGCCGCCGGACGACTTCGCGCAGGCCTGGCGGCAGGTTTCGGGCCGCTGAAGGGCCCATCGGCGCAGGGGCGTTACACTACCGTCCGATCGCCGCGCCCGCGTTGGCCCCCTCCGCCACGCGCCCGCCCGACACCCGGTCCCGTCCCGGCCTGCGGCTCCGCCGCCCCGGGTCCCCTCCGCGCCAGGCACCGTTTGCCGCGCGGCCCCCCGATGTCCCGAACGAACCTGCATGGCCCCGCCCTGGCGGCGCCGTACCCACAGCCCAGGCCATGAACACCGCTGAGGCCAAACGCATCCTCGAAACCGCGCTCATCTGCGCGAGTTCGCCGATGCCCCTGAACGAGATGCGCGCCCTGTTCGACGGCGAACTGGGGGCCGATTCGCTGCGTCGCCTGCTCGACGAACTCGTCCGGGACTGGAGCGACCGCGGCGTCGAGTTGGTGGCGCTGGCCAGCGGGTGGCGCTTCCAGAGCCGCCCCG
This sequence comes from Rubrivivax sp., assembly GCA_016790395.1. Taxonomy (GTDB): domain Bacteria; phylum Pseudomonadota; class Gammaproteobacteria; order Burkholderiales; family Burkholderiaceae_C; genus Rubrivivax. The sequence continues at coordinate 12,138 of JAEUPH010000044.1, read as the reverse complement.
AGATCCGCCCTTACCTGGACCGGCTGCATCCCGAGAAGCCTCCGCGGTACTCGCGCGCGGCGATGGAGACGCTGGCCATCGTGGCCTACCGCCAGCCGGTGACGCGGGGCGACATCGAGGACATCCGGGGCGTCACCGTCAGCAGCCAGATCGTCAAGCAGCTGGAGGACCGGGGCTGGATCGAGGCCATCGGCTACCGCGAAGCTCCCGGCCGTCCGGCGCTGTACGCGACGACGAAGCAGTTCCTCGACGACCTGGGCCTGGCCAGTCTGGATCAGTTGCCGCTGATCGACAGCGGCGACGGCAGCCGCGGCGCCGAGGCCCTGGCTGCGCTGGAGCAGGCGCCGTCGCTGATCGAGGCGCCGCAAGCCTCGTTGCCGCTCGATCCGCCCCACGACGACGACCTGTCCCTCGAACCGGTTGTTCCCAGTTCCCCTGCCTTGACCGCTGTCCCCGAAGAGCCGGCGCCGCCCCAGGCGGACGTGGCCCCGGCGCCCGAAGGCGCCGACCCCCTTCCTTCCACCGATACCCCCGCATGAACGAATCCGACCTCGACCCGCCCGTGCCCGCTGCCGAGCCTGGTGGCGCCGCAGCGCCGGACAAGCCCAAGCGTCGCCGCGCGCCGCGCAAGACCGCCGTGGCGGCGGAACCGGCGCCGCCCATGTCGGCAGCCGACTATCCGGCGCCCGCGCCAGAGGACGTGTTCTCCAGGCCGAGGGCCACCCCGGTCGAGCTGGCCGCGCCACCGGCGCCTGCGGTCGCAGAGCCCCTGCCGTCCGGAGCGACACACGACGCCAGTGGTGAGCCTGAAGTTGCCGCGGCCGCCGAAGGCAAGGACGCCACCGAGGGCAAGGCAGCCAGCCGGCGCAGCCGCAACCGGCGGCGCGGCCGACGCGGGGGCGAGCGTGTCCGCGAAGGTGCTGAAGGCCGCGACGGGGCGCCGCCGGCCCCCGTGGCCGAGGAACTGTTCGCGCAGGTGGTGTCCGGGGCCTTCGATGCCGAGCTGCCCGAGGCCGCCGCAGAGCCCGCGCCCGACTCGGCGGCCGAGGAGTCCGTCGTGGCCATCGATACGGCCGTCGCGACGCCCTCCGAAGGCGATACCGAAGCCGAGCTCGAGGCCGGTGCAGCGCCCGCGGTCGATGCCGGTCCGGTACGCCGCGTCCTCGCCCCGGAGGCCGATGCGCCCAAGCTGCACAAGGTGCTGGCGCAGTCGGGCGTCGGATCCCGCCGCGACCTCGAGCAGATGATCGCCGAGCAGCGCGTCACCGTGAACGGCGAGGTCGCGCACGTCGGCCAGCGCGTGTCCTTCGGCGACCGCATCGCGATCGACGGCAAGCCGGTGCGCGTGCGCATCGCGCCGCCGCCGCCGCGCGTGCTGGCCTACCACAAGCCGGCTGGCGAGGTGGTGTCGCATGACGACCCGCAGCAACGCCCCACCGTGTTCCGCCGCCTGCCGCGTCTGCAGCAGGGCAAGTGGCAGTCGGTAGGCCGGCTGGACATCAACACCGAAGGCCTGCTGCTGTTCACCACCTCGGGTGAACTCGCCAACCAGCTGATGCACCCGCGCTTCGGCGTGGAGCGCGAGTACGCGGTGCGCTCGCTGGGCATGCTGGGCGAAGAGGCCAAGCAGCAGCTGCTGGAAGGCGTGGAGATCGATGGCCAGCGGTGCGGCTTCAAGAGCATCGTCGACGGTGGCGGCGAGGGTGCCAACCATTGGTACCGCTGCGTCATCACCGAAGGCCGCAACCGCGAGGTGCGCAAGCTCTTCGAAGCGGTGGGCCATGCCGTGAGCCGGCTCATCCGCATCCGCTATGGCAGCGTGGTGCTGCCGCGCGGCCTGAAGCGCGGGGTGTGGGTCGACCTGGACGAACATGACCTGCGCAACCTGCGACGCCTGGCCAGCGGGCCGCGCCCCGAGCTGCGCGAGCAGGGTGAGGGGCGGGGCCCGCGCGAGGCGGCCGAAGGCGACGCCAAGGGCCGCGGTCGCAACCGCCGCGGCAAGCGCAGGCCCGACGAAGGCGAGCGCGGCCCGCGCCCGCCGCAGGAGATGCGCGAGCCGCGCCCGCCGCGCGAGCCGCGGGAGCCGAAGCAGCCGCGTGACCCTCGCCTGCCGCGTGAACCGAAGCCACGCCGCGAGTTCGACGACGAAAGCTTCATCCCGAATCCGTTGCAGCAGACCTACGACAAGCGTGCCATCCAGCAGGAGCGACGCGCCACAGCGCGCGACGTGCCCGAGGACGGTCCGATCCCGAACCCGCTGCAGCAGACCTACGACAAGCGTGCCGTGCAGCGCGAGCGCCAGCCGCAGCGCGAGATCCCGGAAGACGGCCCGATCCCGAACCCGCTGCAGCAGACCTTCGACCGCCGCTTCGCCGGTGGCGGGGGCGGTGCGCCCGGATTGCCGGGCCAGGGCAAGCGACGCGGCAAGAAGGGCGGCGGCGGTGGCCAGGGCGGCGACCCGGCCCGCATCCCGGATCCGCTGAAGACGGCCGTGGGCTACATCGGTGCCGACGCCTACCTGCGCAAGGGCAAGGGCGGCGGCGGACGGGGTGGCAAGCGGCCGGGAGGCGGCGGCAGCGGCGGTGGGAATCGGGGCGGCAACCGCGGCCGCGGCGGCCCGCCGCGAGGCTAGGCCCCCGTGACCCTGCCATATTCGCAGGCTACAATCAAAAGCTTTGCCAAGTAGTTGATTCAGGAGAACTTTTCATCATGGCGGTTGAACGCACCCTGTCCATCATCAAGCCCGACGCCGTGGCCAAGAACGTCATCGGCCAGATCTACGCGCGCTTCGAGGGCGCTGGCCTGAAGATCGTCGCGGCCAAGATGGCCCACCTGTCGCAAGGGGAGGCCGAGGCCTTCTACGCCGTGCACAAGGCGCGCCCCTTCTTCAACGACCTCGTGAAGTTCATGATCTCCGGCCCGGTGATGATCCAGGCGCTGGAAGGCGAGGGCGCCATTGCCAAGAACCGCGAGCTGATGGGCGCCACCGATCCGAAGAAGGCCGAGAAGGGCACCATCCGCGCCGACTTCGCCGACAGCATCGACGCCAACGCCGTGCACGGCAGCGATGCCCCGGAAACGGCGGCCGTCGAGATCGCGTTCTTCTTCCCCGGCATGAACGTCTACAGCCGCTGATCGGGCCATGGCCGTCAATCTTCTCGACTTCGACCTCGAGGGGCTGACGGCCTTCTGCGAAACTCTGGGTGAAAGGCGCTTCCGCGCCGTCCAGCTCTTCCGCTGGATCCACCAGAAGGGCGAGTCCGACTTCGAGCAGATGTCGGACCTGGCCAAGAGCCTGCGCGGCAAGCTGGCCGGTGCGGCCGTGGTGCAGGGCTTGCCGCTGATCAGCGAGCACGTCTCGGCCGACGGCACCACCAAGTGGCTCTTCGACGTCGGTGCCGGCAATGCCGTCGAGACCGTCTACATCCCTGAGGCCGACCGGGGCACGCTGTGCGTGTCCTCGCAGGCCGGTTGCGCCGTGGGTTGCCGCTTCTGCAGCACCGGCCACCAGGGCTTCAGTCGCAACCTGAGCACCGGCGAGATCGTCGCCCAGCTGTGGTTCGCCGAGCACCGGCTGCGCCCGGCCAGCGGCGAACGCGTCATCGACAACGTCGTGATGATGGGCATGGGCGAGCCGCTGCAGAACTATGGCGCGCTCGTCCCGGCCTTGCGCACCATGCTGGATGACCACGGCTACGGCCTGTCGCGGCGGCGCGTCACCGTCTCCACCTCGGGGATGGTCGGCAAGATCGACCAGCTGCGCGAAGACTGCCCGGTGGCGCTGGCGGTGTCGCTGCACGCGCCCAACGATGCGTTGCGCGACCACCTCGTGCCGCTCAACCGCAAGGACGGCATCGACGCCTTGCTGGACGCCTGCGTGCGCTACCTGGAACGCGCGCCCCGCGATTTCGTCACCTTCGAGTACTGCATGCTCGACGGCGTGAACGATTCGACCGAACATGCGCGCGAGCTGGTGCGCCTGGTGAAGGGCCGCGTGCCCTGCAAGTTCAACCTGATTCCGTTCAATCCGTTCCCGGCCTCGGGCCTGAAGCGATCGCCGCGCGAGCGCGTGATGGCCTTCGGTGACGTGCTGCTGCAGGCGGGCATCGTCACGACCATCCGTCGCACCCGGGGCGACGACATCGACGCCGCCTGCGGGCAGCTGGCCGGCGAGGTGCAGGACCGCACCAACGCCCGCGAACGGCTGCAGCAGCGCCGTGAGGCCATTCCCATCGTGCCCATCGTGGAGAACCGCCCATGAAAGCCCGCACGCTGTCGACGCTGGGACTGGTCTGCCTCATCCTGGCGGGCTGTGCGGGCAAGGGCGAGATCCGCGAGTCACGCGCCCCCGTGGAGGCCGATGTGACGCGCATCGCCAGTGCCCGGCTCGAGCTCGCCGGCATGTATCTGGGGCGTGGGCAGCACGACATCGCCCTGGAAGAGGTGAGGCGGGCGCTCGCGGCCAAGCCCGACCTGCCCGAGGCATACAACCTTCAAGGCCTCATCCACGCCTCGCGGGGTGATGCGGCGCAGGCTGATGCCAGCTTCCAGAAGGCCTTGCAACTGGCGCCGCGCGATGGCGGCACCATGCACAACTACGGCTGGTACATGTGCCAGCAGCGTCGCTTCGCCGATGCCGACGCGCAGTTCAACGCCGCCCTCGCCGAGCCGCAGTACCGCGACCCGGTGCGCACTTTGCTGGCCCAGGGGGTCTGCCAGGCCCGCGCCGGGCGCTGGGCCGACGCCGAACGGACCCTGGGGCGCTCGCTGCAGCTCGACCCGGCAAACCCCGTCACCGCCTACAACCTGAGCGACGTGCTGCTGCACCGCGGAGAACTTGAGCGCGCGCGCTTCTACATCGGCCGCGTCAACGCGCAGCCCGAACAATCCAACGCCCAGAGCCTGTGGCTGGCCGCGCGCATCGAGCGCCGGTTGGGCAATGTTCAGGGGGTGCAGGACATCGGCCGCAAGCTGGTGGAACGTTTCCCCGAGTCCAACGAGGCCCAGCTCTACGAGCGTGGGCGCTTCGATGAGTGACGAGAGCGCCACCGGCACCGGCAGCGCAGGCGCCCTGATGCGGGCGGCGCGCGAGAAGCAGGGACTGCACATCGTGGCGCTGGCGGCGGCGATCAAGGTCTCGCCGCGCAAGCTCGAGGCGCTCGAGGCCGACCGCTTCGACGACCTGCCCGACGCCACCTTCACGCGCGCCTTGGCCCAGACCGTGTGTCGCCAGCTCAAGATCGACGCCCGCCCTGTTCTTGAGTTGCTGCCGCCCGCCGGCCGGGTCGAACTGGAGACGCGCCCCGGCGGATTGAACGCGCCGTTCCGCGACCGCCCCGGCCGCGAGGACCCGGGGCCGGCTCTCGGCGCGCTGCGCCCGCTGGTGCTGGGCGCCGTGCTGCTGGTGGTGGCTGCGGCAGCGGTGTACTTCTTCCCTGCCGAATGGCTGGGCTCGCACATGTCGTCCACGCCTGCCGCCTTGCCGGTGCCGGCTTCGTCGGCCGCCCCCTTGGTGGCTGTGGCCGCTGCGCCGGCCGTCGATCCTGCCGCCAGCGCTCCCGCCGCAGAGCCACCGGCTTCCGCGCCGACCAGCGAGACCGTGTTCTCCGCGCCCCCCGTCAGCGCCGCGGCCAGCGAGAACGGTGCGCCTGCGGGCTTGGTGCAGCTGCGCAGCAGTGATGCCTCCTGGGTCGAAGCGCGCGACGGCCGCGGCCAGGTGCTGCTGTACCGCATGGTGCTGCCCGGCGAGAGCGTGGGCCTGGATGGCGCGCTGCCGATCCGGCTGACCATCGGCAATGCCGCTGCGATGCAGGTCGGCTTCCGGGGGAAGCAGGTGGACTTGACCCCGAGCACGCGCGACAACGTGGCCCGGGTGGAACTGCAATGAGGTGCCGATGAACGCTCCCGAGGACGAAGTCGACCGCATCGAGGCCGCGACGCCTGCGCCGCGCCGTTCGCGCCAGGCGCTGGTGCGCTGGGGCCAGCGCGTGGTCACGGTCGGCGGCGATGCGCCGGTGCGCGTGCAGAGCATGACCAACACCGACACGGTGGACGCCATCGGCACCGCCATCCAGGTGAAGGAACTGGCGATGGCCGGTTCGGAGATGGTGCGCATCACCGTCAACACGCCCGAGGCGGCCGAGGCCGTGCCGCACATCCGCGAGCAGCTGGACCGCATGGGCATCGACGTGCCCTTGGTGGGCGACTTCCACTACAACGGCCACCGCCTGCTGACCGAGTTCCCGGCCATGGCCCAGGCGCTGAGCAAGTACCGCATCAACCCCGGCAACGTGGGCAAGGGCGACAAGAAGGACCGCCAGTTCGCGATGATGGTGGAAGCCGCCGTGAAGCACGACAAGGTGGTGCGCATCGGCGTCAACTGGGGCAGCCTGGACCAGGAGCTGCTGGCGGAGCTGATGGACCGCAATGGCCGCCGCGCCCAGCCCTGGGACGCGAAGCAGGTGATGTACCAGGCGCTGGTGCAGAGCGCGCTGACGTCCGCCGAGTACGCGCGCGAACTGGGCCTGAACCCCGACAACATCATCATCAGCTGCAAGGTCAGCGGCGTGCAGGACCTCATCAGCGTCTATCGCGCGCTCGCCCGTCGCTGCGACTACGCGCTGCACCTGGGCCTGACGGAGGCCGGCATGGGCACCAAGGGCACGGTGGCCTCGGCCACGTCCCTGGGCGTGCTGCTCCAGGAGGGCATCGGCGACACCATCCGCGTCAGCCTCACGCCGCAGCCCGGCGAGGCACGCACGCAGGAGGTGGTGGTGGCGATGGAAATCCTGCAGAGCCTGGGGCTGCGCAGTTTCAACCCCAGTGTCACCGCCTGTCCCGGCTGCGGGCGCACCACCAGCACCACTTTCCAGGAACTGGCCAAGCAGATCGACGACTTCCTGCGTGCGCAGATGCCGGTGTGGAAGGCCAGGTACCCCGGCGTCGAGAACATGAAAGTGGCCGTGATGGGCTGCATCGTCAACGGTCCCGGGGAAAGCAAGCATGCCGACATCGGCATCAGCCTGCCCGGCACAGGCGAAGCGCCGGCAGCGCCGGTGTTCATCGACGGCCAGAAGGCCATGACGCTGCGCGGCGAAGGCATCGCCGCGGAGTTCCACCGCATCGTCGAGGACTACATCGAAAAGCGCTTCGGCAGCGCCACGGCTGCGCACTGACGCACCCGCCCCGTTTCCCGCCTGCTCCCTGATCCTCCCCGGCGCCCCGGCGCGCCGCGCACTCCATGGCCGACAAACTGCTTGCCGTCAAAGGCATGAACGACATCCTGCCGGGCAGCGTCCCGCGCAAGGAGAAACTGCCTGACGCCGCGCTGTGGCGCTGGTTCGAGACCACCGTGCAGTCGGTGCTGGCCCGGCATGGCTACCAGTACCTGCTGACGCCCATCGTCGAGCCCACGTCGCTGTTCGTGCGCGGCATCGGAGAGGCCACCGACATCGTCGAGAAGGAGATGTACTCCTGGAGCGACGCGATGAACGGCGACGCGCTGACGCTGCGCCCCGAGATCACCGCCGGCATCGTGCGCGCGATGATCGAGCACAACGCGCTCTACAACGGCCCCTTGCGCGTGTGGTCCATGGGCCCGGTGTTCCGGCACGAGCGGCCGCAGAAGGGCCGTTACCGCCAGTTCTACCAGCTGGACGTGGAGGCGCTGGGTTATCCGGGGCCCGATGTCGACGCCGAGCTCATCCTGATGGTGCGTCGCCTGTGGCAGGACCTGGGGCTGGTGATCGGTCAGCACGTGCGGCTGGAGCTCAACAGCCTGGGCCAGCCCGCCGAGCGCGCGGCACACCGCGCGGCACTGGTGGCCTACTTCGAGGCCCATGCGGACCAGCTGGACGAAGACTCGAAGCGTCGGCTGCACGCCAATCCTCTGCGCATCCTGGACACCAAGAACCCCGCGCTGCAGGCCCTGGTCGAGGCAGCGCCGAAGCTGCTGGACCACCTCGGCCCGGAGACACGGGCCCATCTGGACGCGGTCTGCGCCGTGCTCGACGCGGCCGGACTGCCCTACCGCATCAACCCGCGCATGGTGCGCGGCCTCGACTACTACAACCTCACGGTGTTCGAGTGGGTCACGGACCACCTGGGCTCGCAGGGCACGGTGTGCGGTGGCGGTCGCTACGACGGACTGTTCGAGCAGTTGGGCGGCAAGCCCACGCCGGCCATCGGCTTCGGCCTGGGTGTCGAGCGCTTGCTGCTGCTGCTGCAGGAGCTGGGGCTGCCGATGCCTTCCGCAGCACCCGATGCGTACGCCGTGGTCGGCGACCCGCAGTGCCTGCCCCAGGCGCTGGTGGCTCTGGACGCCCTGCGCGCTGCCGGCGTGGCCGTGCAGATGCACGCCGGTGGCGGCAGCATCAAGGCGCAGTTCAAGAAGGCCGACGCCAGCGGCGCCCGGCATGCGCTGGTCTTCGGCGCCGACGAACTCGGGCGCGGCGAAGTCGCCGTCAAGGCCCTCCGCGACGCCGCCGCGCCGCAGCTCACGCGCCGTCTGGACGCCGTCGCCGCCTGGGCGAACGAACTGCGCACCGCATAATCAGAAGCTTTTCCTTCCATTCACCCGTCCGACCCGAGCGCATCCATGGCCACCCAACTCGACCTGCAGGAGCAGGAACAACTCGACGCGCTGAAGGCGTTCTGGAACAAGCAGGGCAACCTCATCACGTGGACGCTGGTGGTCGCGCTGTCCGGCGTGCTGGGCTGGAACGGCTGGCAGTGGTGGCAACGCGACCAGGCCGCCAAGGCCAGCGCGATGTTCGACGAGCTTGACCGCGCCGCCCAGGCGGGCGACGCCGAGAAATCAGGCCGCGTCTTCAACGACCTCAAGGAGCGCTTCCCGGGCACCGCGTTTGCCCAGCAGGGTGGACTGCTGGCCGCCAAGGCCCAGCTGGCCAAGGGCCAGATCGATGCCGCCAAGGCCAGCCTGGGCTGGGTGGTCGACCACGGCAAGGAAGACGAAGTGCGCATGGTGGCGCGCCTGCGGCTGGCCGCCGTGCTGGGCGATGCGAAGCAGTACGCAGAAGGTCTCAAGGTGCTTGAAGGCGTCAAGGGCGAGGGCTTCGACGCCCTGGCCGCCGACCGGCGCGGTGACCTGCTGATGGCCGAAGGCAAGAAGGACGAGGCGCGCGCCGCCTGGCAGGCGGCCTACAAGGCCATGGGCGAGAAGCTGGACTACCGCCGGCTCGTCGATGCCAAGCTCACCGCCATCGGTGCGGCGCCAGCGGCTTCGGCGGCCAGCGCGCCGGCGGTGGGGGCCGCCAAGTGACCCGCACGCGCGCCCTTGGCGCGCTGCTGCTGATCGGCCTGCTGGTCGCCTGTTCGTCCGACAAGCCCAAGCCCACGCCGCTGGAGAACTACGACGCCAGGATCAGCGTCAGCCCGGTATGGAACCTGAGCCTCGGCACGCTGAGCTTCCCGCTCGTGCCGGCCGTGCGCCAGGGGCAGCTCTACGTCGCCAGTGATGGTGGTGAGGTGCAGGCCGTCCAGGCAGACACCGGCGCCGTGATGTGGACGGCCTCGGCCGGTGACCGCATCGCCGCGGGCGTGGGCAGCGACGGGCGCTTCACCGCCGTGGTGACGCGCGGCAACGAGGTCGTCGTCTTCGACAGCGGCCGCGAGGCCTGGCGCAAGCGGGTGCCTTCAGCCGTGGTGACGCCGCCGCTGGTGGCCGGTGAGCGCGTGTTCGTGATGGGGGTCGATCGCGGCGTGCACGCCTTCGACGCCGTCGACGGCCGACGCCTCTGGGTCTACAACAAGCCCGGCGAGGCGCTCACCCTGGCGCAGGCCAGCGTTGTGACGGCGTACAGGAACACGCTGCTCGTTGCCCAGGGACAACGGCTCACCGCGCTGGACCCGACGCGGGGCACCCTGTCCTGGGAGGTGCCCATGGCCTCGCCGCGCGGCACCAACGAGGTCGAGCGCCTGGCCGACCTCATCGGCCCGGCGCTGCGCCTGGGCGACCGCGTCTGCGCACGGGCCTTCCAGTCCGCGGTGGCCTGTGCGGATGCGTCGCGCGGCGTGGTGCTCTGGACGCGCGATGCGGGCGGCCAGAACGCCATCGGTGGCGACCTCGAACGCGTCTACGGCGCCGACGCCAGCGACCGCATCACCGCCTGGCGAGCCGACAACGGCGACATGGTCTGGCAGAGCGAGAAGCTGCTGTACCGGGGCCTGAGCGGGGCGCTGGCGGTGGGCACGAGCGTGGTCTTCGGGGATGGCGAGGGTTACCTGCACTTCCTGGCGGCCGCCAGCGGCGAGCAGCAGCTGCGCCTGCCCACCGACGGCAAGGCCATCGTCGGCACGCCACTGCTGGTCGGCAAGACCCTCATCGTCACGACCCAGGCCGGCGGCTTGTACGCCTTCCGGGCCGACTGAAGACGGTGATCCCCGCATGAAGCCGGTCATCGCACTGGTCGGCCGCGCCAACGTCGGCAAGTCGACGCTGTTCAACCGCATCACCAAGAGCCGTGATGCCATCGTGGCCGACTATGCCGGCCTCACGCGGGACCGTCACTACGGCGACGCGAAGCTCGGCAAGCGCGAGTTCATCGTCGTCGACACCGGCGGCTTCGAGCCCGACAAGCCCAGCGGCGTGGTCGCCGAGATGGCCAAGCAGACGCGCCAGGCCGTCGCCGAAGCCGACGTGGTGATCTTCGTCGTCGACGTGCGCGGTGGGCTCTCGGCGCAGGACCACGACATCGCACGCTACCTCCGCACGCAGCACAAGCGCGTGCTGCTGGCGGCCAACAAGGCCGAGGGCATGGTCGAGTCGCCGCTGCTGGGCGAGTTCCACGAACTCGGCATCGGCGAGCCGCACCCGATCTCGGCCGCCCATGGTCAGGGCATCCGCAGCCTGCTCGAGGCGGCGCTGGAAGGGTTGCTGGACGAGCCCGAGGACGAGGGCGTTGCCGAGGGAGACGAGGCGGACCGCCCGATCCGGCTGGCCGTGGCCGGCCGACCCAACGTGGGCAAGAGCACGCTGATCAACGCCTGGCTGGGGGAGGAGCGCCTGGTGGCGTTCGACCAGCCCGGTACCACGCGCGATGCCATCCACGTGCCCTTCGAGAAGGACGGGCGCCGTTTTGAGCTGATCGACACCGCCGGGCTGCGCCGCAAGGGCAAGGTCTTCGAGGCGATCGAGAAGTTCTCGGTGGTGAAGACGCTGCAGGCCATCGCCGATGCCAACGTCGTGTTGCTGCTCATCGACGCCACGCAGGGCGTCAGCGACCAGGACGCCCACATCGCCGGCTACATCCTGGAGTCGGGCCGGGCCGTGGTCATCGCCATCAACAAGTGGGACGCCACCGACGACTACCAGCGCCAGCAACTGCAGCGCTCCATCGAGACTCGACTGGCCTTCCTGCGCTACGCGCCCGTCCTGCAGATCTCGGCCATTCGCCGCCAGGGCCTGAACGCCGTCTGGAAGTCTCTGTTGCAGGCCCATGCCTCGGCCACGGTCAAGATGAGCACGCCGGTCTTGACGCGCCTGGTGCACGAAGCCGCGGAACACCAGGCGCCGCGGCGCGAGGGCCGATTCCGCCCGAAGATGCGCTATGCGCACCAGGGCGGCATGAATCCGCCGCTGGTGGTGATCCACGGTACCGGGCTGGACCATGTGCCCGACAGCTACAAGCGCTACCTGGAGGGCCGCTTGCGCGAGCACTTCAAGCTGGTCGGCACGCCGATCCGCATCGAGATGCGTTCGGCGAAGAATCCATTCGACGAGCGCGGAACCTGAGCGCACGGATGGGGTCGCACACCCCGGCGGCCGCCGCGATGCCCAAAGGCCGTACCGTGCAGCGGTGCGGCACCGCTGTGATAACGTGAGCGTTTTCCCTATCCAACACGGAGAATATCGTGAGCAACAAAGGCCAACTTTTGCAGGACCCCTTTCTGAACCTGCTGCGCAAGGAACACGTGCCGGTGTCGATCTACCTCGTCAACGGCATCAAGCTCCAGGGCCACATCGAGTCGTTCGACCAGTACGTCGTGCTGTTGCGCAACACGGTCACGCAGATGGTCTACAAGCACGCGATCTCCACCGTCGTGCCCAGCCGCGCGGTGAACTTCCACCCGAACGAGAACACGGGCGAGCAGGCTTGAGCCCGATGCGCATCGCATCGA
>JAEUPH010000037.1 GCA_016790395.1 Rubrivivax sp. | reverse complement strand
GCGAACACGGCGCGCGTGTTCGGGCGCATGGCGGCGGCAAAGGCCTCGGGCTTCGTCGCATCGACGAAGCTGGTCTCGATGCCGAACTTCTTCAGGTTCACCGCCAGCATGGTCACGCTGCCGCCGTACAGCGCGCCGGCGGCCACGACATGGTCACCGGCCTGCAACAGCGTGGTCAGTACCAGCGCCTCGGCCGCCATGCCGCTGCCACAGGCCACGGCGGCGCGACCCTGCTCCAGCGCGGCCACGCGCTCCTCCAGCGCCGCCACGGTGGGGTTGCTCAGCCGCGAGTAGACGTTGCCGAAGGTCTGCAGGTTGAACAGCGCCGCGGCGTGCTCGGCGCTGTCGAACACGAAGCTCGTGGTCTGGTAGATCGGCAACGCGCGCGCCCCGGTGGCGGCGTCCGGAATCTGCCCGGCGTGGATGGCCAGGGTCTCGGGCTTGAAGACATGGTCGCTCATCCGGCGACGATAGCGCCGCGCCGCGCTTCAGGCCACGGCGCGCGCGGCCGCCGCGGCGAACACCGGATCGTCGTCGTCGCGGCTGAGTTCGAGCGCCGCATGCACGAGCTTGATCACGTGGTCGTCGTCCGAAGCCACGGCACGCCGCACCATCTCGCCCCAGGGCAGCGCCGGCGCGGGCGGCAGCTCGGGCCAGGCCGTCATGCGCGCCGCCAGCCAGGCCGCGGTGAAGGCATGCACCAGCGCCGGCCCGGCTGCGGCCTGGGCGGTGGCGTCCACCCAGGGCATCAGCAGCCGGATGGCGCGCAGCCCGGTGACCAGGTGCAGCACGGTGAAGGCGCGTGTGCGGGCATAGCCCCTGGCGGCGAATCGGGTCAGCCGGGGCAGCAGGTCGGGCGGCGCCTGCAGCCGGCCGGCCAACGCCTGGTAGTGCGGCGACAGTTCCACCAGACGGATGCGCAGCGTGATCAGCGGGGCCTCGGGCGTCCAGCGCAACGCGGCATCGGTGAGCGCCGCCGTCCAGGTGTCGAAAGGCAGGTCTTGCGGCTGCTCCTGCGGCGGCGCCACCGGCTGCCAGCGCGCAGCCCAGTAGGCCAGTGCGCTGGCCAGTTCGCCATCGTGGCCGGCCTGCACCGCATGGGCCACGCGGATGGGCCCGTGCAGCGCGCCGGCCGCGGCGCCCTGCAGCAGCAGCGGCAGGGTCTCGCGCAGCAGGGCGTCGCGGCCGGTGTCGGCCAGGCGGGCCAGGAAGTCGGACCGCAGCGCGACGTAGGCGTCGAAGCGACCCAGTCCGGCGCGCCAGTCGGGGCCGATGCCGGGCAGCACCGACCCCGCTTCGCCATGGAAGTGCGCCTGGTGCGCGGCGCGGAAGGCCTGCAGCCGCGCCGCGCTGGCGCCCAGGGCCTGCAGCGCCTGCAGCGCCATCGGCAGGTGGCTGGTGAGGCCGGTGGCCGTCTCGGGCGGCAGGGCCTGGTCGTCGTCCAGCAGGCGGTGCAGCTCGGCGAGCGTGGCGGGTGCGTTCATGTCGGGGTCTCCAGGGATGGGTGAGCGAGAAGTGGCATGATCCAAGTTCAAGTGAACTTGAAGTCAAGCCGTTTCTGCTGCTCGATCCGGAGACCCCGATGGACGACCCCTTCATCCCCATCCCCGAGATGGCGCGCCGCGCCGGTGTGTCGGCCAGCGCGCTGCGCTTCTACGAGGAACAGGGCCTGCTGGCCAGCATGCGCAGCGCCGGTGGCCGCCGGCAGTACCCACGCAGCGAACTGCGCCGCGTGGCCTTCATCCGCGCGGCGCAGGCGGTGGGCTTGTCGCTGCAGCAGATCTCGGAGGCGCTGCGCAGCCTGCCCGACGGCCGCGCGCCGACGCAGGCCGACTGGACGCGCCTGTCGCGCCAGTGGCGGCCGCTGCTGGACGCGCAGATCGACGCGCTGACGAAGCTGCGCGACCAGCTCGACGCCTGCATCGGCTGCGGCTGCCTGTCGCTGAAGAAGTGCCGGCTCTACAACCCCGGCGACGGCGCCGCGGCCTTCGGCGCCGGGCCGCGCTACCTGCTGGGCACGCGCTCGTCGGAGGTCAGGGCAGCGGCCGCCGCGCCGAAATGACGCCGGTGTTCACGCCCACCCAGTTCAAGCCGCCGAAGAGCCGCGCGTGCTCGATCTTCACGCAGCGGTCCATCACCGAATCCAGCCCCGCGGCGCGCGCGATGGCGTCGGCCTCGGCGTTCATCACGCCCAGCTGCTGCCACAGGCACTTCGCGCCGATGGCCACGGCGCTGGTCGCGATGGGCGGCAGGTCGGCCGGCTTGCGGAAGACGTCGACCATGTCGACGGCGAAGGGGATGTCCTCCAGCCGCGCGTAGCAGCGCTCGTCCAGGATGCTGTCGTAGCGCGGGTTGACCGGCACGATGCGGTAGCCATGGGCCTGCATGTACTTGGCCGCGAAATAGCTGGGCCGGTGCCACTCGGCCGAGAGGCCCACCACGGCCAGCGTGCGGCTGTGCTTGAGGATGCGGCGCAGGGTGGAGATGTCGTCGGCCATCAAGCCATCGTAGCGCGTGAGGATTCACTGGTCTTCGCAGGCCGTGCTCCGGATACTGCCGCGGCCGCGGAGGGCGGCACAGGAGAGCCCATGAAGCACTGGATCACCGCCGCGGCACTGCTCGCGGCCACCACCGTCGCGCTGGCCCAGACGCCCATCGAGCGCGGCCGCTACCTGATGCGCGGCATCGTCGCCTGCGGCAACTGCCACACGCCGATGGGTCCGCAAGGCCCGCTGCCCGGCCGCGAACTGGCCGGCGGCACGGTCTTCGACGAGAAGCCATTCACCGCCGTGGCGCCCAACATCACGCCCGATGCGGAGACCGGCATCGGCCGCTGGACCGACGCGCAGATCGTCGCCGCCATCCGCGAAGGCAAGCGCCCCGACGGCACAGTGATCGGCCCGCCCATGCCCATCGGCCTGTACCGCGGGCTGTCGGACACCGACGTGGCCGCCATCGTGGCCTACCTGCGCAGCGTGCCAGCGGTGAAGAACGCAACGGCGAAGTCGGTCTACCGCATGCCGCTGCCGCCCGCCTACGGCCCGCCCGTGGGCAAGGTGGCCGATGTGCCGCGCAGCGACAATCTGGCCTGGGGCCGCTACCTGGCCGGCCCGGCCGGCCACTGCATGGAATGCCACTCCAGCCCCGGCCCGCAGGGCCCGGACCTGGTGAACGGCCTGGGCGCGGGCGGCATGACCTTCAACGGCCCCTGGGGCGTCAGCGCGGCCACCAACATCACGCCCAAGGGCATCGGCCGCTACAGCGACGAGGCGCTGAAGAAGGTCATCACCACGGGCGTGCGGCCCGACGGCACGCGGCTGAAGCCCCCGATGGGCACGGCCTTCTATGCCAACATGAACGCTTCCGACCTGGACGCCCTGGTCCTCTACCTGCGCAGCCTGCCCCCCAAGTGAACTTGCCCGACCTCTGGCCCGATGGCGGCTTCACGAAACTCGAACGCAACGGCCAGGGATGGCTCAAACCCATGCCGGCCTGGTGGGCGGCATGGCTGGCGCGGCCCGAACTGGCGCTGGTGCCCGAGTCCTGCGCGGCCGAGCACCGCTTGCATGCGGCGCTGGCCGCTGATCCGCTGCGCCCGGTGTCCGAACCGGAGCTCGCCGCGCTGGCCGATGCCGACGTGCGCGAGAACTGGCAGCACTTCCTGGCACTGCGCGACACGGTGCAGCAGGCCGGCACGCTGGAAGCCTGGCTGCTGGCGCTGTGGCGCGGCGGGCCGGTGCGCGTGCCGCCGCTGTTCATCGACGTGATCGTGCAGGCCGTCGTGCGCGGGCTGCTGGACGGCGTGGACGACGCCTTCGAGGCGCGTGCCGCCGAACTCTTCTTCCGGCCGCAGCGCCTGTCGCTGCACGAAGGCCGGCTGCTGGCCGGCGACCGCGAGA
>JAEUPH010000019.1 GCA_016790395.1 Rubrivivax sp. | reverse complement strand
CCTGCTCGCCGGCGCCCAGACCGGCACCGGCAAGACCGCCGGCTTCACGCTGCCCATGCTGCAGCGCCTCACCGAGGGCAAGCCCGTGCGCGACGCGCGCGGCCGCCCGGCCATCCGCGCACTCATCCTCACGCCCACGCGCGAACTCGCGGCGCAGGTGGAGGAAAGCGTGCGCACCTACGGCAAGTACCTGCCGCTGACGAGCATGGTCATGTTCGGCGGCGTGGGCATGCAGCCGCAGGTGGACAAGCTGCGCCGCGGCGTCGACATCCTCGTGGCCACACCTGGCCGCCTGCTGGACCACCACCAGCAGGGCACGCTGGACCTGAAGCACGTGGAGATCTTCGTGCTGGACGAAGCGGACCGCATGCTGGACATGGGCTTCATCCACGACATCAAGAAGGTGCTGGCCATCGTGCCGGCGAAGAAGCAGAGCCTGCTCTTCTCCGCCACCTTCAGCGACGACATCAAGGCCCTGGCCGACAAGCTGCTGAACCAGCCGGCGCTCATCGAGGTGGCGCGCCGCAACCAGACGGCCGAGACCATCGCGCAGAAGATGCACCCGGTGGGCCGCGAGAAGAAGAAGGAACTGCTGGCGCACCTCATCAAGCAGGGCGACTGGCACCAGGTGCTGGTGTTCACGCGCATGAAGCACGGCGCCAACCGCCTGGCCGATTACCTGAACGACAACGGCATCGGTGCCATGGCCATCCACGGCAACAAGAGCCAGGGAGCGCGCACCAAGGCGCTGGCCGAATTCAAGAGTGGCGAGTTGCCCGTGCTGGTGGCCACCGACATCGCGGCGCGCGGCATCGACATCGACCAGCTGCCGCACGTGGTGAACTTCGAGCTGCCCAACGTGCCTGAGGACTACGTGCACCGCATCGGCCGCACCGGCCGTGCCGGCGCGCAGGGCGAGGCCATCTCGCTGGTGTGCCTGGACGAGGAAATCTTCCTGCGCGACATCGAGAAGCTCATCAAGCGCAGCATCCCGCGCGAGCCGGTGCCGGGCTTCGAGCCGCCGGCCGGCGAGAAGGCCGAGCCCATCGTGCTGGGCCGCATGACCATCGGCGTCGGCGGCACGCGCCGCAATGCCGGCGGGTTCGGCGGTGGCAGGCCGGGCGGTGGGGGTGGCCGGTCCGGTGGCGGTCGCCCGCAGGGCACCACGGCACGGCCTTCGGGCAGCGGCGGAGGCGGTGGCCGCTCCGGTTCGGGTGGCGGGCGCCCGGGCGGCGGCTCCGGCCGTCCCGGCGGCGGACGCCCGCCCGGAGGGGGTTCCGGTCGCCCGCGCTAGGCCGCGGTAGACCACGGTGTCATGGCCGGCCTGGAGGTCGGCCCTGACACTGGGGGCACTCGAACACAGGAGTCGCCCCATGAAGCCCCGCCAGATCGCCGCCGTCACCGCCCTCGCCCTGGCCACCTTCGCCGGTGCCGCCCAGGCCCAGTGGCAAGGCATCGCGGCACAGAACGCGGCCTTCGACCAGCAGTTCAACGCGCAGCTCGGTGCATTGCAGCAGCAGAACCAGGCGTACGCGATGCGCATCTGGCAGCACCACCTGCAGGTCAACGGCCCGCGGCTGCAGCGTGAGTACGCCCAGCTGCGCGCTGCCGGCCACGCCGTGGGCAGCTTCGAGCAGTACGCCTACTGGAGCCTGATGACGGCTGGTGGCACCAACGTGCAAGGTGCGATGCAGGCC
>JAEUPH010000017.1 GCA_016790395.1 Rubrivivax sp. | reverse complement strand
CCCTGAAAGCACGCTGGACCGTTTTGCCCGGCGTGGTGGAGCACACCTTCACGCACTTT
Source organism: Rubrivivax sp. (assembly GCA_016790395.1). Lineage (GTDB taxonomy): Bacteria > Pseudomonadota > Gammaproteobacteria > Burkholderiales > Burkholderiaceae_C > Rubrivivax. The sequence continues at coordinate 13,376 of JAEUPH010000017.1, read as the reverse complement.
CATCTCAAGCTTCAGGTATGGACCGGGCGCGGCACGCTGAAAGGGGCTGAGTTGCCCGGCGCGAGCTGGCTGCCGCCGGATGAAGTGCCTGACGCCGGGCTGCCCAACGTCATGCAGAAGGTGGTGCGGCACGTGGCGGGCGCTTCTTTACGCGAAGGCTTGCGAATCTCCCCGTCTGGAAAGCGTAAAAAGCCCGCGAAACGCTGACCCTGACCTGACAAACTTATACCAGCGGTGTACCGTCAGCCGGTGCGAAGAGGTTGCATTTATATATAAGCAGGGTTCCATGCCTGATACGGGTCTGACGCCAAAACCCACGGCCGACATCAAACAGGCCGCGCTCGACTACCACCGCTTTCCGTCGCCCGGAAAACTGGAAGTCGTCGCCAAGAAGCCCTTGGCCAACCAGCGCGACCTGGCGCTGGCCTATTCGCCCGGTGTCGCTGCCGCCTGCGAGGCCATCGTCGCCGACCCGGCCGATGTGGCCACCGTGACGGGCCGCGCCAACCTGGTGGCCGTCGTCACCAACGGCACGGCGGTGCTGGGCCTGGGGGCCATCGGGCCCCTGGCGGCCAAGCCCGTCATGGAAGGCAAGGCGGTGCTGTTCAAGAAGTTCGCCGGCATCGATGTTTTCGATATCGAGATCGCCGAGAACGACCCGCACAAACTGGTCGATATCATCGCCGCCCTCGAGCCGACGTTCGGGGCCATCAATCTGGAAGATATCAAAGCGCCCGAATGCTTCATCGTTGAAAGCAAGCTGCGCGAGCGCATGAAGATCCCCGTCTTCCACGACGACCAGCATGGCACGGCCATCGTCGTCGGCGCCGCCATGCTCAACGGCCTGAAGGTGGTGGACAAGCGCATCGACGAGGTCAAGCTGGTGGTCAGCGGCGCCGGCGCCGCGGCGCTGGCCTGCCTGGGGCTGCTGGTCAAGCTGGGCCTGCCACGCCGGAACATCTGGGTGACCGATCTCGCCGGCGTGGTCTACGAAGGCCGCACCGAGCTGATGGACGAGGACAAGCGCCAGTTCGCTCAGCCCACCGCCGCGCGCACCCTGGCCGAGGTGCTGCCGGGGGCGGACATCTTCCTGGGTCTGTCCGCCGGCGGCGTCCTCAAGCCCGAGATGGTGGCGGCGATGGCGCCGAACCCGCTCATCTTCGCGCTGGCCAACCCCACGCCCGAGATCGCGCCCGACCTGGCCAAGGCCGCACGGCCCGACGCCATCATCGCCACCGGACGCACGGACTATCCGAACCAGGTCAACAACGTCCTGTGCTTTCCCTACATCTTCCGGGGCGCGCTGGACTGCGGCGCGACCACGGTGACGGATGCGATGGAGATCGCCGCGGTGCATGCCATCGCCGCGCTGGCCCAGGCCGAGCAGAGCGAGGTGGTGGCGGCGGCGTACGCCGGCCAGACCCTGGCCTTCGGACCCGAGTACCTGATCCCCAAGCCCTTCGACCACCGGCTGATGATGATGATCGCCCCGGCCGTGGCCAAGGCGGCGCAGGAATCGGGCGTGGCGCAGCGCCCCATCGCCGACCTTGACGCTTACCGCGAGAAGCTCAAGGGCTTCGTCTTCGCGTCGGGCACGACCATGAAGCCGATCTTTCAGCTGGCCCGCCGCGCGCAGCACAAGCGCGTGGCCTACGCCGAAGGCGAGGAGGAGCGCGTGCTTCGCGCCGTCCAGGTGGTGGTGGACGAAGGCATCGCGCGACCCACGCTCATCGGGCGGCCGGCGGTGATCGCCCAGCGCATCGAGAAGTTCGGACTGCGGCTCCAGGAAGGGCTGGACTACGAGGTGGTGAACGTCGAGCAGGACCACCGCTACCGCGACTTCTGGACCACCTACCATGCGATGACCGAACGCAAGGGCATCACCGTGCAGGTGGCCAAGATCGAGATGCGGCGCCGGCTGACGCTCATCGGCTCGATGCTGCTGAAGAAGGGCGAGGTCGACGGCATGCTCTGCGGCACCTGGGGCACCACGGCGCAGCACCTGCACTACATCGACCAGGTCATCGGCAAGCGCCAGGGCGGCAGCCCGAGCACGGCGCAGGACGTGCAGGTCTACGCCTGCATGAACGGGCTCATGCTGCCCGGGCGGCAGGTGTTCCTGGTGGACACGCACGTCAACGCCGACCCTTCGGCCGAAGAGCTGTGCGAGATCACCGTGATGGCGGCCGAGGAGATGCAGCGCTTCGGCGTCGAACCCAAGGCGGCGCTGCTGTCGCACTCCAACTTCGGCACCAGCGAGCACCCCAGCGCTCAGAAGATGCGCCGCACGCTGGCGCTGCTGCGCGAGCAGGCCCCCTGGTTGGAAGTCGACGGCGAGATGCACGGCGACATCGCGCTCGACCCCGCGCAACGCGCCAAGCTGATGCCCAACAGCACCCTCAGCGGCGAAGCCAACCTGCTGGTGCTGCCCAACATCGACGCCGCCAACATCGCCTACAACCTGCTGAAGACCGCCGCCGGCGGCGGCATCGCCATCGGTCCGGTGCTGTTGGGCGCCGACAAGCCGGTGCACGTGCTCACCTCCTCGGCCACGGTGCGGCGCATCGTCAACATGACCGCACTGGTCGTGGCCGACGCCGAAGCGGGGCGCACCCACCGAAGCGACTAGGCCTTGGCACAGCGTGGCTTCTACGTATGTGTGCGCTCACAACCATACCATCCGCATTGCCCCAATCTTGGGCAACAGCTTGAGTTTTTAGGGGGTCTCGGGTAGCATCCTGGTTTGTTTTTTCAGGGTAAACCCGTGTTTCGGACCGGTTGGGTCGTGTCGGGCAGCCAGGTGACCTCGCCGCCGGTTCTGGCCAGGGCCCGTGTCCTGGGCAGGTGGTCGGCGGCCGTGGCGTTGTCGGCGGGCCTCGCCCTCGGCGCCGCTTCGGCGGCTCTGGCCAAGGGGGTGGACAGCCCGGCGTCGGGGACGGTGGCCCTGTCTGCATTGCCCGCCGAGGCCCAGACGACGCATCGGCTGGTGCTCAGCGGTGGCCCTTTTCCCTACAAGAAGGATGGCACCGTCTTCGGGAACCGAGAGCGATTGTTGCCCTCCAAGCCCAGGGGCTACTACCGCGAGTACACGGTCAAGACCCCGGGTTCGCGCGACCGAGGCGCGCGACGCATCGTCTGTGGCGGTCAGCCGCCGACCCAGCCCGCGGCCTGTTTCTACACCGACGACCACTATTCAAGTTTCCGCCGGATCACCCCGTGAACACCGGCACCTTCATTTCAGATTCGTTCCCTCGGCCTTCAAGGAGGATCGCGACCATGGAGTTGCAGACCATCCGACCCAATCTCGTCCAAGCCATCCGTGCCTACCGTGTCGATGACCTGATGCAGGCGGCAAACTCTGCTGGCCAGCATTTCCTGTACGCCAACCTGTCCAACGCGCAGTCCAAGCAGGAGGTGCTGGAAGGCATCGCCGAGGCCTTCACCTTCCCGGTGCACTTCGGCAAGAACCTGGATGCGCTGTACGACTGCATGACCGATCTGGTCCACAAGTCTGGCCAGCAACCGGGCTTCGTGGTCGTGCTCGAGCAGATCCCCGACAACCCGCGCTTCGACCGCGAAGCGCGCGAGCAGCTGCTCGAAGTCTTCCGCGATGCGGCCGAGTTCTGGGGCGAGCGACGAATACCCTTCAGGTGTTTCTATTCTTTTCAGTAGCCCGCTCCCAGGAAAACGGGTCATGGGAGCGGGCGACGGAAGTGGCCCCCACAGCAGCGACGACCACCCCGGTGAAGCCGGCGGTGAAGGTGGTGCCCAAGAACGGCATCAATCCGAACTTCGGCATGAACATGCCGATGATGAGCAGCGCGTTCGATACCGCCGCTTGGCTGAGCGCGGCCTGACCGAGGCTCGCGCTCGCTGAAGGATGCCCCCGCTTGCCGGGGGCTTCTTCATTTCAGGTCCGACAGGCCAGCGCCAGGTATTCGGCCACCGGCACTTCCTCGGCGCGGCGCTGAAGATCGAACACGGTGCCCGGCCGGTGCTGCTCGATCCAGCGACCCAGCGTGTGGCGCAGGATCTTGCGCCGCTGCGAGAACGCCACGGCCACCAGTTCGGCCAGCACGGCGGGGTCGACGTGGTCGGCGGTCGGCAGCGGTTCCATACGCACCACGGCCGAATCCACGCGGGGCGGCGGGTCGAAGGCCTCGGGGGGCACATCCAGCACCGCCTCGATGCGGTAGCGCCATTGCAGCATCACCGACAGCCGCCCGTAGTCCTTGCCGCCCGGCGCAGCGGCCATGCGGTCCACGACTTCCTTCTGCAGCATGAAGTGCTGGTCGCGCACATGCGCCGCCGCTCCCAGCAGGTGGAAGAGGATGGGCGTGGAGATGTTGTAAGGGAGGTTGCCGACGACGCGCAGCGGCTGACCCGCTGCCGCGGCCAGCGCCTCGAAGTCCACGGACAGCACGTCGGCTTCGACCACGGTGATGCCGGCACGGCCCCGGAGACGCGCGGCGAGATCGCGGTCGAGTTCGACGACGGTCAACGCCCCGGCGCGCTCCAGCAGCGGCTGCGTGATGGCACCCAGCCCGGGACCGATCTCCACCATCGCGTCGCCCGGCCGCGGGCCGATAGCGCGGACGATGCCGTCGATGACGCCTTCGTCGACGAGGAAATGCTGGCCGAAGCGCTTCCTCGGGATGTGGCTCATTGCGGGGGCTCGCGGTACTCCACGTAGGCCTTGGCGCGCAGTTCCTTGGTCCAGTCGGAATGGGCCTGCTCGAAGCGCTGCTCGCGAAGCACGTTGCGCGCCTGCTCGCGCAGCTGCTTCAGCTCCAGGGCCACTTCGCGGCGCTCCATCACCTGCACCAGGTGCACGCCGAAGCGAGACACCACCGGCTGCGACATGGCGCCCGGCGCGAGCTCGTTCATGGCGTTCTCGAACTCCGGCACCATCATGCCGGGGCTGGCCCAGCCGAGGTCGCCGCCGGCGGCCGCCGAGCCGTCCTCGCTGAACTCCTTGGCAATGGCCTCGAAGCTCTTCTTGCCGCTCTCGATCTGCGCCCGGTACTCCAGCAAGCGACGGGCTGCGACGTCCTGTGTCAGCTGCGGCGAGGTGCGCAGCAGGATGTGCCGCACCTTGGTCTGCGAAATGCGGCCCAGTTGGGCCTCCTTGCGTTCCAGCACCTTGAGGATGTGGAAGCCGGCGCCGGTCTGCAGCAGCTTGCCCGACACTTCCCCGACCTTCAGCGCCTGGGTGGCCTCGACGAAGACGTCGGGCAGCTTGGACGCCGGGCGCAGGCCGATGGCGCCGCCGGCCTTGGCGTTGGGGTCCTCGGACACCTGCCGGGCCACGGCCTCGAAGGCCTCGCCCTTCTGCACGCGGGCCAGCGCCAGTTCAGCCACGGCGCGGCGCGCTGCCACGGTGGCCGCGTCGGCCCCGTCGGGCACGGTGACCAGGATCTGCGCCAGGTTCGTTTCCGCATCGGCCATCGCTGCGGCCCGCTGCTGGTCCAGGAGGGCGTCGATCTCCTCTTCGCTGATCTTGATGCGGCCGTAGACCTCGCGCTCGCGCAGGCGCTCGATCATGAGCTGATCGCGCACGTTGGCGCGGAAGCGGGCGTAGTCCAGACCTTCGGCGCGCAGCCTCTCGCGCAGCACGGGGATGGTGATCTGGTTCTGCGCTGCGATGTTCTGGACCGCGCGGTCGACCTCGGGCTCGTCGATGCGCATGCCGATCTCGCGGGCGTTGGTGATCATCACGCGCTCTTCGATGAGCGCGTCCAGCGCCAGCTTGCGCAGCTCGGACTCCGGCGGCACCTTCGGGCCGCGGCCCAGTTCGGCCAGCGCGCGCTCGACACGGCGCTCCACCTCGCCGGCGGTGACCAGCTCCTGGTTCACGATGACGGCGATGTAGTCGCCGGTGCGCACACGGGCCGGCGGCGTGCTTTGCGCCGCGGCGCCGGCCGCGGCGGTGGCCAGCAGCAGAGCCGGCAGCACGTGTCGCGGGGACAGGCGACGCAAGGAGTGATCAGTCATAGGCGGATGCGGAAGAGCGCTCGTCGGACGACGGCGAGCCGCGGCGCTCGTCGCGCAGCAGGCGGTAACCGGGGATATTGTCCTTCAAGACCTTCAACGGGTTGGAGCCGATGCGTGACAGGCCCACCAGCTCCAGCTGCAGCATCAGCCGCGTCGTGGCCTCGCTGCGGCCGGTGGACAGCCGCTCGGCGACCACGCGGCCGATCCAGCAGCCCGCGTCGTACTCCACGCCCAGCACCGAGTCGGTGACGCGGCTGTCCTTCATGCTGTAGTTCACCCGCCCCACCGAGTACCAGGTGCCACTGCAGCTGCCGCTGTCGCGACGGGCGGCCGGTGGGCCGCCGAACACCGGCCACTGCCAGCCCAGTTCCACCTGTTCGCTGAGGCCACGGGCGAAGCGGTAAGTGGTGCCGATCGTGCGGTAGGGCCCCGGTGAATAGCGCGCGCCGACGATGGACCGCACGCTGCGCTGGATGTCGGTGCTGTACTGGGCTGCGGCATCCAGGCTCCAGTTCGGCAGCACGTTGGTGCTGCCCAGGAGCAGGATGTCGGAAAAGCGCTGGTCCAGTGGCGCGCCGTCGGGCGTGCCGTCGGCCTGCGCGGTGACGCGCTGGCTGCGGAACAGCACGCGCTGCACCAGGCCCAGGCGCAGCGCCTCGGCACCGCTGGCGCTGTCGACGAAGCGCGTCGTCACCCCGGCGGTGAGCTGGTGGGCGTCGTTGACGCGGTCCACGCCCGAGAACTGGTTGTCGCTGTAGATCGAGACGAAGTTGAAGTCCTTGGCGGCGGCGTCGTAGTTCGGCAGCGTGCTCTGCTCGCGGTAGGGCGTGCGCACGTACAGGAAGCGCGGCTCCAGCGTCTGCTGCACCGCACGCCCGAAGGCCACCGTCTGGCGCTCGAACTCCAGGCCGGCATCGACGCTGAAGGTGGGGATCACGCGGCCGGCCGCCGCCGAGGTGTCGGTCTTGCCGTAGCGGGCGGCGTTCACCGACAGACGGGGCACCAGCCACCAGCCTGGCTCGCGCCACGGCCGCGCCAGGTGTCCCAGCAGGTGCACACGCTCCCCCGGCGCGCGGCCGGCGCGTGCTTCGTCGCCAGCGGACAGCGTGAAGCGGTTGTATTCGGCCTCCATGCCGTACTCCAGCGTGGAACTGCGGCCGCCGAAGCGCAGGCCGAGCTGCGGCGCGCGCTGGTAGGGCGCCACGACCACGGCGTCACCGGCCTGCAGCACCTGCCATTGTTGTGTCCGCAGGTAGGCCAGGCCGCTGCCGGCCCCGCTGACGAAGGGCTGCTCCAGGAAGACACGCTGCGAGAGCAGCCGCGGCGTGAAGCTGTGGCGCGCGCCCGGGAAGTCCTTCCACCAGTCGTTGTCGCTGACGCGCACGAGATCGGTGCCGTAGTGCAGTGCGCCGAAGGCCGTGCCTTCGTGCTGCCACTGCAGGGCGCCGCGTGAGCGGCCGGCGATGCGGTCGTGCGGCAGAGCGTCCAGCTGCACGCTGCCCTCGAAACCGGGTTCGAGGTAGCGGAACTCGGTGTCCAGGCCGAGGCCGCGGCGCGTGATGACGCGCGGCGTGAAGGTGGCGTCCCGGTTCGGCGCGATGTCCCAGTAGTAGGGCATGGCGAACTCGACGCCGCTGCGGTTGTCGGTGTTCACCGAAGGCGGCAGCCAGCCCGATTTGCGTGCATCCGACAGCGGAAAGCTCAGCGCCGGCAGCGCCAGGATGGGCACGCCCTGGAAGCGCAGCACGGCCCCTTCGGCAATGCCTTCGTTCTTGTCCAGGTCGAAGCGGACGGCGTCGGTGCGCAGCAGCCAGGCGGGCTCCTCGGGACCTTCGCGTGGGCAGCTCGTGTATTCCGCCTTCGTGGCCCGCGACCGCGACGCATCGATGAAGTCGATGCGGTCGGCGCGCCCGCCAGCCCCCAGCAGCGGGAACTCGAACTCCGGCTGCAGGAAGAAGCCTTCGGCGCGCTGCACGCGCAATTGCAGTTCGGGGCCTTTGTAGACAGCACCGTTGCGGCTGATGCGCACCTGCCCGCTGGCCCGGGCCAGGTCTTCCGGCAGGTCGTAGCTGAGGCGGTCCGCCCGGATGACGAGCCCGCCGCGGCGGAACTCGACGCGGCCCTCGGCCGTGGCCTCCAGGTCGGGCCGGCCGGTCACGCGGTCGGCCTGCAGCACGATGGGCAACTGGCGGCCGGCTTCTCCGCGCGGCAAGGGCTGCAGCGCAGGGCTGGCCTTGAGCAGGTCGGGTGCGGGGCTCTGCGCGGTGGCCCCGCCGGCGCCGAGGAGCAGGCTTGCCGCCAGGGCCAGCGGGGTGAGGGACGGGGCAGGCAAGAGCGCTGGGGCGGGTGACGGGGGCCGGGTTCTTAGAATGATTATCCAATGGCTGCTCCCGAACTCCCCGCCGTGTTGACCGGCCGCGACGCTGCGGCCGACCGGGTGGCATTGGCGCGGCTGGTGTCATTCCAGCGCGGCACGCCGCTGGACGACCGGGTGGCCGCCGGCCGGGAAGAGACACTCGCGCCGCTGGAGCGCTTCCGCGATCGCCGACTTCATCTGGCCGCCGACGCCAAGCCCTGGCGGCGCGTGGCCGATGCGCTGGTCGACAGCGCGCTGGCCCAGCCTCGGGTCGCGCTGGTGCCCGAAGCCGAAGGCGAGCGCCGTGCAGGCCCGCTGATGCGGGACATCACGGTGAGTCTGGCGGCCGCGGCACTGCCTGAGCCCGATGAGATCGACCTCGCCGTGCGCTGGTGGGAGCTGGCGCGCCGCGAAGGACTGCCGGTCGATGCCGACTTCGGCGAGTGCTGGCGCGCCATCGAGTGGCTGTCGCTCGCCCAGGCCCTGGAGGCGCTGGGCCGTGGGCCGGTCGAGCCGGCCGCGGTGGCGCGGTGTATCCGGGTGTCGCTGCGCTACGGGCAGCTCAAGCCTCTGCTGCCGCTGCTGCAGCCGCTCACCGGCGTCGCGCCGGACGCGGGCTACACCTTCTAGGCGCAGCCCGCGCCGCGGGCTCACTTCGGCAGCAGCACGGTGTCCACGACGTGGATCACGCCGTTGTCGGCCGCGATGTCGGCCGCCGTCACCTTGGCGCCGTTGACCGTCACGCCGCCGGTCGTGGCCAGGGTCAGGGAGCCGCCCTGGACGGTCTTGACGCTGCCGGCCTTCACGTCCTTGGCCATCACCTTGCCCGACAGTACGTGGTAGGTGAGCACGGCGGTGAGCTTGGCCTTGTCCTTCAGCAACGCGTCGAGGTCGGCCTTGGGGACCTTGGCGAAAGCCGCGTCGGTCGGCGCGAACACGGTGAACGGGCCGGGGCCCTTCAGCGTGTCGACGAGGCCGGCGGCCTGCAGTGCCGCGGCCAGGGTCTTGAAGTTGCCGGCGGCCACGGCGGTGTCGACGATGTCCTTGGCCTGTGCGGACAGGCCGGCCGTGACCAGCGCGGCGGCGACGAGAAGATTCTTCATGGTTCCAGTTCCTTTCAGGGGTGAGGAGGAGGAGGGGATCAGGGGGCGGGCAGGATCACCTTGTCGATGACGTGCACGACCCCGTTGCTGGTGAGCACGTCAGTGCCCGTGATCGCGGCCTTGCGGTTGCGCGCGTCGGTGATGGCCAGCGTGGCGTCGACGCTGAAGCTGCCGCCCTGCAGCGTGGTGATGGCGCTGCCCACGGGCACGTCGGCCTTCAGCACGCGGCTGTTCAGCACGTGGTAGGTCAGCACCTGGGTCAGCAGCGGCTTGTTGGCCAGCAGGGCGGCCTTGGTGGTGCCCAGTTCGGTGAGCAGCGCGGCGAAGGCGGTGTCGGTGGGGGCGAACACGGTGAGCGGCCCGGCGCCCGACAGCGCGCCCACGAGGTCGGCCGCAACCACCGCCTCCACCAGGATGCTGAACTGCGGCAGCGCCTGCGCCGTCTGCACGATGTTCCTGTTCGGCGGCAACAGCACCTTGTCGATGACGTGGACGACGCCGTTGGAGGCCGCCACGTCGGTGGCCGTGATCTTCGCCGTGCGGTTGCGGCCGTCGGTGACGACGAGGTCGCTGCCGACGCTGTCGACCTTGAAGATGCCGCCGGCCAGCGGGGTGATCGCCTTGCCCAGCGGCACCTGGGCCTTGGCGACGCGGCTGCCGAGCACGTGGTACTGCAGCACGGCCGTGAGCAGCGGCTTGTCGGCCAGCAACTGGGCCTTGGTGAGGCCCAGTTCGGCGAGCAGCGCCGCAAAGGCGTCGTTCGTGGGGGCAAAGACGGTCAGCGGACCCGGTTGCGAGAGCGCATCGCCCAGGCCGGCAGCCGTGACCGCCTCGACCAGGATGCTGAACCGGGCGTCGGCCTGGGCGGTGCCGACGATGTTGGGGGTGGGCGGCGGATGGTCGTCATCGTCGCCACCGCAGGCGCTCAGGGCCGTGGCGGTGAAGACCGCCGCCAGGATGCGGATCCACTTGCTGATCATCGTTCTCGCTCCGAAGGTGTGGCGGCGACGGCGCCGCGCTGCCGGCCGACGCCCATGCGGCGACCGATGCGGAGTTTGAACTAATCAGTTCACATTAGAAACTATATGGTCATGTTGTCACTATGTGGTCGCCAAGTAACCAATCGGATCATTCCGACGCCGACCGGGTGGGGCAACCGGCACGGGCCAACCAGGGATCGCGGTCCTCGCCGCCGAAGAGTTCCAGAAGGAAGTCGAGGAAGGCCCGCGTGCGGGCGGGCAGGTGCCTGCGCGAGGGCAGGCCGGCCCAGATCGTCATGTCGAAGAGCCGCCAGTCCGGCAGCACGCGCTCCAGGTCCCCCTGCTGCAGCGACTGTCCGATGACGTAGGAAGGCAGGCCTGCGATCCCCAGCCCGGCCCGTGCCGCCGCGAAGCAGATGTCGATGTGCGTGGTGGCCAGCGTGGCGTGACGCGCTGGCTTGAGCGTGAAGGCCCTGTCAACCTCGGGCGATGCGTCCAGGGGGTGATCCAGTGGGCCGCGGTAGAACGTCAGGCCTCGCTGCAGCGAGGCCAGCGGCGGCACCACCGTGTCATGGGCGCTCAGCTCGCCCGGGTGCTGCGGGCGGCCGCGCCGGTTCAGATAGGCCGGCGAAGCACAGACCACGACTTCGCTGCGCGCCAGCCGGCGCGCGATGAACTCGCCCTCGGGCGGGTCGCGGCGCGAGAACAGGCTGATGTCGAAGGTCTCGTCCACCGTCTCGACCGGGCCGGGTGCGGTGATCTCCACCGTGACCTGGGGCGCCCGGGCATGAAACAGCGGCAGCTGGGGCGCCAGCAGATGCACCGCGATGGCGGGTGGGCACAGCACGCGCAGGTGGCCGCGGGGCTCGCGCGCCGAGGCCCCGGCCAGCGCGTCGGCCTCCTCGACGTCCTGCAGGATGGCGCGCACCTTCTCCAGGTACTGCTCGCCGATTTCGGTGAGCGCGACGCTGCGCGTGGTGCGGTTGAGCAGCCGGGCGCCCAGCTGGTCCTCCAGTTCGGCCACCACGCGGGTGACGACGGCGGGTGCCATGTCCAGCGCGCGGGCCGCGCGGGCGAAGCCGCTCTCTTCCACCACCTTGGCGAAGACCCTCATCGCCCGCAACTGGTCCATCGTCCGAACTCCTTCACGCTGCCGCCCCCTTGGGCCGGGGACAATGGTGCCGCATGGAGTACGCGGCTTTCCTGATCGATTTCATCCTGCACGTCGACCGCCACCTGTCGGAGTTCGTGCAGGCCTATGGCGGCTGGGTCTACGCCCTGCTGTTCGCCATCATCTTCGTCGAGACGGGCCTCGTGGTGATGCCCTTCCTGCCGGGCGATTCGCTGCTGTTCGTCGTCGGCGCGCTGTGCGGACTGGGCCTGATGAGCCTGCCGCTGTCGATGCTGCTGCTCACCACGGCCGCGGTGATGGGCAACCAGACCAACTACGCCATCGGCCGCCGCGTCGGCCCGCGCGTGTTCGCCTGGCCGGAGTCGCGCTGGTTCAACCGTGCCGCCTTCGACCGCATGCACGCGTTCTACGAGAAGCACGGTGGCATCACCATCGTGGCCGCCCGCTTCATGCCCTTCCTGCGCACCTTCGCGCCCTTCGTCGCCGGCGTGGCGCAGATGACGCGCAGCCGCTTCACCTTCTACGACGTCAGCGGTGGCGCGCTGTGGGTCTGCAGCATCACCCTGGCGGGCTACCTGTTCGGCAACATCCCGCTGGTCAAGCAGCACCTGTCGCACATCATCTGGGCCATGATCCTCATCCCCGGCGTGGTGGTGCTGTTCGGGGCCTGGAAAGGCAGCCGCCAGAAACGACAAAGCCCCGCAGCCTGAGGCAGCGGGGCTGGGGCGCCGAAGGCCTGCGCGTCAGCTGGCGCGGCGACGGCGGGCGGCGGCCACCACGCCCAGCAGGCCGAGGGCCATCAGCCCGTAGGTGCCGGGTTCCGGAACGGCGGCCACGCCGATGCCCCCGAAGGTGACGTTGCCGGCGGTGTAGGTGGCATCGACAGCACCCACGTTGTCATCGAAGTCCTCGAAGAACTCGAAGTAGAGCTTGCCGTCGGCGCCCACGGGGAAGGCCAGGCCCAGCGCCACCAGGCTGGCCGAATCGGCATAGGTGCCGGAGCCTGAGAAGTCGTCACCGAAGCCCGGGCTGAAGACCACGCCGTCGCCGGCGTCGTTGACGATGAGGATCGTGGCTTCGGACAGCCAGCTCTCACCGACGGTGGAGAGCGTGACGTTCCACGAGATGGCATCCACGGTGGCACCGGCCAGCGCATCGACGGTCAACAGGGTGTTGCCCGGGTCGCCCGCGCCGTCGAAGCTCTGGATGCCCGTCAGGTTGACCACGAGGTCCGAGGCGATCAACTGCTGACCGCCCTGGACCGGACCGAAGACGCCACCGACGGCGCGGAAGGCACCCCCCTTCGCCTGCGCGGGAGCGGCTGCCGCCAACAGGGCGCATGCCGCAGCGCCGGCCAGCGCGCGCAGCGAAGCATTCATTCTCGTCATCCGGAACTCCTGTGTGTGAGGTTGTTGCGGCTCTGAAGCCGTCTGGTCTCAAATCTGACAGGAGGATGTCCCCAGGGCAAGGGATGGATGGCCCGATTGGCTTCAGCTCCCCCCAAGCGCGGGGGGGCAGGGGGCGGCGCCACTCGCTATCCCGGGCAGGCGGCAATCACCTGCGCCACGGCCGCCGTGAGCTTCTTGCCATAGGGCACATGCAGGAACTCGTTGGGGCCGTGCGCGTTGCTCTTCGGGCCGAGCACGCCGCAGACCATCATCTGCGCCTTGGGGAAGCCCTTCTGCAGCATGCTCATCAGCGGGATCGTGCCGCCCTGGCCGATGTAGCCCACCGGGGCGCCGAAGTGGGCCCTCGATGCCGCCGACATGGCCTCGTCCAGCCAGGGGGCCAGTTCGGGTGCGTTCCAGCCC
>JAEUPH010000014.1 GCA_016790395.1 Rubrivivax sp. | reverse complement strand
GCCTGAAACCCACCTTCGGCCGGCTGCCGCGCACCGGCAGCTTCCCCTTCGTGGCCAGCCTGGACCACCTGGGCCCGTTCGCGCGCAACGTGGCCGATCTCGCGGCTTGCTACGACGCCATGCAGGGCCCCGACAGCGCCGACCCGGCCTGCGCGCAGCGCGACATCGAGCCCACGCTGGCCGGCCTGCCGCGCGGTGCCGAAGGCCTGCGCATCGCCGTGCTGGGCGGCTGGTTCCGCATGCAGGCGCTGCCCGAGGCCCTGGCCGCCGTGGACGCCGTGGCCCAGGCCCTGGGCACCACGCGCATGGTGGAACTGCCCGAGGTGGCGCGCGCCCGCGCCGCTGCCTTCCTGGTGAGCTGCGGCGAAGGCGGTGCGCTGCACCTGGACGACCTGCGCCAGCGCCCCGAAGACTTCGACCCCATGACGCGCGACCGTTTCCTGGCCAACGCGCTGATCCCCGCCGCCTGGGTGATGAAGGCACAACGCGTGCGCCACTGGTTCGCCCGCCGCGTGGCGCGCGCCTTCGAGACCGTGGACGTGCTCATCGCCCCCGCCACGCCCTGCACCGCGCCGCCCATCGGCACCGAGTGGCTGGACATCGCCGGCCAGAAGCTGCCGGCCCGCGCCAGCATGGGCCTGCTGACGCAGCCCATCTCCTGCATCGGCCTGCCCGTGGTCACCGTGCCGCTGTGGGGCCTGAACCCCGCAGCGCCGCACCTGCCCATCGGCGTGCAGATCATCACCGCGCCCTGGCGCGAAGACCTGGGGCTGCGCGTCGCCGCCGCGCTGGAGGCGCAGGGCCTGTGCAGCGCGCCGGTGGCGAAGCTGGGATGAGCATGGACATCAACCTGCCCGTTGTGCATGCCGAGGTGACGGCCGTCTTCGCGCGCTACGAAGAGGCGCTGGTCACCAACCAGATCGACGTGCTGGACGAGCTGTTCTGGCCCAGCCCGCACACGGTGCGCTATGGCGTGGGCGAGAACCTGCACGGCATCGAGGCCATCCGCGCCTTCCGCATCGCGCGGCCTTCGGTGGGCCTGGCGCGCACGCTGGCGAACACCGTCATCACCACCTACGGCCGCGACTTCGCCACCGCGATGACGGAGTTCCAGCGCGACGGCAGCCCCAGGACCGGCCGCCAAAGCCAGACCTGGGTGCGCTTCCCCGAAGGCTGGCGTGTCGTTGCCGCGCACGTGAGCCTGCTCGGCGCCTGAACGATGCCGACGACCCTGGGCTTCATCCTCAAGCGGCTGCTGTCGGCACTGCCGAACCTGCTGGGCGTGGTCATCGTCACCTTCCTGCTCACGCGCGCCCTGCCCGGCGACCCGGCGGCCTACTTCGCCGGCGGCGCGGCCACGCCCGAGGCCATCGAGCAGGTGCGCAAGACGCTGGGCCTGGACCGCCCGCTGCCGGAGCAGTTCCTGCTCTACGTCGCCGGCCTGGCGAAGGGCGACTTCGGCACCAGCCTCACCACGGGACAGCCGGTGCTGCAGGAATTGCTGACGCGGCTGCCGGCCTCGGTGGAGATGGTGCTGCTGGCGTTGACGCTGGCCTGCGCCATCGCGCTGCCGCTGGGCGTGGCAGCGGCCACGCGGCCGGGCTCCTGGGTCGACCAGCTGTGCCGGCTGGTCACCACGGCCGGCGTGTCGCTGCCCACCTTCTTCACCGGCCTGCTGCTGGCTTACGTCTTCTACTTCCTGCTGGGCTGGGCGCCGGCGCCACTGGGCCGGCTGGACCCGGTGTTCAGCCCGCCGCCCGCGGCCACGGGGCTGTACCTCGTCGACGCCCTGCTGGTCGGCGACCTGACACTGTGGTGGGCGGCCTTCAAGCAGCTCATCCTGCCCACGGTGACGATGGCCATCTTCGTGCTGGCCCCCATCGCGCGCATGACGCGCGCCTCGATGCTGCAGGTGCTGTCCAGCGATTTCGTGCGCACAGCGCGCGCCAGCGGGCTGTCGCGCAGCACGGTGCTGATCCGCTACGCGCTGCGCAACGCGCTGCTGCCGGTGGTGACGACGCTGGGCATGGTGTTCGGCTTCATGCTGGGCAGCAGCGTGATCATCGAGAAGGTCTTCGGCTGGCCCGGCATCGGCAGCTACGCCATCGACGCGCTCACGGCCAGCGACTACGCGCCCGTGCAGGGTTTCGTGCTGGCGATGGGCGTGCTCTTCGTGCTGCTGAACCTGGGGGTGGACCTGCTGTACACGCTGATCGACCCGCGCATCGGCCTGGGCGGTGAAACATGAGCGCCACCACCTGGGGCCATGCGCGCCATGTGCTCGCCGAGAACCCGGTGACGCTGGCCGCCGCCGGCCTCTTCACCTTCTTCGTGCTGCTGGCGCTGTTCGGGCCGTGGCTCGCGCCCTTCGACCCGCTGGCCAGCAACGCCAACGCCGCGCTGCAGCCGCCCAGCACCACGCACTGGTTCGGCACCGACGCGCTGGGCCGCGACATCCTCAGCCGCACGCTGGTGGCGGCGCGGCTGGACATGGGCATCGCCGTCTCGGCCGTGGTGCTGTCCTTCGGCTTCGGCATCGCGCTGGGCCTGGCCGCGGGCTACTACGGCGGCTGGTGGGACACCGTGGTGGTGCGCATCTCCGACACCATCATGGCCTTCCCGCTCTTCGTGCTGGCCATGGGCATCGTGGCGGCGCTCGGCAACACGGTGGGCAACATCGTGCTGGCCACGGCCATCATCAACCTGCCCTTCTACGTGCGGGTGGCGCGGGCCGAGACCAACATCCGCCGCAACGCGGGTTTCATCGAGGCGGCGCGCCTGTCGGGCAACAGCGACCTGCGCATCCTGGCCGTGCACCTGTTCCCCAACATCCTGCCGCCGGCCATGGTGCAAGTGAGCCTGAACATGGGCTGGGCCATCCTGAATGCCGCGGGCTTGAGCTTCATCGGCCTGGGCGTGCGGCCGCCCACGCCGGAGTGGGGCATCCTGGTCGCCGAAGGCGCGCAGTTCATCGTCAGCGGCGAGTGGTGGGTGAGCTTCTTCCCCGGCGCCATGCTGATGCTGGCGGTGTTCTCCTTCAACCTGCTGGGTGACGCCCTGCGCGACATCTTCGACCCGAGGAAGAGAACGTGAACCCGCCTCTGCTCGAGGTCAGCGACTTCAGCCTGGAGTTCCGCACGCGCAGCGGCACGGTGCGCGCGCTGGAAGGCGTGAACCTGCGCATCGCCAAAGGCGAGATCGTCGGGCTGGTCGGCGAAAGCGGCTCGGGCAAGTCGGTGCTGAGCTACGCCATGATGGGCATCAGCGACGCCGCCGCGAAGGTGACTGGCGGCCGCGCGCTGTTCGGCGGCATGGACCTGCTGCAGGCCGAAGAAGCCGCGCTGGCGGATCTTCGCGGCCGCGAGATCGGCATGATCTTCCAGAGCCCGCGCACGGCGCTCAACCCCATCCGCCCCGTGGGCCTGCAGATCGAGGACGTGCTGCGCCGCCACGCCGTGGCCGCGCGCGGCCGCACCGGGCCCGACGCGGCGCTGGGCTGGCGCGAACGCGCCGTGCAGGCGCTGCGCGAGGTGGCCATCGCCGACCCCGAGCGCCGCGCCGCCGCCTACCCCTTCGAGATGAGCGGCGGCATGTGCCAGCGCGTGATGATCGCCATCGCCCTGGCCTGCCGCCCGCAGCTGCTGATCGCCGACGAACCGACCACCGGCCTGGACGTCACGACCCAGGCCGCCGTGATGGATCTCATCACCGGCCTGGCGCGCGAACGCCAGATGGCCACGCTGTTCATCACGCACGACCTCGGCCTGGCAGCCGACTACTGCGACCGCATCGTCGTCATGCACGCCGGCCACGTGGTGGAGAGCGCGCCGACGAAGGACCTCTTCGCGTCGCCCCGCCACCCCTACACGGCGCGGCTGATGAGCAGCACGCCGCACGCCGGCAGTTCGCTGGCCGGCCTGCAGCCGGTGCCCGGCAACCTGCCTGACCTGCGGCGCAGCGACCTGCCCGCCTGCCGCTTCGCCGAACGCTGCGAGTTCGCCAGCCCACGTTGCCGCGAGAAGCCGGCGCCCTTCCCCGTGGCCGAGCCCCATGCCGTGGCCTGCTGGCACCCGCTGGTGGAGGCCGCAGCCCATGGCTGAGACGGCGCCACTGCTGCAGGTCGAACGCCTGGCCAAGCGCTACCCCGTGAGCGGCCGGCGCGGCGCGCTGCTGCACGCGGTGGACGATGTCTCGCTGCACATCGCGCCCGGCGAGAGCCTGGGCCTGGTGGGCGAGTCCGGCTGCGGCAAGAGCACGCTGGTGCGGCTGCTGGCAAGGCTGATCGACGCCAGCGAAGGCCGCATCGTCTTCGGAGGGGCCGACCTCGCCGAAGTGCCCGCTCGCCGCTTCGCGCTTCGGCCCGAGCGCGCCGGCATCCAGATGGTCTTCCAGGACCCGACCGACAGCCTGAACCCGCGCTACACGGCGCGCGACACCATCGCCGAGCCCTGCCGGCTGCTGGCCGGCATGGACGCCGCGGCCGCCAACGCCCGCGTCGACGAGGTGGCCGAGCAGGTGGGCCTGCCGACGGCGCTGCTGTCGCGCTTCCCGCACCAGCTGTCGGGCGGGCAGAGGGCGCGCGTGGGCATCGCGCGCGCACTGGCGCCTGGCCCGAAGCTGCTGATCCTGGACGAGCCCACGGCGGCGCTGGACGTCTCCGTGCAGGCCGTGGTCCTGCAACTGCTGGACCGGCTGCGACGCGAGCTGAACCTGGCCACGCTCTTCGTCAGCCACGACCTCAACGTCGTGCGCCTGCTGACCGACCGCGTGGCGGTGATGTACCTCGGTAAGATCGTCGAGATGGGCCCTTCGCAGCAGCTGTTCGCCGCGCCGCAGCACCCGTACACGCGGGCGCTGGTGTCGTCGATCCCGGGCCACGGCCCGCGGCTGCGGCTGGAAGGCGAGGTCTCGAGCCCCATCGACCCGCCGCCCCAGGTGTGCCGCTTCGCCAGCCGCTGCCCCGAGGTGCAGGACCGCTGCCGCCGCGAGGCGCCGGTGCTGCATGCCGGCGTGCACGGCGTGGCCTGCCACTTCGCCAAGGCCACCGAGGTGCCCGCATGAAGGCCGTGGCCCCGCCCGCTGGCCCGGTGGTGCCGCGCGCCAACCTGGCGGTGCAGGTCTACGACGCCTTGAAGGCGCAGATGCACGACTTCGAGCTCGTGCCCGGCGACCGCTTCAGCGAGGCCGAGATCGGCGCCCGGCTGGGCGTCAGCCGCACGCCCGTGCGCGAGGCCCTCTTCCGCCTGCGCAACGAAGGCCTGCTGGACGTGGAAAGCAAGAGCGGCTGGTACGTGCGGCCGATCGACTTCGACAAGCTGGAGCAACTGTACGACCTGCGCATCGTGCTGGAGTCGGCCAGCGTGCAGCGGCTGTGCGCCATGCCCGAGCCGGCACCGGCGCTGGACACGCTGAAGGCGGTGTGGCTGGTGCCTGCCGCCGAGCGCCTGCAGGACGGGCGCGAAGTCGGTGCGCTGGACGAGCAGTTCCACGCCACGCTGGTGCAGGCGGCGGGCAACGCCGAGATCGCCCGCGTGCACTGGGACGTGACCGAGCGCATCCGCATCATCCGCCGGCTTGACTTCACGCGCGCCGACCGCATGGACGCCACCTACAGCGAGCACGCCAAGATCCTGCGCAGCGTCATCCAGCGCAAGCCGGACGCGGCCCTGCTGCTGCTGAAGACGCACATCGAGCAGAGCAAGGCCGAGGTGCGCAAGATCACTCTCTCCACCCTTCACGAGGCGCGCGCCCGGCACGCCCGCTGACGGCCCGACTTCGGCACGGCTCTTGCTGGATACCGCCTGGTATACCAGCCCGCCCCAAAAGAGGAGCCGCCATGACCATCCACACGCCGTCCCGCCGCCGCGCCCTGGCGCAGCTGTCGTCCCTGCCGCTCGTCGGCATGGCCCCCTGGGCCCTGGCCCAGAAACCGCTGAGCGTGGGCATCATCTACGTCGGCCCGCGCGACGACTTCGGCTACAACCAGGCGCACGCCGAGGCTGCCGCCGAGCTGAAGAAGATGGCCGGCGTCAAGGTCGTCGAGGAAGAGAACGTGCCCGAGACACAGGCCGTGCAGAAGACCATGCAGGGCATGATCAGCCAGGACGGCGCCGCGCTGCTCTTCCCCACCAGCTTCGGCTACTTCGACCCGCACATGCTGGCCATCGCCGGCAAGAACAAGGACGTGCGCTTCAGCCACTGCGGCGGCATGTGGACCAAGGGCAAGCACCCCGACAACACCGGCAGCTTCTTCGGCTACATCGACGAGTGCCAGTACCTCAACGGCGTCGTCGCCGGCCACATGAGCAAGAGCAAGAAGCTCGCGTTCGTGGCCGCCAAGCCCATTCCGCAGGTGCTGCGCAACATCAATGCCTACACGCTGGGCGCGCGCAGCGTCGACCCGAAGATCACCACCAGCGTCATCTTCACCGGCGACTGGAGCATGGCCGTGAAGGAGGCCGAGGCCACCAACAGCCTGGCCGACCAGGGCTGCGACGTCTTCACCATGCACGTGGACGGCCCCAAGGTGGTGGTGGAGACCGCCGCCAAGCGCGGCAAGATGGTCTGCGGCTACCACGCCAGCCAGGCCAAGCTGGCGCCGCAGGCCTACCTGACGGGCGCCGAGTGGAATTGGCTCACCGCCTACAAGCTGATCCTGGACGCCGCCCGCACCGGCAAACCGCACCCGAACTTCGTGCGCGGCGGCCTGAAGGAAGGCTTCGTGAAGGCCAGCGCCTACGGCCCCATGGTGCCGGACGCCGCCAAGAAGGCGGCCGACGCCATCAAGGCCAAGATGGTGGCCGGCGGATTCGACATCTTCAGCGGTGAGCTGAAGGACAACACCGGCAAGGTGGTCATCGCCAAGGGCACGACGCTGAAGCAGACCGACCCGGTGCTCGAAGGCATGAACTACCTCGTCGAAGGCGTCATCGGCAAGATCTGACCGGGGCGGCCGCATGAACCGCCAGCCCTGGCACGATGCTGCGGAAAGCGTGCTGCTGCCGCTGCTGGCTCTGGGCGGCGCCTTGGGACTGTTCGGCGCCTGGGTCTGGTTCGGTGGGCACGATCCCACTCAGGCCTGGACACTGTTGTTCGTGGGCGCCTTCGGCGACGCGTTCAGCTTCCAGAACACGCTGCAGCGCGCCGCTCCGCTGATGCTCACGGCGCTGTGCGTCGCCTTGCCGGCACGCGCCGGGCTCACGGTCATCGGCGGCGAAGGGGCGCTGGTGCTGGGTGGCCTGGCCTGTGCCGGGCTGCCCTACCTGTTCAGCCCGCCGGCGGGCATCGCAGGCACGGCCTTGCTGCTGCTCGCGTCGGCGCTGGTGGGTGCACTCTGGATCGCGCTGGCCGGCGTGCTGCGCCAGTACCGCGGCGTGAACGAGACCATCAGCAGCTTGCTGCTGAGCTATATCGCCATCGCGCTGTTCAAGCACTTCGTCGAAGGGCCGATGCGCGACCCGGCGAGCCTGAACAAGCCTTCCACGCTGCCGCTGCCGGAGATGCTGCGCATCGGCACCATCGGCGAGTACGACGTGCACTGGGGCCTGGTCTTCGGGGCTGTGGCCTGCGTGGTGGGTGCGGTCTGGCTGAGCCGCACGACACACGGCTTCGCCACCCGCGTGGTGGGCGGCAATGCGCGCGCCGCCAGGCTCGTCGGGCTGCCGGCGCACCGCATCATCATCACGGCCTGCGCCCTGGGCGGTGCGGCCGCAGGGCTGGCCGGCGGCATCGAGGTGGCGGCGGTGCACACCTCGGCGAATGCCTCGCTGATCGCGGGCCTGGGCTACGCCGGCATCCTGGTGAGCTTCATCGCGCGCCACCAGCCGCTGGCCATCATCCCCGTGGCCATCCTGTTCGGTGGCTTCGGCGCCGCGGGCAGCCTGCTGCAGCGGCGCATGGGGCTGCCGGACGCCTCGGTGCAGGTGCTGCTGGGCTTTGCTTTCGTGCTGATCCTGGCGACCGAGACGCTGCGCGGACGCTTGCTGCCGGTGTCGTCGTGGCTGCCGACGCCGGCGCCGCCGCGCAGGCCGGAAGCCGCCTGAGATGGACGCGCTCTTCGACGTCCTGCTCGCCGTGCTGGGTGGCGCCATCCGCGTCGGCACGCCCTTCCTCTTCGTGAGCCTGGGCGAATGCCTCACCGAGAAGTCCGGCCGCATCAACCTGGGCCTGGAAGGCGTGCTCGTGTTCAGCGCCATGGCCGGCTTCGGCGGCGCCTACCTCACCGGCTCGCCCTGGCTGGGCGTGCTGGCCGCCGGCGTCAGCGGCGCGCTGCTGGCGCTGCTGCACGGGCTGGTGTGCTCGCTGCCGCGCGTGAACGACATCGCCATGGGCATCGCGCTGATGCTGCTGGGCGCCGGGCTGGCCTTCTACCTGGGCAAGCCGCTGATCCAGCCCCAGGCACCGCAGATCCCGTCCCTCGAACTCGGCAGCTGGAGCAGTTCGGGCCAGGTGCAGGCGGCGTTGAAGGTCAACGCGCTCTTCCCCATCGGCGTGCTGCTGGCCGTGGGCATGGGGTGGGCCTTCATGAACACGCGCTGGGGTCTGCTCGTGCGCATGGTGGGCGACTCGGCCGACGCGGCCAGGGCGCTGGGCAACAGCGTCAACGGCCTCCGCATCGCCGCCACCACCGCCGGCGGCTTCATCGCCGGGCTGGGCGGCGCGTCGCTGAGCCTGTACTACCCCGGCAGCTGGAACGAAGGCCTGTCCAGCGGCCAGGGCCTCATCGCCGTGGCGCTGGTGATCTTCGCGCGCTGGAGCCCCGTGCGCTGCCTGGGGGCGGCACTGCTTTTCGGCGGCGCGGGTGCTCTGGGCCCGGCACTGCAGGGCGTGGGCATCAGCGGCTACTACCACCTCTTCAACGCCGTGCCCTACCTGCTGACACTGGCGATCCTCGTCGCCACCTGCTCGCCCAAGCGCAGCATCCAGGGCGCACCGCAGGAACTGGGAGTCACCCGATGACGACCATCGCCTCCACCCCCTACGCCTGGCCCTTCGACGGCGACCTGCGCCCGGCCAACACCGCGCTCATCGTCATCGACATGCAGACCGACTTCTGCGGCGTGGGCGGCTACGTGGACAAGATGGGCTACGACATCTCGCTCACGCGCAAGCCCATCGAGCCGCTGAAGGCGCTGATGGCGGCGATGCGCGCCAAGGGCTACACCCTCATCCACACGCGCGAAGGGCACCGGCCCGATCTCTCGGACCTGCCAGCCAACAAGCGCTGGCGCTCGCGGCAGATCGGTGCCGGCATCGGCGACCCCGGCCCCTGCGGCCGCATCCTCGTGCGCGGCGAACCGGGCGGGGAGATCATCCCCGAGCTGGCGCCGCTGCCCGGTGAGCCCATCATCGACAAGCCCGGCAAGGGCAGCTTCTGCGCCACGGACCTGGAACTCATCCTGCACACGCGCGGCATCCGCAACCTGGTGCTGACGGGCATCACCACCGACGTCTGCGTGCACACCACCATGCGCGAAGCGAACGACCGCGGCTTCGAGTGCGTGCTGCTCGCCGACTGCACCGGCGCCACCGATCCCGCCAACCACGCTGCGGCGCTGCACATGATCCACATGCAGGGCGGCGTGTTCGGGGCGGTGTCCGACTCGAAGTCGCTGATCGAGGCCTTGTGACCATGCACGCGCTCTCGCTGGAGACCTACAAGCTCACCAAGCGCTTCGGCAGCTTCACCGCGATGGACGCGGTGAACCTGAAGGTGCGGCCCGGCACCGTGCACGCGCTGCTGGGCGAGAACGGTGCCGGCAAGAGCACGCTGGTGAAGTGTGTCGTGGGCTACTACCACCCGGACGGCGGCGCCGTGATGATCGACGGCCGCGAGCAGGCCATCGGCTCGCCCACCGTGGCACGCGATCTGGGCATCGGCATGGTCTACCAGCACTTCACCGTGGTGCCGGGCATGACGGTGGCCGAGAACCTGCTGCTGGCGCGCGGCAAGCTGCCGGCGGTGATCCACTGGAAGGCCGTGCGCGCCGAGCTGGAAGCCTTCCTGCAGACCACGCCCTTCCGGCTCGACCTGGACGCCACGCCGATGGAGCTCTCGGCCGGCGAAAAGCAGAAGCTCGAGATCCTGAAGCAGCTCTACCTGAAGCCGCGCCTCCTGATCCTGGACGAACCCACCTCGGTACTGACACCGCAGGAAGCCGACGAGGTGCTGGGCCTGCTGAAACAGCGCGCCCATGCCGGCGACTGCACGGTGCTGATGATCACGCACAAGTTCCGCGAGGTGGCCGAGCATGCCGACGACGTGAGCGTGCTGCGCCGGGGCGCGCTGGTGGCCAGCCACGCGGTGGGCGAGGTGTCTGCCGAACAGCTGGCCGCGGCCATGGTGGGCGAAGGCAAGAGTGCCAAGGCGGCGGCCTTCGTGCGCGAGGAACTGGAAGGCCACGAGGCCGGCCCGGTGCGCCTGGCGGTGAAGGCGCTGGTGGTGGCCGGCGACCGCGGCGAGCTGGCCGTGCAGTCGCTCTCGCTCAGCGTGCGCGGCGGCGAGATCGTCGGCGTGGCCGGCGTCTCGGGCAACGGCCAGCGCGAGCTGATGGAAGCGCTGGTGGGCCAGCGGCCCATCGAAAGCGGCGACGTTCATGTCGGCGCCGAACGCTTCCATGCCACGCGCGCGCAGAACCGGCGGCTGAAGGTGCGCAGCCTGCCCGAGGAACCGCTGCGCAACGCCTGTGTCGGCGAGCTGAGCGTGGGCCACAACATGGGCCTGCGCGTGTTCGACGCCCCGCCCGCCGCCCGCAGCGGCTGGATGCACTTCGGCGTGCTGCGCGACAAGGCGCGCGCGCTGATCCGCGAGTACGGCGTGAAGACGCAGGGCGAAGGCGCGCAGATCCGCACGCTGTCCGGCGGCAACGTGCAGCGTGCCGTGCTGGCCCGCGAGCTGGCCGAGGAGGCCGACCTTCTGCTCGTCAGCAACCCGGTCTTCGGCCTGGACTTCGCGGCGGTGGCCGAGATCCACGGCCGCCTGGTGGCCGCGCGCAACCGCGGCACAGCCGTGCTGCTGGTCAGCGAAGACCTGGACGAACTGCTGGCGCTGTCGGACCGCATCGTCGTGATGAGCGAGGGCCGCATCGTCTTCGAGTGCGCCGCCGCCGGCGCCGACCGCCGCACGCTGGGCGCGCACATGGGTGGCCACGGCCACGCGGAGGCCGCGTGATCGAGATCCCGGCCCGGCCTTTCCCCTGCCCGTTCGAACCCGGCCGCACGGCGCTGGTGGTCATCGACATGCAGCGCGATTTCGTCGAGCCCGGCGGCTTCGGCGCCAGCCTGGGCAACGACGTGACGCGGCTGCACGCCGCCATCCCGCCCATTGCCGCGCTGCTGGCCGCCTGGCGCGCGCGGGGCTGGCCGGTGCTGCACACGCGCGAATGTCACCGGCCCGATCTGTCCGACTGCCCGCCGGCCAAGCGCGAGCGCGGCGAGCCCACGCTGCGCATCGGCGACCCCGGCCCCATGGGCCGACTGCTGGTGGCCGGGGAGCCGGGCGCGGACATCATCCCGGCGCTCTACCCGGCCGCCGGCGAGTGGGTGATCGACAAGCCCGGCAAGGGCATGTTCTGGGGCACGGGCCTGCACGAGCGGCTGCAGGCCGCGGGCATCACGCACCTGGTCTTCACCGGCGTGACGACAGAAGTGTGCGTGCAGACCAGCATGCGCGAAGCCAACGACCGCGGCTACGTCTGCCTGATCGTCGAAGATGCCACCGAGAGCTACTTCCCCGAGTTCAAGCGCGCGGCGCTGGAGATGATCGTCGCGCAGGGCGGCATCATCGGCTGGGCCACGCCCTCGGCGGCCCTGCTGGAGGCGCTCGCGCCCTGACTCAGCCGCGCGGCGGGATGTTCAGCCCGCGCTGCACGGCGGGCCGCGCCACGAAGGCTTCGAGCACGCGCTGGACCTGCGGGAAGTCGTCGAAGCCCACCAGCGCGCCGGCCTCGTAGAAGCCGACCAGGTTGCGCACCCAGGGGAAGATGGCGATGTCGGCGATGGAGTACTCGTCGCCCAGCATCCAGGCCCTGCCGGCGAGATGCTGGTCCAGCACCTTCAGCAGCCGCTTCGATTCCGCCACGTAGCGGTCGCGCGGGCGCTTGTCCTCGTAGTCCTTGCCGGCAAACTTGTGGAAGAAGCCGAGCTGACCGAACATGGGGCCGACGCCACCCATCTGGAACATCACCCACTGCAGCGCGGCGTAGCGGCCGGCCGCATCGGCGGGAATGAAGCGGCCGGTCTTCTCGGCCAGGTAGACGAGGATGGCGCCGCTCTCGAACAGCGCCAGCGGCTGGCCGGCGGGGCCCTGGGGATCCAGGATCGCCGGGATCTTGTTGTTCGGGTTCAGCGACAGGAACTCGGGCGTCAGCTGGTCGTTGGTGTCGAACGAGACCTTGTGCGCCTCATACGGCAGGCCCAGTTCCTCCAGCAGGATGGACACCTTCACGCCATTGGGCGTGGGCAGCGAGTACAGCTGCAGGCGGTCAGGGTGCTGGGGCGGCCACTTGGCGGTGATGGGGAAGGCGGCGAGTGCGTGGGTCATCCCGCCATTGTGCGGCTCAGGTCGCCGGCGGCTCGCCCCTGGGGACATCCAGCGTGAACGTGGCGCCCTGGCCAGGGGCCGACCTGACGGTCAGCGTGCCGCCCATCAGTTCGGCCAGCCCGCGCGAGAGCGCCAGACCGAGGCCCGTGCCGCCGTGTTCGTAGCTGACATGGGCATCGCCCTGGCGGAACTTCTCGAAGATGAGCGCCTGCTTCTCGGGCGGGATGCCGGGACCGGTGTCACGCACCTCGAAGCGCACACGTCCGGCATCGGCCGACACCGCGATCTGGATGCTGCCCTCCGGCGTGAACTTCACGGCGTTGGACAGCAGGTTGTGCAGGATCTGCCGCAGCCGCTGGCCGTCGCCCCACATCGCGTCGGGCAACTCAGGCGCCAGGTCCGCACGCAAGGCCAGGCCCTTGTTCGCGGCCGCCAGCCTGAAGAACTCGGCGGCCTCGTTGACCAGCGGCCGCAGTTCCACACGGCCGGGCGACAGGACCATGGCCCCTGCCTCGGTCTTGGCCAGATCCAGGATCTCGGTGAGCAGGTCGTTCAGGTGCTCGGCGCCCTTGCGGATCAGGCCCGAGAGCTCTCGGTACTTGGGACTGTCCAGCCGGTGCTCCATCAGCTCCGCAAAGCCACGGATGCTGGTCAGGGGCGTTCGCAGCTCGTGCGAGATGGCGGCCAGGAACTCGGTCTTGGCCTGGTTGGCGGCCTGGGCCTGGGCCTCGCGCAGGCGCAGCGCCTGGTTGGTGCGCTCCAGCCTGCGCAGGCCCAGCACGAGGCCGGTGGCCGAGACCACGCCACCCACGCTCAGCAGCAGGAGCACGCCCAGCGTGAGGTTGCGCGTGGCGCGCCAGGGCGCCAGGGCCTCGTCCGCGCCCGAGGCCACCAGAACGTAGAAAGGGTAGTCGGCCACGCGACGGTAGGCCACCAGGCGCTCGATGCCGTCCACGCCGCTGATCGTCTGGTAGTGGCCCTCGGCCGCCGGCGCAGGGCCGGCGATCGGGCTGGCTTCCGAGATCTTCGAGCCCATGCCCGCGCTCTGGCCCCCCATCACCCGGGCGCGCAAGGTGCGGTCCGTGCCCACCAGGGCCACGCTGCCCTGCCGTCCACTCTGCACGCGCTTGAAGACGTCGTCGAAGTAGGCCGGGTCCAGCGAGGCCACCACCACGCCCAGGGCGCGGCCCTCGGCGTCGGCAATCTTGCGCGACACCTGGATCGTCCACTTCTTGGACACTTTGCCGAGCACTGGCTTGCCGATGAACAGGCCGCCCGGCGACACCGGCGGCGTGTCGCTGGCCACCTTGCCGGGCGCCAGATGCACGCGCACGTGTTCGCGCTCGGAGAGGTCCACGTGGCCGGTCTTGCTGCCATCGGGGTCGAGATTGCTGCCCACGAACCGGCCCCCGGCGTCGACCAGCGCCAGCTGCACCAGGATGCGCGGCGCCATGCCGGTCTCGTTGGCGATGCTCGCCATCTCGGGCACGGTCCCGGGACGGGCAAGCACCACGTCGCGCAGCCGCATCGTGGCCTGGTCGGTGGCGGACAGCACACGCAGGGTCTGTTCTTCCAGGGCGCGCGCCACGTTGAGGTTCTGGCGCGCCTCGCCTTCGATCTCGCCACGTCGCTGCACCTGCAGCAGCGCCACCACCAGCACCCAGGCGAGCAGCAGGAACAGGGCGGTGAAGCCCACGGCGAAGCGCGAGAGCCGACCGCCGGCAGCGCGCCGGGCGACGGGAGGCACAAGGGGTTCGGTGGCCATTGGCCTGATCTATCGGCCTTCGCCGCGCGGCCTTGAGCCGAGGTTCAGCTGAAGAGTCGCCGGGCGGCCGGAGAACCCGCCGAAAGATCCAGCGCGTCGAGCTTGCGGTAGAGCGAGTCCAGCTCGCGCCCGATGTGGTCGAAGGCGTGCAGCGCCACCGGCTGGCCCTGGTCGTCGACCACGGTGGCGTCCAGGTCGTCGCAGAGCTTCTTGCCCACCAGGTGCCAGGCCGGAAAGGGCTCGGCCTCGGCCGGCGTCTGCGGCACGTCCAGCGTCAGGGTGCACTCGCGCACCACCGCATCCTGTGGCTGCTCGGCGAGCGCGGCCTGCGGGTCCATCGAGAGCACCAGCATCGGCGGTGCCCCCTCCTCGGGCGAAGGCAGCACCAGGCGCCCGGGCACCGCGCCCGGGACCAGGCCCTGGCGCGCAGCGATCTGGTGCAGGAAGCCCACCGACCAGGCCACGCCATTGGCGCGCAGGGTGACGGTGAGCTGGGCGTCCAGCGGGCTGGTGAGCTGGTCGAGTTCGCGCGCGCGGGCCACCACCTCGAGCATGTCCGGCGCGTCGGCGCGCGCGCCGACGGCCTCGGCAAAGGTCTGCAGCTTCTGCACGAACTCGGAGTACTCGATCTCGTTGAGCGGTCCGCTGCGGCTGGCCATCTGCACACCGGCCTGCAGTTCGCCGTAGCGGCGGCCGGCAGCCACGGCTTCCCACTCGCCGGTCTCGGCGTCCAGCCCTTCGATGTAGAACGGCTTGCTGCCCGCGCGGCGGGAGGGCGGCATGTGCTGCAGCGCGTGTTCACCGGTGATGGGCGCTTCCAGTGCCAGCGGCACGATGGCGTCGATCAGCGCGTCCAGCCTCGCCTGCCGGCGCGGCGCCGTGCGCGCCGGGGGCGGCAGGTCGGCCGGGGATTCGTCGGCCAAGGCC
The DNA here is from genome assembly GCA_016790395.1 of Rubrivivax sp. Taxonomy (GTDB): domain Bacteria; phylum Pseudomonadota; class Gammaproteobacteria; order Burkholderiales; family Burkholderiaceae_C; genus Rubrivivax. Next base: position 15,277 of record JAEUPH010000014.1, on the reverse strand, counting down.
GGTTCCACGCGCTCCGGCGGCAGCACCGACACCGGCGGCCGCCGGCCCCGCGCCCGGCGTGTCGTCCACCAGCCATGCGCCGCCAGGGCCACGAGCACGCACACGCCCAGCAGGGCGAGCGCGGTGCCCAGGGTCAGCTTCATGCGGCTTCGACCATCCCGATGGCGGACTCCATGTCCACCGCCACGATGCGACTGACGCCCTGCTCCTGCATGGTCACGCCGATCAGCTGCTCGGCCATCTCCATGGCGATCTTGTTGTGGCTGATGAACAGGAACTGCGTGCCCTTGGACATCTCGCTCACCAGCTTGGAATAGCGTTCGGTGTTGGCATCGTCCAGCGGTGCGTCCACCTCGTCCAGCAGGCAGAAGGGCGCGGGGTTGAGCTGGAAGATGGCAAAGACGAGGGCGATGGCGGTCAGTGCCTTTTCGCCGCCAGACAAGAGGTGGATGGTGCTGTTCTTCTTGCCGGGCGGCTGCGCCATGACCTGCACGCCGGCGTCCAGGATCTCGGCGCCGGTCATCACCAGCCGCGCATTGCCGCCACCGAACAGGCTGGGGAACATGCGGCCGAAGTGCTCGTTGACCTGGTTGAAGGTGCCGGCCAGCAGGTCACGCGTTTCCAGGTCGATCTTCTGGATGGCATCTTCCAGGGTCTGGATGGCGTCCAGCAGGTCGGCGTTCTGCGCATCGAGGAAGGTCTTGCGCTCGCGCGACGCGGTGAGCTCGTCCAGGGCCGCCAGGTTCACGGCGCCCAGGGCGTTGATGTCGCGGTTGATGCGGTCGATCTCGGTCTGCAGGCCCCAGAGCTTGACGTTGCCGTCCTCGATGGACTTCCCCAGCTGCTCCAGGTCCACCGCCGCGGCGGTGAGCTGCTCCAGGTACTGCGCGCCGCCCAGCTGCGCGGCCTGCTGCTCCAGCTGCAGCCTGGTGATCTGCTCGCGCAGCGGCTCCAGACTGCGCTCGAAGCCCATCTTCTGCTCGTCGGCGCGGCGCAGCTGCGCGGAGAGGTCGTCGTACTCGCTGCGCGCCAGGCCCAGCGCCTGCTCGCGCTGGCTCTTGAGCGCCAGCGCCGCCTGCAGGCCGCTCTGGGCGGCAGCGTCGTCGAAGCTGCCCAGTTCCAGCTCCAGCTGCTGGCCGGCCTGCTGGTTGGCCTGCACCTGGGCAGCGGCGGTCTCGATGCTGCGCTGCAGTTCGCCGCGGCGTGCGGCCAGCGCACGGCTCTGGAACTGCGCTTCGGTGGCCTGGCGCTCCAGCGCGCGCTGCTGCTCGCGGGCTTCGGCCAGCGCACGTTCGGCCGCGATGACGCCGTCGTCCAGCTCGGCATGCCTTTCCTGCGCGTTGGCCAGATCGATGTCCAGGGCTTCGAAGCGCGCTTCGCCGGTCGTGCGGCGCTCCTCCAGGGCTTCCAGCTGCGCGTCGACTTCGGCCAGTTCCTCGGCCAGCTGTTCGCGTCGGCTGTTGGCGGCCTCGGCCTGCTGGCTCAGGCGCAGCAGTTCCACATGCAGCGCGTGGGCACGGGTCTGCGCCTCGGCGGCTTCGCGGCGGACGGCCTGCAGGCGCAAGGCGGCTTCCGTGTACGCGGCCTCCAGGCGCACCGACGCACTCTTGCTGTCGTCCGCGATCAGCGCCTGAGCGCGCTGCTGGCGGCCGAGGTTCTCGATCTCCTGCGCCCGGGCCAGCATGCCGGCCTGCTCGGAATCGGGCGCGTAGAAGGCCACGGCGTGCTGGCTGACGGCATGGCCCTCGCGGGTCATGATGACCTCGCCCTGCGTGAGCTTGCCGCGCTGGGCCAGCGCGTCATCGATCGAAGCGGCGGTGTAGACACCCTCCAGCCAGTCGGACAGCAGCGCCTTGAGCCCCGCGTCGCCCAGGCGAAGCAATTGCGCCAGCTGCGGCAGCGTCTCGTGCGTGTGCGGTGGCGCGCCGGCGGGCAGCGCGTAGAAGGCCAGCTTGGCCGGCGGCGCGTCGGCGGCGAAGGCGCGCACGCTGTCCAGTCGGCCGACCGACAGCGCATTCAAGCGTTCGCGCAGCGCCGCTTCCAGCGCGGTTTCCCAGCCGGGTTCGATGTGCACCTGGGTCCACAGGCCCTGCAGACCGGCGAGGCCGTGCTTCTCGAGCCAGGGCTTGAGCTTGCCTTCGGTCTGCACCTTCTCCTGCAGCGCACGCAGCGCCTCCAGGCGCGCTCCGATGTCGGCCAGCTTCGCGCTCTCGGTGTTGACAGCGGCCTGCGCGGCGCGGCGCTGCTCGTCCAACGCCGGCACCTGCTCGTTGAGCTCGTGCAGGCGCGCTTCGGCCGCTTCGTTGGCCTCGGCGGCGGCGGCTTCCTGGGCCTTCAGCTGCTCCAGCTTCGCCATGTCGGGCGCCTGCAGGCCCGAGCGTTCACCCGCCAGGCGCTCGCGCCGGCCCTTCAGCGCGCGGCTCTGCTCTTCCACGCTGCGGCTCTCGGCCGCCAGCACCTGGATCTGCTGCTGCACCTGCACCACCGCCTGGCGCTGCTGGTTGGCCGAGGCCTGCGCGGCACGCAGCGCGTCTTCGAGCTGCGGCAGCGAGAGCCCCTGCTCCTCGGCCTGCGCGGCCAGCACCGCGGCCTGCTCGTCGGCGCCTTCGATCTGCGCCGCGATGTCCTCCAGCTCGGCCGTGGCGTCGTCCTGTCGCTGCGCCCACTGCGCGTTCTGCGCCTGCAGCTCGGCCAGGCGCGCGGCCGCACGCTGCCGGCCTTCGACGACGTAGCGGATGCGCTCCTCCAGCCGGCTCACTTCCAGAGACGCCTCGGCCAGCTCGCCCTGCTTGCCGTGCAGCACGTCGTTGGCGGCGTAGTGCGCCTGGCGCACCTGCTCCAGCTGCGCTTCCACGTGGCGAAGATCCGCCAGGCGGGCTTCCAGCGCATTGGTGGCCTCCAGCACGGCGGCGCTGACGCGCGCTTCTTCGCTGGCGGCGTCGCGGTGCTTCAGGAACCACAGCTGGTGCAGCTTCAGCGTGCCCTGCTCCTGCAGGCCGCGGTACTGCGCGGCCACCTCGGCCTGCTTCTCCAGCTTATCGAGGTTGCCGGTGAGCTCGCGCAGGATGTCTTCCACGCGGGTGAGGTTCTCGCGCGTGTCCTTGAGCCGGTTCTCCGTCTCGCGGCGGCGTTCCTTGTACTTGCTGACGCCGGCGGCTTCTTCCAGGAACAGGCGCAGTTCCTCGGGTCGGCTCTCGATGATGCGGCTGATGGTGCCCTGGCCGATGATGGCGTAGGCCCGCGGCCCGAGGCCCGTGCCCAGGAACACGTCCTGCACGTCGCGGCGGCGCACGGGCTGGTTGTTGATGAAGTAGCTGCTGGAGCCGTCGCGCGTGAGCACGCGCTTGACGGCGATCTCGGCGAAGGCGTTCCACTGGCCGCCGGCGCGTGCGTCCTCGTTGCTGAACACGAGTTCCACGCTGGCGCGGCTGGCTGGCTTGCGATTGCCGCTGCCGTTGAAGATGACGTCCTGCATGGACTCGCCGCGCAGCTCGCTGGCCTTGCTCTCGCCCAGCACCCAGCGCACGGCGTCCATGATGTTGCTCTTGCCGCAACCGTTGGGGCCAACCACGCCCACGCGCTGCCCCGGCAGCTGGAAGGTGGTGGGCTCGGCGAAGGACTTGAAGCCGGCGAGCTTGATCTGGTTGAGGCGCATCGGCGGGCCTCGCAAGCGCCGCCGAAAGAGCCGGCCCGGCGCATGCAAGTGCTTGATTTGAATGGAAAAAAGCGCCCGGATGGCGAGCGCACAGCGGCCCGGATGATAGCATCGCGCCCCCTGCCGACCCCGCTGCCCCATGGCCCGCAAGACGCCCCCCGGAACCACGCCCGAAGCCGCCCCGCAACGCGAGAAGCCGGCCGTGCCGCCCTCGGCCCCGAGCAAGGCGCTTCACGTGTTCCCGAACCCGGCCCCCGAGCGCGACTACGTCATCCGCTTCGACGTGCCCGAGTTCACCTGCCTGTGCCCGCTGACCGGCCAGCCCGACTTCGCGCACTTCCAGATCGAGGTCGTGGCCGACAAGCTCTGCGTGGAAACGAAGAGCCTGAAGCAGTACTTCTGGAGCTACCGCAACGAAGGCGCCTTCCACGAGAAGGTCACCAACACCATCGTCAACGACCTCGTGAAGGCGATCCAGCCGCGCTTCGTGCGCCTGCACGCCGACTGGTACGTGCGCGGCGGCATCCGCACCTTCGTGACGGCCGAGCACCGCAAGAAAGGCTGGAAGCCGCTGCCCCCCGTCGAGCTTCCCAAGTGCTGATGGACTCCCCTGTCGCCCCGGCCCGCGCGGCGTACCAGAAGTACGCGGTGGACGTGCACCCGAGCGCCATCGACGGCCAGGGCGCCTTCGCCGCCGAGCCCATCCCCACGCGCCGCAAGATCGGCGAGATCCGCGGCGAGAGCATCAGCGTGGCCGAGGCGCGCATCCGCGCCACGCGCACCGAGCGCATCATGATCGTGGAGTTGTCGGCGCGCAAAGCCATCGACTTCAGCCGTTCGGCCGACCCCATGCGCTACACCAACCACAGTTGCCGCCCCAACGCGCGGCTGTGCATCCGCCAGGGCCGCGTGGAGTTCTACGCGCTGCGCGACATCGCGCCGGGCGAGGAAATCACGGTCGACTACGGCGAGACGCACCACGAGGGCCGCCTGGCCTGCCGGTGCGGAGTGGCGGGCTGCCGCGGCGCACTCTGATTCGAGGCCAGGCTAAAGACCGGGGCCGTCCCTGCCGAAATGGATGTCGTCGAGCGGAATCGCTGGCGGCCGGGCCGCAGCGTTCCGCCGCGTCCGATCCATGCCTCGAGACAAGGAACCTGCCATGACGAAGACCTTCGCCGCCGCCGTGCTGCTGATCGCGGCCACCACCGCCCACGCAGCCAACGACCCCAAGGAAGCCATCGCGGCGCTCGACGCCCGCCTGGCCAAGATCGGCGCCCCCAAGCTCGAAGGCACGGAAAAGGCCGGCGACAAGACGGTCGGCGCCATCTTCTTCGGCGCCCGCAAGATCAACAACAACTACGACGTGGTCGACGAGATCAAGAAGACCACCGGCGCTTCGGCGACCGTCTTCGTGAAGGACGGCGACGAGTTCATCCGCGTCAGCACCAACGTGCTCACGCCCGAAGGCAAGCGCGGCGTCGGCACGCCGCTGGCGCGTGCCAAGGCCTACGAGGCGGTGAGCAAGGGCGACAAGTACTGCGGCCAGGTGGACGTGCTGGGCACGCCCTTCGACGCCTGCTACCACCCGATCAAGGACGCTGGCGGCAAGGTCATCGGCCTGACCTACGTCGGCTACAAGAAGTGATGGACTGCGGGTGGCCCGCCGGGACCGCCCGCCCCGCTCCGCTCCCGATCCACTTCACGGCGCCGCCCTCATGAACCACCTCGCACGCCTCAGAGCCGCCTTCGCCGGCTTGCGCATCGGCACCCGCCTGACCCTGGCCTTCGGCAGCGTGCTGCTGCTCACGGCGGCCGTCGGTGGGTCGGCCGTATGGAACCTGTCCCGGGTCAACGGCGCGGCCGGCCAGCTGGCCGGCAAATGGCTGCCCGGCGTGGAACACACGACGGAGGCGCGCGCGGCGATGCTGCTCTACCGCGAGCTCGAGATCAAGCACGCCAACGCCAAGGACGAGAGCTACATGGCCGAGTACGAGGACAAGCTCAAGGAGGCCGGCACCCAGGTCGCCAAGGCCTTGGCCGACTACGAGGAGCACATCGGCCCGGGCGAAGAGCGCAAGCTGGCCGACGAACTGAAGGCCAAGTGGGGCGAGTACGCGGGCTTTGCAGCGAAGGTGGTGGGCTTCGGGCGCGCAGGCAAGGCCGAGGATGCACGCGACCTCGCCGACGGCGCCTCCAAGATGTCGCTGGACGAGGCCGTGGCCCTGGTCGATCGCCTCTCGGAGATCAACAAGGCGGGCGGGCGCGAAACCGCCTCGGAAGCGAGCGCGCAGTACGAACGCGCACGTCTGTGGACGGTCGCGCTGGTGCTGGCTGCACTGGCCGCGGGCGGCCTGCTGGCCGTGGTCATCACGCGGGGACTGCTCGCCCAGCTGGGCGGTGAACCCGCCACGGCGGTGGAGGTGGCGCGTGCCGTGGCCGAAGGCGACCTGACCACGCCCGTGCCGCTGCGCCCGGGCGACACGCACAGCCTGATGGCCGAGTTGCACCACATGCAGGAGAGCCTGGCCCGCGTGGTCTCCAGCGTGCGATCGGGCAGCCAGCAGGTGGCCCATGCCAGCGACGAAATCGCGCAGGGCAACAGCGATCTGTCCAGCCGCACCGAGCAGCAGGCCTCGGCGCTGCAGCAGACGGCGGCCTCGATGGAGCAGCTGGGCAGCACCGTGCGCCAGAACGCCGACCACGCCAGGTCCGCCGACGAGCTGGCCCGCAACGCCAGCCAGGTGGCCAGCCGCGGCGGCGCCGCGGTGACGCGCGTGGTGGAGACGATGCGCGGCATCAACGAAAGCTCGCGCCGCATCGCCGACATCATCGGCACCATCGACGGCATCGCCTTCCAGACCAACATCCTGGCCTTGAACGCCGCGGTGGAAGCCGCACGGGCTGGCGAGCAGGGCCGCGGCTTCGCCGTGGTGGCCAGCGAAGTGCGCAGCCTGGCCCAGCGCAGCGCCGAGGCGGCGCGCGAGATCAAGGCCTTGATCGCCGCCAGCGTCGAGCGCGTGGAGCAAGGCACGTCGCAGGTGGACGAGGCCGGCGCCACGATGAACGAAGTGGTGGGCGCCATCGGCCGCGTCACGGCCATCGTCAGCGAGATCAGCGCCGCCAGCCACGAGCAGAGCGGCGGCGTTGCCCAGGTGGCCGGTGCCGTGACGCAGATGGACCACACCACGCAGCAGAACGCCGCGCTCGTCGAGCAGAGCGCCGCCGCCGCCGAGAGCCTGCGCAGCCAGGCCCAGGAGCTGGTGCAGGTGGTGGCCGCCTTCAGGCTGCAGAGCGCCTGATCGCGCGGGTCGGCCGGGGATAATCCCCGGCATGAACCCGCTGCTTGCCCGCCTGCATCCCTACCCCTTCGAACGCTGGCGCGAACTCACCCGGGACATCACGCCCGATCCGGCCTTCAAGCCGGTGAGCCTGGGCATCGGCGAGCCGCGGCACGCCACGCCGGCCCTCATCGAGGACGCCCTGCTGCGCGGCCTGCCCGCGCTGTCGAGCTACCCCGCGACGGCCGGCGAACCCGCGCTGCGCGAGGCCATCGCCGGCTGGGTGCAGCGCCGCTACGCCGTGACGCTGGACGCCGCCACGCAGGTGCTGCCGGTGAACGGCTCGCGCGAGGCGCTGTTCGCCCTGGCGCAGACCGTGCTGGACCCGACGAAGCCGGGCGCCCTGGTGGTCTGCCCCAACCCGTTCTACCAGATCTACGAAGGCGCCGCGCTGCTGGCCGGCTGCGACGTGGCCTACGTGCCCAGCGACCCCGCCCGCAACTTCGCGGCCGACTGGGCCGCCGTGCCCGAGAGCACCTGGGCGCGCACGCAGCTGCTGTACGTCTGCTCGCCCGGCAACCCCACCGGCGCGGTGATGCCGCTGTCCGAATGGCAGCAGCTCTTCGCGCTGAGCGACCGCTTCGGCTTCGTCATCGCCAGCGACGAGTGTTACTCGGAGATCTACTTCCGCGACGAAGCGCCGCTGGGCTCGCTGCAGGCGGCCAAGGCCCTGGGCCGCGACGACTTCCGCCGCCTGGTGGCGCTGACCAGCCTGTCCAAGCGCAGCAACGTGCCGGGCCTGCGCTCGGGATTCGTGGCCGGCGACCGCGACATCCTCAAGGCCTTCCTGCTCTACCGCACCTACCACGGCAGCGCCATGGGCGGCCTGGTGCAGCGTGCCAGCATCGCGGCGTGGAACGACGAGGCCCACGTGGTGGCCAATCGCGAGCTCTACCGCACCAAGTTCGCGCAGGTGACGCCGCTGCTCGCCCAGGTGCTGGACGTGCAGTTGCCGGACGCCGCCTTCTACCTCTGGGCCGCCGTTCCGGGCGGCGACGAGATCGCGTATGCCCGCGGCCTGCTCGCTCAATACAATGTCCAGGTCCTGCCCGGCAGCCTGCTGGCGCGCGCCGTCCCGGGCCACCAACCCCCGAATCCGGGCTGCGGCCGCATCCGCATGGCGCTCGTGGCCACGGTCGACGAGTGCCTGGAGGCCGCCCGGCGCATCGTCCGCTACACGCAAGAACGCACGCCACAACGCACCGAAAGCCTCGCCTGATGTCCGTCGCCCAACTTCAACCCGTCATCGACCTCGCCTGGGAAAGCCGCGCCGAGATCTCGGCCGTCAATGCCCCCGAGGTGCGCGAGGCGGTGGAACAGGTCATCGCCGACCTCAACGCCGGCCGCCTGCGCGTGGCCGAGAAGCGCGGCGTCGGCGACTGGGTGGTGAACCAGTGGGTGAAGAAGGCGGTGCTGCTGAGCTTCCGCCTGAACGACAACAGGATCATGCGCGCCGGCGACCTGGGCTTCTTCGACAAGGTGCCGACCAAGTTCGCCCACCTGGACGAGGCCGCCATGCGCGCCAGCGGCGTGCGCGTGGTGCCGCCGGCCGTGGCACGCCGAGGCAGCTACATCGCCAAGGGCGCGGTGCTGATGCCCAGCTATGTGAACATCGGCGCCTATGTCGACGAGAACACCATGGTGGATACCTGGGCCACCGTGGGCAGCTGCGCGCAGATCGGCAGGAACGTGCACCTCTCCGGCGGCGTGGGCATCGGCGGCGTGCTGGAGCCGCTGCAGGCCAACCCGACCATCATCGAGGACAACTGCTTCATCGGCGCGCGCTCCGAGGTCGTGGAAGGCGTGATCGTCGAAGAGAACTCGGTCATCAGCATGGGCGTGTACATCGGCCAGAGCACCAAGATCTACGACCGCGCCACGGGCGAGGTGAGCTACGGCCGCATCCCCGCCGGCAGCGTGGTGGTCAGCGGCAACCTGCCCTCGGCCGACGGCAAGTACAGCCTGTACTGCGCGGTGATCGTCAAGAAGGTCGACGCGCAGACCCGCGCGAAGACGTCCATCAACGAGCTGCTGCGGGCCTGATCCCGTTCGGCAACCCGGAGTCGACATGGCGAACAACCTGGAACGCGTGCTGCGCCTGATGGCGGAGAAGAACGCCTCCGACGTCTACATGTCGGCGAACACGCCGATCCTGATCAAGATCCACGGCCAGATCCTGCAGCTCAGCGACCAGCTGCTCACCACGCACCAGACGCGCCAGCTGCTGTCCGAGATGCTGGCGCCGCAGCAGCTGGAAGAGCTGGACGACACCGGCGAGCTGAACGTCGGCATCAGCGTCTCGCGCGTGGGCAGCTTCCGCTTGTCGGCCTTCAAGCAGCGCGGCTCCATCGCGGCGGTGATCCGCTGCATCCCCTACGAGATCCCCTCGCTCGAAAGCCTGGGCGTGCCGCCGCTGCTCTCGCAGCTGGTGACGGAACGCCGTGGCCTGATCCTGATGGTGGGCGCCACCGGCACCGGCAAGAGCACCACGCTGGCGTCCATGCTGGAGTGGCGCAACCAGCAGATGACAGGGCACATCCTCACCATCGAGGACCCGATCGAGTTCCTCTTCAGCAACAAGAAGAGCGTCATCAACCAGCGTGAGGTGGGCCGCGACACCTCCAGCCTGCAGATCGCGCTGAAGAACGCGCTGCGTCAGGCGCCGGACTGCATCCTGATCGGCGAAATCCGCGACCGCGAGACCATGAGCGCGGCGCTGTCCTACGCGCTCTCGGGCCACCTGGTGCTGGCCACGCTGCACGCCAACAACAGCTACCACGCGCTGGGCCGCATCCTGTCCTTCTACCCGCCGGAGTCGCGCGCCACGCTGCTGTCGGACATGGCCAGCGGCCTGCGCGCCATCGTCTCGCAGCGCCTGCTGCGCAGCAACAGCGGTGGCCGCATCCCGGCCGTGGAGGTGATGCTCAACACCAAGCTCGTCTCCGAGCTCATCGAGAAGGCCGACCTCTCCGGCGTCAAGGAGGCGATGGAAAAGGCCCTGGCCGAGGGCTCGCAGACCTTCGAGCAGGACATCGCCCGCCTGATCAACGAGGGCCTGGTGTCGCGCGACGAAGGTCTCTCGCACGCCGACTCGCCCACCAACCTGCTGTGGCGCCTGCAGAACGAACAGGCTCCGACCTCGCGCGCCGCCGCCAAGAAGGAAGAAGGCGACAGCGCCACCTACACCGAGTTCAACATCGAGGTGCGTGCCGAAGACACCGCGCGCGGCGCGGCGCCCGGCGTGCCCTGGGCCACCCAGCGGTGAACGCGCGCGACGAAGCGCCCGCGCTCGGCATGGCCGCACTGCGGCTGGCCGAGGCGCTGATCGCGGCGCGATCGGTGACGCCGGCCGACGGCGGCTGCCAGGCGCTGATCGCCCGCCATCTGGCCGAAGCCGGCTTCCGCTGCGAAGCGCTGGATGCCGGCCCGCCCGAGGCCCGGGTCAGCAATCTGTGGGCCGTGCACGATGCGGGCGTGCCGGGGCCCACGCTCGTTTTCGCCGGCCACACCGACGTGGTGCCCACGGGCCCGCTGCAGCACTGGGCCAGCGACCCCTTCGTGCCCACGCACCGCGACGGTCGCCTGTACGGCCGCGGCGCCGCCGACATGAAGACGGCCGTGGCCGCGATGACGGTGGCGGCCTGCGCCTACGTCGACGCCCACCCCCGGCACGCCGGCCGCGTGGCGCTGCTCATCACCAGCGACGAGGAAGGCCCGGCACTCTTCGGCACCGTGCACGTGGTGGAAGAGCTGAAGCGCCGCGGCGAGAAGCTCGACGGCTGCATCGTCGGCGAACCCACCTCGGTGAGGCGGCTGGGCGACATGGTCAAGAACGGGCGCCGCGGCACGCTGTCGGGCCGGCTGGTCGTCAAGGGCGTGCAGGGCCACATCGCCTACCCGCAGCTGGCGCGCAACCCGGTGCACGAGTTCGCCCCGGCGCTGGCCGAGCTGGCCGCCACACGCTGGGACGGCGGCAATGACCACTTCCCGCCCACCAGCTGGCAGGTCAGCAACATCAATGCCGGCACGGGGGCGCTGAACGTGATCCCCGGGCAGCTGGTGGTGGAGTTCAACTTCCGCTTCAGCACCGAGTCCACCCCGCAGTCCCTGCAGGACCGCGTCGTCGACATCCTGCAGCGCCACCGGGTGCCGCACGAGATCACCTGGACGCTGGGCGGCGAACCCTTCCTCACCCCGCCAGGCACGCTCAGCAGCGCCTTGGTGGGCGCCATCGAGGCCGAATGCGGCCTGACACCCGAACTGAGCACCACCGGCGGCACCAGCGACGGCCGCTTCATCGCGCGCCTCTGTCCGCAGGTGATGGAGTTCGGCGTCATCAACGAGAGCATCCACAAGATCGACGAGTGGGTGGACGTGGCGGCGATAGAGCCGCTGGTGCAGGTCTACCGCCGTACGGTCAGCGCTTTCCTGCAATGAGGGTGATTGAACTCGTCGAGCGCGCCGCGGCGCGCCTGGACGCCGCGGGCGTTTCCTTCGGCCACGGCACCACCAATGCCTTCGACGAAGCGGCCTGGCTGGTGCTCTGGAAGCTGGGACAAGCGCTGGACGCGCTGGATGACGTGGCCGGCGACGCAGTGGCCGAAGAGGACGAAGCGGCCGTCGAAGCGCTGGTGTCCGAACGCATCACCACGCGCAGGCCGGCCGCCTACCTGACCGGCGAGGCCTGGTTGCAGGGCATTCCCTTTTTCGTCGACGAGCGGGTCATCGTGCCGCGCTCGCTGATCGCCGAGCCGCTGGCCGACGGCACGCTGGACGCGTGGCTCTCGGAGCGCACCGAGCGCGTGCTGGACCTGTGCACCGGCAACGGCAGCCTGGCCGTGCTGGCGGCACTCGCCTGGCCCGGCGTCACCGTGCTGGGCACGGACCTATCGCCGGATGCGCTGGCCGTGGCGCAGCGCAACGTCGAGCGGCACGCGCTGCAGGGGCGCATCACGCTGGCGCAGGGCCATGGCCTGGCCGCCGCCGGCGGCCAGCGCTTCGACCTCATCCTCTGCAACCCGCCCTATGTCAACCGCGCCTCCATGGCCGCGCTGCCGGCCGAGTACCGCGCCGAGCCCACGCTGGCCCTCGACGGTGGTGAGGACGGCATGGACTTCGTGCGCGAGCTGCTCGGCCAAGCCCACCGCCACCTGACCGACCACGCCGTGCTGGTGCTCGAGATCGGCCATGAACGCGACCACTTCGAAGCCGCCTTCCCCCAACTCCCGGCCATCTGGCTGCCCACCAGCGCCGGCGACGACCAGGTGCTCCTGATCGAAGCGAGACACCTCCCGTGATCACCCTCAGAAACATCACGCTGCGCCGCGGCGTCAAGGTCGTGCTCAAAGACGCCGGCGTCGTGCTGCAACCGGGCGAGAAGGTCGGTCTGATCGGCCGCAATGGCGCGGGCAAGTCCAGCCTGTTCTCGCTGCTGGCCGGCCGGCTGCAGGCCGATGCCGGCGACGTGGAGATCCCGCCGCGCTGGCGCATGTCGGAAGTGGCGCAGGACATGCCCGAGACCGAGCTCGGGGCCACCGACTTCGTGCTCGAAGGCGACAAACCGCTGCAGGCCGCGCAGGCGGCGCTCACGGCGGCCGAGGCCTCCGGCGACGGCCACGCCATGGCCGAGGCGCACCAGGCGCTGGAAGACGCCGGCTATTTCGACGCCCGCGCCCGGGCCGAAGCCATGCTGCTGGGCCTGGGTTTCCGCAGCGCCCAGCTGGACGCGCCGGTGAACAGCTTCTCCGGCGGCTGGCGCATGCGGCTGCAGCTGGCGCGCGCGCTGATGTGCCCGGCCGAGATCCTGCTCCTCGACGAGCCCACCAACCACCTCGACCTGGACGCGCTGGTCTGGCTGGAGGCCTGGCTCAAGCGCTACGACGGGCTGATGATCGTCATCAGCCACGACCGCGAGTTCCTCGATGCGGTGACGCGCGTCATCGTCCACCTCGACGACGCCCAGCTCACGCGCTACACCGGCAACTACACGGCCTTCGAGGAGATGCGCGCCGAGCGCATGAGCCAGGCCCAGGCCGCCTACGCCAAGCAGCAGGAGCGCGTGGCGCACCTGCAGAAGTTCATCGACCGCTTCAAGGCCAAGGCCAGCAAGGCCAAGCAGGCGCAGAGCCGCGTCAAGGCGCTGGCGCGCATGGAGCGCCTGGCGCCGGTGATGACGTCCAGCGACTTCAACTTCGAGTTCCGAGAGCCCGTCAGCCTGCCCAACCCGATGCTCAGCTTCGACGGCCTGGCCTGCGGCTACCTGTCTGCCCCCAAGGTCGCCAATGGCGACCTGCCCCCCGAGGGGGCGGCGGCCGCCTCCGGGCGGCCGAGCGCCGGCCGCGCCGCCACGCAGATCGTCTCCGGCTTCAGCCGCAGCGTGCTGGCCGGGCAGCGCATCGGCATCCTGGGCGCCAACGGCCAGGGCAAGTCGACGCTGGTGAAGACCATCGCCGGCGACCTGCCGCTGCTCGCCGGCCACACCACGCAGGGCAAGGGCCTGGTCATCGGCTACTTCGCGCAGCAGGAACTCGACGTGCTGCACCTGGACGACGGCCCGCTGATGCACATGGTGCGGCTGGCGCGCGACGTCGGCCCGCAGGCGCGCGAGCAGGAGCTGCGCGACTTCCTCGGCACCTTCCGCTTCACCGGCGACATGGTGCAGCAGGCCGTGGGCAGTCTGTCGGGCGGCGAGAAGGCGCGCCTGGTGCTGGCCATGCTGGTGTGGCAGCGCCCCAACCTGCTGCTCTTGGACGAACCGACCAACCACCTGGACCTGACCACGCGCGAGGCGCTGTCCATCGCGCTCAACGAGTTCGAAGGCACGGTGATGCTGGTCAGCCATGACCGCGCGCTGCTGCGCGAGACCTGCGACGAGTTCTGGCTGGTCGCGCGCGGCCGCGTGGAGCCCTTCGACGGCGACCTGGACGACTACCAGAAGTGGCTGATGGAGGTGTCACGCGCAGCCGCCAAGGGTCAGCCCCTCCCTGACCCGCCGCGCCCGGCCCTGGCCGCTGCACCCTCCCCCGGGCCCGCGAAGGCCCCGCCTGCGAAGGTGGCGCCGGTCAAGGCGGCGCCACCGCCGGCTTCGCGGGATGACCGCCAGAAGAGCAAGCAGGCCCGCGCGAAGCAGTCCGAAGCCACGCGGCCCCTGCGCGTGGAACTGCAGCGCATCGACGAGCGCATGGCCCGGCTCGCCGCGGAGAAGGCGGACGTGGAGGCCAAGCTGGCCCGCCCCGATGCGAGCAGCGACGACTACGCGGAACTCGGTCGAAGCCTGGCGCACATCAGCGCCGAAGTGCACATGCTCGAAGAACGCTGGCTGGAGGTGCAGACCGAACTGGAAGCGCTCACGCCGCCGGCGTGAAGTCCATCGTCCAGTTGGTCTCCCAGGTCTGGCCGCCGTCGCCGGAAAAGGCCTGCTCCCAGCGCGGCGACGGGGTGTCGCATCGCGTCCACAGGAAGCGCACGCGGATGGGCCGGCCTTCGAAGCTGTCGTCGGCGAAGAAGGTGCCGATGCCGCCTTCGAAGCGCCCCACCATGGGCACGCCGATGCCGCCGGGCCGGCGCGCATCCAGCCACCAGATCTGCCAGGTGCGCGCGGCCGGGTCCCAGCTGCGCAGCGTGGCGGCGCGGTAGGGGCCGCCAGGCAGGTCGATCAGGTTGTCGTCGACATTGCCGGCCCCGCCCAGCAAGGGCCAGCTGCGGCAGCTGCCGCCGAAGACCTGCCAGTCGGTGCAGCCGGCCAGGCGCTGCGCGAGGCGGCGGTGCTGCACGGACCAAGGGCCGTGGATGAAGTCGAAGTCGTTGGCGCTGGACATGGCATCGGATTCCGGTGGTCTCGATCCTGCAGGACTCTGAAGGGTGTTGTTGTCATTGCATGTCATGTATTTCGGCGCTGCGGCTTTCAGTTGTGCACAATTTAATTGCGTGATACATTGACACCCATGGCCCGCCGTACCGCTCCCGACCCCGCCTGGCTCGCGCTGGATCACCAGCTCTGCTTCGCGCTCTATTCCGCGTCGCTGGCCATGACCAAGCTCTACAAGCCCCTGCTCGAACCCCTGGGCCTGACCTACCCGCAATACCTCGTGATGCTGGTGCTGTGGGAAGGCGACGGCCTCACCGTCGGCCAGGTGGGCGAGCGGCTGGCGCTGGACTCCGGCACGCTGACACCCTTGCTCAAGCGGCTGGAAGCCACGGGCCTGGTACAGCGCCTGCGCGATGCGGCCGACGAACGCCGCGTGCTGCTGAGGCTCACCCCTGCCGGTCGGGCGCTGAAGGCGCG
>JAEUPH010000224.1 GCA_016790395.1 Rubrivivax sp. | reverse complement strand
AAGGCGGTGCCCGAGAAGGACGCCACCTACATGCCCATCGCCTGCATGCAGTGCGAGAAGCCGCCCTGCGTGAAGGTGTGCCCGGTGCGCACCACGTACCGCGAGGCCGACGGCCCGGTGGTCATCGACTACAACTGGTGCATCGGCTGCAAGATGTGCATGAACGCCTGCCCCTACTGGGCGCGGCGCTTCAACCTCACGACGCCGGTGCTGCCCAAGGCCGACATGAACCCGGTCACACACTACCTGGGCAACCGGCCGCGCATGCGCGGTGTCGTCGAGAAGTGCCACTGGTGCCTGCAGCGCACGCGGCACGGCCGCTACCCGGCCTGCGTCGAGGTGTGCCCCGTGGGCGCGCGCAAGTTCGGCAACCTGCTCGACCCCGAGAGCGAGGTGAGCAAGGTGCTGGCCCGGAAGAACGTGTTCCGCCTGAAGGCCGAACTCAACACCTTCCCGAAGTTCTTCTACTTCTACGACTGAGGAGCCGGGCCGTGCTGATGCGATTCGTTTCCGACTACGTCCGCTACGTCGTCAAGGGTGGCACCAAGTTCTACGCCTGGATGGGCGTACTGGGGCTGCTCATCCTGGGCATGGTCTATGTGTTCTACCTGCAGAACACCGAGGGCCTGATCGTCACCGGCCTCACCAGCCAGATCCACGACGGCCTGTACCTGGCCAATCTCGTGTTCCTGGTGGGCGTGGCCGCGGGGGCGGTGACCATCGTGTTCCCCGCCTACGTGTACCACCACGAGGGCATGCACAAGGTCACCGTGCTGGGCGAGATGCTGGCCATCTCGGCGGTGATCATGGTCATGTTCTTCGTGTTCGCGCACATGGGTCGGCCCGACCGCCTGTGGCACATGATCCCGCCCTTCGGCATCTACAGCTTCAGCTCGATGCTGGGCTGGGACGTGCTGGTGCTCAACGGCTACCTGATCCTGAACGCCGTCGTCGGCTTCTGGTACCTGTACTCGAAGTACACGGGCAAGCCGGTGAACAAGAAGATCTTCATGCCGCTGGTGTACGTGTCGATCGTGTGGGCGCTGTCCATCCACACCGTCACCGCCTTCCTGCTGGCCACCAACCCGTCGCGCCCGATGTGGTTCCACAGCATGATGCCGATCCGCTTCATCGCCACGGCCTTCGCGGCCGGGCCGGCGCTGATCATCATCGCCTTCCTGATCATTCGCCAGAACACCAAGTTCTGGATCGAGGACAGCGCGATCCAGCTGCTGACGACCATCGTCACCTGGTGCCTGGGCATCGCGATCTTCCTCACGCTGTCGGAGATCGTCGTCGAGCTGTATGCCCGCACCGAGCACGCCAACGGGCTGTACTACCTGATGTTCGGGCTGCACGGTCTCACCGCGCTGGTGCCGTGGTTCTGGAGCTCGATCGTGCTGATGCTGGTGTCCTTCGTGCTGTTCCTCATGCCCTCGTTCCGCAACGACATGAAGCGCCTGCCCATCGTCTGCGCCATGGCCTTCACCGGCATCTGGATCGAGAAGGGCATGGGCCTCATCGTGCCGGGCTTCATCCCCTCCCCCATCGGCGAGGTGACCGAATACTTCCCCACCTTCGTCGAATGGCTGATGGTCCTGGGCATCTGGGCCTTCGGCTTCTTCATCCTGACCATCCTGCTCAAGGGCGCCATCGGCATCCTGCTGGGCGAGGTGAAGTTCGGCGCCGGTGCGGCCGCCACGGCCCAGTGAGGTGACGACCATGAGACGCATAGCCCTGCCAGCCGCCATCCTCGCCCTGTGCGGTGGCGCCCTGTTGACGGTGGTGGCGCAGAACGCCCCCCAGGCCGACGCCGCGGCCGCCGCCTCCGCCGCAGCCTCGGCGCCCGAGCCGGTGGTGTGCTTCGAGAGCCGCCAGGGGGCCACCGAGATCACGCAGCGCGAGCTCAAGCCCGGCTGGCCCAACGTGAAGTGCTCGCCGGTCACCGGCGCGGCGCTGTGGTACGGCGACCCGTATGACGGCACCGTGCCCATGGCCAAGATGCCGCAGATGGAAGACATCCCCGAAGGCCAGGCCGTGGTGCGGCCGCGCACCGAGAAGCTGGCCCTGCTGGCCCAGTGCGGCGTGGCCTGCCACAACGGCAAGTACCCGGTGGGCTTCCCGAAGGACAACAAGCCCACGCCCATCCCGACGATGGAGGCCATGTACCCGGACGCCAAGAACTTCCAGCACGGCCGCGGCCGCATCTGGTGCCTGGACTGCCACCACAACACCCAGCGCAACAAGCTCTCCGACCACTTCGGCCAGCCGATCAGCTTCGACGAGCCCCAGCTGCTGTGCGGCAAGTGCCACGGCGACAAGCTGCGCGACTGGCGCGACGGCATCCACGGCAAGCGCATCGGTGAGTTCGCCAGCAACGGCAAGAAGCGCTGGTTCGTCTGCACCGAGTGCCACAACGCGCACAACGTGCAGGACGGCGAGCGCAACCGCGGCTTCGTGCAGGTGCAGCCCGAGTCGCCGCCGCAGCTGCCGCGCGGCATGAAGGACACGTCGTGGGAGAAGACCCACCCGATCCCGCAGCACTGATGGACGCGGCAGCACCCAGCCCGCCGGACGCGGCCGCCGATGCTGCGGCGCCGGCCGCTGCCGCGCCGGCCGCTGCCGCGCCGGCGCCGGCCGTGCCCGAGCGGGGCGACCCCACCTGGGTGGCCCCGGCGCTGACGCCCGACGAGCA
>JAEUPH010000215.1 GCA_016790395.1 Rubrivivax sp. | reverse complement strand
AGCCGCGCCACCCGCAGCCGCGGCACCGCCGTCGGCAGCGTGTCGTCGGCATCGGCCAGCAGTTCCTCGTACAGCTTCTCGCCCGGCCGCAGGCCGCTGAAGACGATGCCGATGTCGGCCTCGCTGTGCCCCGACAGGCGGATGAGGTCGCGCGCCAGGTCGACGATCTTCACCGGCTCGCCCATGTCCAGCACCAGCACCTGGCCGCTTTCGCCCACGGCCGCGGCCTGCAGCACCAGGCGTGCGGCCTCGGGGATGGTCATGAAGTAGCGGATGATGTCCGGGTGCGTGACGGTGATGGGGCCGCCCTTGGCGATCTGCTCCTTGAACTTCGGGATCACGCTGCCGCTGCTGCCCAGCACGTTGCCGAAGCGCACGGCCACGAAGCGCGTGCCGGGGTGTGCCACCGCCATGCGGCTGAGCACCATCTCGGCCGCGCGCTTGGTGGCGCCCATCACGTTGGTGGGGTTCACCGCCTTGTCGGTGCTGATGAGCACGAAGCGCTCGGCCCCGCACTCGGCCGCCGCCACCGCGGCATGGTGCGTGCCCAGCGTGTTGTTGCGCAGCGCCGCGGTGGCGTTGTCGTCCTCCAGCAGCGGCACGTGCTTGTAGGCGGCGGCGTGGAACACGGCGTGGGGCCGCAGGCGCTGCATCGTGGCGCGCAGGTGGACCAGGTCCTTCACGTCGCCGATCAGCTTCTCCAGCGGCAGTTCAGGGAAGGTGTCCGTCAGTTCCTGTTCGATGCTGTAGAGGTTGAACTCGCTCAGCTCATACAGCACCAGCCGCGACGGCTGCATCAGCGCCACCTGGCGGCACAGCTCGCTGCCGATGCTGCCGCCCGCACCGGTGATGAGCACGGTCTTGCCGGCCAGCGCGGCGGCAACCCCGCCTTCATCCAGCCGCACGGGTTCGCGGCCGAGCAGGTCTTCGGGCTCGATGTCGCGCAGGCGCTCGATGCGGCTGCTGCCGGTGCGCAGTTCGTCGGCGCTGGGCACCGTGAGCACGGGCAGGCCGGTGCCGGCAGCCAGGTCGAAGGCGCGGCGGCGCTGCGCGGGGCTGGCCGAGGGCATGGCCACGATGAGACGGTTGGCACCGGCCCACACGGCCGTGTCCTTGAGCCGATCGAGGGCGCCCAGCACCGGCACGCCGCCGATGCTGGCACCGTGCTTGGTCCGGTCGTCGTCGAGCAGGCCCAGGACCACCCAGCCCTGCTGGTGCAGCCCGGCCATCAGCAGGCGCGCCGCCTCGCCCGCGCCCAGCACCACGGCACGCTGCACCTCGCCGCGGTCACCCGCGATGCGCGAGCGGCCGTGCTCATAGACCATCCGGTAGGCGATGCGCACCACGGCCATGCCCATCAGCGTCACCACCGGGTGCAGTGCCAGGACGGCACGCGGCACCTTCGTCAGGCCCAGGGCCTGCACGATGACGGCGCTGGCCACGCCAGCCAGCACGCAGGCGGCGGTGAGCCGCTTGATCTCGCCGAAACCCGAGAAGCGCCACATGCTCTGCGGCACGCGGCACAGCAGCGCGGCGAAGGCGTAGGCACCCACCACGCCCAGCAGCACCCAGCCGTCGTAGGACGGCCGCGCGCTGATCCAGCGTTCGAAGCCCAGGCGGAACAGGTAGGTGATGTTCCAGCAGGCCACGACCACGGCAGCGTCCACCACCAGCGACAGCCCCTCGCGGTGCGGGCGCAGGCGCGCCAGCACGGCGTCCAGGCGGTGCCAGAAGGTGGGCGCACTCAGGGGCTTGTTCACGGCGCAGGGATGTTAGGTCAGCGCCGCGCCTGGCCCAGCAGCACGCGCGCCGTGCGCCACAACACGGCCACGTCGGTGGCCAGCGATGCGCTCTCGGCGTACTCGGCCGCACGGCGCACCTTCACGGGCAGGATGCGCTCGATGTACTCGCGCTCGGGGTCGCTGGCGGCCGCCAGCAGCGCCGCCTCGTCGATGTAGTCCAGGCTCACGGGGTCGGTGATGCCGGGCCGAACGGCCAGCGCACGGGCCTTCAGGTCGGGCGGGTAGTGCTGGACGTAGCGCGGCACCTCGGGCCGCGGGCCGACCAGGCTCATCGTGCCCTGCAGCACGTCGATGAACTGCGGCAGCTCGTCGATGCGCGTGCGGCGCAGGAAGGCGCCCACGGCCGTGATGCGCGGGTCCGCACCGACGGTGATCTGCAGCCCCGGCGCGCCATCGCGCATGGTGCGGAACTTGTGGATGCGGAAGGGCACGCCGTGCCGTCCCACGCGCTGCTGGCGGAAGAACACCGGGCCCGGCGAATCCAGTTTCACCGCGATGGCCACGACGACAAGCAGCGGCGACAGCAGCAGCAGCGCGCAGGCTGCGACCAGCAGGTCGAAGAGCCGCTTGGCCACCTCAGCCCAATGCCGCGCGGCAGGCGTCGCCCACGCGCGCCACGTCGGCCTCGGTCATGCGCGTGTACAGCGGCAAGCTCACCATGCGCTCGTAGGCGCGCTGGCTGTGCGGAAACATGCCGGGCTCCAGGCCGTAGCGCTCGCGCCAGTAGGGGTGCAGGTGCAGCGGGATGTAGTGCACGCTGCAGCCGATGCCGGCGTCGAAGAGCTTCTCGAT
>JAEUPH010000170.1 GCA_016790395.1 Rubrivivax sp. | reverse complement strand
CACCGAGAAGCCCGATGCCGGCGAGGTGCTGATCGGCAAGACCGCGCGCCCGACCTTCGTCGACCAGAGCCGCGACAGCCTGGCCGCCGAGAACACCGTGTGGCAGGACGTCTCGGGCGGCCTGGACAACATCGTCGTCGGCCAGTTCGTCATGCCCAGTCGCGCCTACCTGGGCCGCTTCAACTTCAAGGGCAACGACCAGCAGAAACTGGTGGGCAACCTGTCCGGCGGTGAACGCGGCCGGCTGCACCTGGCCAAGACGCTGGCGCAGGGCGGCAACGTGCTGATGCTGGACGAACCGTCCAACGACCTCGACGTGGAAACCCTGCGCGCGCTGGAAGAGGCGCTGCTGGAGTTCGCCGGCAGCGCCATGGTCATCAGCCACGACCGCTGGTTCCTGGACCGCATCTGCACGCACATCCTGGCCGCCGAAGGCGACTCGCAATGGGTCTTCTTCAACGGCAACTACCAGGAGTACGAAGCCGACAAGGTGCGCCGGCTCGGCGAAGAAGGCGCGCGACCCAAGCGCATGCGCTTCAAGGCGATCTGAATCCCTGCCGGACGGCAGGGTCCAGGTGCTCAGGCGCCGGGTCCGACCCTGCTCCAGGGCGCGGCGCGGGCCAGGTCCCTGGGCAGGAGGTCGCCCGCGCCTTCCATCAAGGATTCGCCCATGCGCCCCTGCGCGGGCGGCGGCCGTCGCAGGGCGCGAACGGCTGTAACGAGCTGCCTCCTGGCGGTGCGCGCGCTGTCTTCCGGATCGCGCCTGAACGGGCTCGCCAAGCGCCGGTGGCTGGCTTCGTCGGAGTCACGGCGGCGCCGGCCCGCATCAGCACGGCCAGTGCCAGGCAGCCGTCGGACCCGGCGTCGCGGCGCCTAGAACCGCGAGGCGAAGTCGCCTTTGAAGAGCAGCGCCGGCGGCAGCCGGTCGTCGAACTTGCTGACGCCGATGCGGCTGCGCAGGTCCTGCATCAGGTCGAAGCCTTCACCCGACGCGCCGCGGGGCGTGTTCGCCTGCTTGTAGACGCCCTCCACCACGGTGTTCATGTTGGCGTCGGCATAGACGCGGATGTCGACCCACCAGCGTACCTTCCTGGGATCGTCGCGATCCGGGTTGAACAGGGTCAGGCTGCCGCCATCGAGCCCGTTGTTGTGCTTGTTCTCGGCGCGGTAGTTCGCAGCCTTCACCAGGCCGCCCCGGTTCTGAACCAGGTCGTTGAGGCCCGCCATCACCTGCTGCGGCGACTTGTAGCCGAGCTTGATGATCTCGGCCCGGGCCTGGGCGTCGCCCGACACGGCCGAACGGATGACCGCCGTCTGTGCTGGCGTGGCCGCCAGGCCTGTGGTGCGCAGCGCCTCCGGCGCCGGCTCGGCCCCCGTCAACGAAGGCAGGCTCACACAGCCGCCCAGCAGCGCTGCGCAGGCCGCGAGGGCCAGCCAGGGTCTTGTGGTCGTGCAAGGGTTCATGTCGGTTCTCCAGGTGCTTGAGTGGAAGAGGCTTGGCGAAGACGCCCGTCGACGGGCACTCATCGCCCCTACGCCGTTCAGCCGGCGCAAAGGGCTCAGCTGCGCAGCGCCGCCGGATTGCTTGTACAGGTGTATAACCGCGTACTCATGGCCCTGCCCCGCCGCTCACCCGCCAAAGCCGCCGACACCCGCGAGCGGCTGCTGCTCGCCGGCCTCGCGCTGGCGCAGCGCGACGGCATCAAGCGCCTGACGGTGCGCGCCGTGGCCAGACAGGCTGGCGCCAACCTGGGCAGCTTCGTGCATCACTTCGGCACCCGCGACGCCTTCCTCGACGAAGTGATCGAACGCTGGTACGCCCCGGTCTTCGAACGTCTGCAACTCGACGCAGCAGCCGCGCTGGTGCCGCTGGAGGCCTTGCGAACCGCGCTCTTGCACCTGGTGGGCTGGCTGGTCGACAACCGCGCCTTCGTGGCACAACTGGTGCTTGACGCCGCCGCCGGCGAAGCGGCCGCACAACGCTTCGTGCGCAGCCTGGATGCGCGCCACCCGGTGCTGCTGCTGGCGCTCATCCAGCGCGCCCAGCAAGCTGGCGCCCTGCGGCGCGACGACCCGCTGCACCAGTTGCTGTTCCTGATGACGACGCTGGCCGTGCCGGTACCGATGTTCCACATGGCGCTCCGTCAGGGCGCCGCACCACCGGCGCTGGCCCAGGCGTTGACGGCCTTCACCACCGACCTCGCACAGGTCGAGCTGCGCCTGGGTTGGGCCTTGCGCGGCCTGGCGCCGCACGCCTGAGAAGGAACCCCATGCACGCTCGACCCTTGCTCGCCACGGCCGCCGCCGCGCTGATGCTGGCGGCATGCGCCCCCGCCGGCGACACCCCTTTGGCCGGCTACGCGGAGGCCGACCTCGTGGTCATTGCCCCCAGCGGCGCCGGCATCCTGCAGAGCGTGGCCGTGCAGCGCGGCGACCGCGTCACGCGCGGCCAGGCGCTGTTCGCGCTGGACGCCGACGCCGAGGCCTTCAACCGCGATGTCGCCGATGCGCGAGAAGCGAAGGCCCGCTCGGCGCTGGCCAACCTGCGCAAGGGCAAGCGGCCCCTGGAACTGTCGGCGCTGGACCACCAGACGGCGCAGGCCCAGGCGGCGCTGCAGGCTTCGACGGCCACGCTGGAACGCCAGCAGCAGCTGGTGGCACGGGGTTTCGTCTCAGCGCAGCAGCTCACCGAGTTGCAGGCCGCCAAGGACCGCGATACCGCCCGCCTGCGCGAACTGCAGGCACAGCGCGCCCTGGCCGGCGAGGCCGCTCGTGCCGACGAGATCGCTGCGGCCGCCGCCGACGCCCGCGGCAGCGGCGCCGACCTCGCCCTGGCGCGCTGGCGCGAAACGCAGCGCCAACGACAGGCACCCGTCGACGCGCAGGTCTTCGACGTGCTGGCCCGCCCCGGCGAGTTCGTCAGCGCCGGCACGCCGGTCGTGAGCCTGCTGCCCGCCGGCGCGCTGAAGGTGCGCTTCTTCGTGCCCGAGCCGCAGCTGCCGCAGGCACGGCTGGGCCGCGAGGTCGATCTCGCCTGCGACGGCTGCGCGGCCGGGATGAAGGCGCGCATCCGCTGGGTGTCGCCGCAGGCCGAGTTCACGCCGCCAGTCATCTACAGCAACGGCAGCCGCAGCAAGCTCGTCTACAAGGTCGAGGCCGAGCCGCTGGACGCCTCGTCGCTGAAACCGGGCCAGCCGCTGGACGTGCGCTTTCGGCCGGCGCAGCCATGAGCGCAGCGCCGCTGGCCGTGGATGTGCGGGGCCTGGTCAAGCACTACGGCGGCCGACGCGTCGTGGACAACGTGGCCATCCAGGTGCGGCGCGGCGAGATCTGCGGCTTCCTGGGGCCCAACGGCAGCGGCAAGACCACCACCATCCGCATGCTCTGCGGGCTGCTGGAACCCGACGCCGGCGAGGGCCAGTGCCTGGGTCACGACCTGCGCACCGATGCCCGCCGCATCAAGCGCCGCGTGGGCTACATGACGCAGCGCTTCGGCCTCTACGAAGACCTGTCGCTGCAGGAAAACCTGGATTTCGTGGCCCGCGCCTACGGCATGCCGCGCCGCCGCGCCGTGGTGCAGGCCACGCTGGAGCGTCTGGGGCTGGTGGAACGCCGCAAGCAGCTGGCGGGATCGCTCTCGGGCGGCTGGAAGCAGCGCCTGGCGCTGGCCGCCTGCATGCTGCACGAACCGGAACTGCTGCTGCTGGATGAGCCCACCGCCGGCGTCGACCCGAAGGCGCGGCGCGACTTCTGGCAGCAGATCCATCTGCTGGCCGCCGAAGGGCTGACGGTGCTCGTCAGCACGCACTACATGGACGAGGCCGAGCGCTGCCACCGGCTGGCCTACATCAGCTACGGCCGGCTGCTGGCCACCGGCACGGCCGAGGAGGTGATCGCCGGGGCCGCGCTGCGCACCTGGGAGCTGCGGGGCGCAGACCTGGCAGCGGCCACGGCGCTGCTGCAGGCCGACCCGCGCTGGATGGTCGTGCCCTTCGGCAGCGCCGTTCACGTGAGCGCGGGCCAGGCCGAAGACCTGCCGGCCTGGCTCGCGATGCAGGGTGCCGCTGCGCGCTGGCAGCTGGCACCCATCGCCACCGGCCTGGAGGACGTGTTCATCGCGCTCACCGCCCATGCTCAGGACAATTTCGTCTAGCTGGGGCCGCATCCTCGCCGTGCTGCTGAAGGAATTCGTGCAGCTGCGGCGCGACCGGCTCACCTTCGCGATGATGATCGGCGTGCCCATCCTGCAGCTGGTGCTGTTCGGCTACGCCATCAATGCCGATCCGCGTCACCTGCCCACCGCCGTGGTGGCGCTGGACGACGGCCCGCTGGTGCGCAGCATCGTGCGTGCGGCGGAGAACACCGGCTACTTCCGCGTCGTCGCGCAGGTCGGCGACGGCGAGGCCGAGGCCCTGCTGGCGCGCGGCGAGGTGCAGTTCGTGCTGGTCTTCCCCGCCGACTTCAGCCGCCGCCTGCTGCGCGGCGAGAAGCCCCCGCTGGCCGTGTACGCCGACGCGGCCGACCCGGCGGCCACCGGCCCCGCCGTGGCCGCACTGCAGCAGCTGCCGGCGCTGGCGCTGGCGCACGACCTGCGCGGCCCGCTGGCGCGCCTGCAGCCCGGGGCCGCGCCTTTCGAGCTGCGCCTGCACAAGCGCTACAACCCCGAAGGCCTGTCACCGTACAACGTGGTGCCGGGTCTGATGGGCGTGATCCTCACGATGACGCTGGTGATGATGACGGCCATGGCCATGACGCGCGAACGCGAGCGCGGCACGCTGGAAAACCTGCTGGCCACGCCGGTGCGGCCGCTGGAGATGATGGTCGGCAAGATCCTGCCCTACGTGCTGACCGGCTACGTGCAGGTGCTGATCGTCTATGCGGCGGCGCGCGTGCTCTTCGACGTGCCCATGGCCGGCAGCTTCCCGCTGCTCACGGCCATGGTGCTGCTGTTCATCGTCGCCACGCTGACGGTAGGCTTCACCTTCAGCACCGTGGCGCGCTCGCAGATGCAGAGCATGCAGATGACGCTGTTCTACTTCCTGCCCAACATCCTGCTCTCGGGCTTCATGTTCCCCTTCCGCGGCATGCCGGCGTGGGCCCAGACCCTGGGCGAGCTGCTGCCGCTGACGCACTTCCTGCGCATCGTGCGCGGCATCATGCTCAAGGGCACCGGCTGGGCCGAGCTGTGGCCGGAAGCGGCGGCCATCGCCGCCTTCGTGGCGGTGATGGGGACCGTGGCCATGGCCCGCTACCGCCAGACCATCGACTAGTCCTCGGCACCGGCCCGGCTCGCGCAGACGGGGGAAGCGGCGAACTCGGCTTTGGCCGACAATGGAATTTCGACCCTCCGGCGCCCGCGCCCTGCATGCCCCATGCGCAACCCTGCCCTGCCCCGTCGCGCCGCCGTCACCGTGGCCGTCCTCCTGCTTGCTGCCTGCGCCCAGACGCCGACGAACGAGCCCGCGTCCGAGACCACCAAGGGCGGCAACAGCGAGAAGTCCGCGGCTGCGGCGCGGACGTCCACCGCCAAGGCCGCCACCGGCGCGGCCAGTGCGGCCGCACCCGCCCGCCCGGCCAGCGGCTCGGCGGCCACGGCGGCTGCACCTGCCGGTCCGACCGGCGGTCCACCGCCCTTCGCCACGGTCATCCGCGAGGCGCGCCGCATCGACGGCCCGCTGGTGCTGTGGCAGAAGGACGAGAAGGTCTGGATCGAGATCAAGCCCGAACAACTGGGCAAGCCCTATCTCCTGTCACCCAAGATCCGCAGCGGCATCAGCGACGCCTGGGTGCTGGGCGGCCTGATGGCCCAGCCCGTCAACGGGACGGGCGGCGTGCAGGTGGTGGAGTTCGTGCGCGTGCACAACCAGATGCGCGTGGTGGCCCGCAACACCGACGTCTCCGCGGCTGCGGACACGCCGGAGGCGCGCGCCGTGGAGGCCAGCTACTCGAACAGCCTGCTGGCGTCGGTGCCGGTGGTCAGCCAGCCGCACCCTGACCGCAAGAGCGTGCTGGTGGAGGCCAACGCGATCTTCCTCAATGACCTGCAAGGCATCGGCATGCTGCTGCAGCGCAGCCTGCGCCAGGGCTACGGGCTGGACCGCAGCAACTCCGTCATCACCGCCGTGCGCGGCACGCCGGCGGCCACGACGCTGGAGACGCAGAACCACTTCTTCACCGGCGGCATTTCGTCGGTGCCCCTGGGCGCCGCGCCGCCCGGTGCGCCGGTGCCCGTGGTGCCGCGCTACCTGCCCGACGCGCGCAGCATGCTGGTGGGCCTGAGCTACTCGCTGGCCCCGCTGCCCGAGCAGCCCATGGCGCCGCGCCGCGCCGACCCGCGTGTCGGCATGTTCACGAGCGTGGTGCTCGACTTCTCCGAAGAACTGTCGCTGTCGCCCCGGCAGCGCTACGTGAACCGCTGGCGGCTCGAGAAGAAGGACCCGGCGGCGGAGGTCTCCGAACCGGTCAAGCCCATCACCTTCTGGGTCGATCGCAACGTGCCCAAGGCCTACCGCGAAACCGTGCGCGCGGCCATCCTGGAGTGGAACAAAGCCTTCGAGAAGATCGGCTTCAAGGAGGCCATCAAGGTCGAGCAGCAAGCCGACGACGCGAAGTTCGACACGCTGGACTTCGGCTATGCCTCGGTACGCTGGATGTTGAACGCCGAGCCGCAGTTCGGCGCCATCGGCCCCAGCCACGTCGACCCGCGCAGCGGCGAGATCCTGGACGCCGACATCGCCTTCGAAGGCCTCACGGTACGCTCGGTGCGCACCCTGCGCACGCAGGTGCTGCCGGCGCCGGCGTCGGCCCATGCGCTGGCGCACGGCCCCGGCCAGGCGCTGCCGCCGTTCGCCTCGCCGCTGCAGCCCCCGGTGGAACTGGCACAAGCCGGGCTGGTGCCGGCCGAGTTCGCGCGCTGCATGCACGGGATGCTGGGCGCCGAGCAACTGGGCTATGCGCTCGACGTGATGGAAGCGCGCGGCGAGCTCGACCCCGACAGCCCGCTCACCCAGCAGTTCGTGCAGGACTACGTGAAGGAAGCCATCATGCACGAGGTGGGTCACGCGCTCGGCCTGCGGCACAACTTCCGCGCTTCGCGGGCCTACACCGAAGCGCAGCTGGCCGACGCCGAGTTCACGCGCGCCTTCGGCACCACCGGCTCGGTCATGGAGTACAACGCCGTCAACCTGCCGCGCCCGGGCAAGACCGGCGGCATGCCCTTCCAGACCACGCTGGGCCCCTACGACTACTGGGCCATCGAGTACGCCTACAAGCCCATGCCCGCGGGCACCAAGCCGGCGGCCGAGCGCGCCGAGCTGCAGAAGATCGCCGCCCGCAGCAGCGAACCGCAGCTGGCCTTCGGCACCGACGAAGACATCTTCTTCGGGCTCGACCCCGAGACCATCCAGCTCGACCTCGGCAACGACCCCATCGCCTTCGCCGCCAAGCGCCTGGAGATCGCGCGTGACCTCTTCAAGCGCCAGGAATCGCGCACGTTGCCGCCCGACCGCGACTACGCCGTGCTGCGCCGCTCCCTCGGCTACGCCATCGGCGACGTCTACCGCTCGCTGGGCGTGCTGGCGCGCCAGATCGGCGGTGTGCGCACGCTGCGCGACTTCCCCGGCAGCGGCCGCGACCCGCTCACACCCGTGCCGCCCGCATTGCAGCGCGAGTCGCTCGACCTGATGGCCAAGGCGGCGCTCGCCGCCGATGGCCTGAACATCACGCCGGGGCTGCAGCGCCGCCTGGCGCCCGACTACCTGGACCGCGCCGAACTCATCGGCGACGCCACCGACTTCGCCCTGCCGCAGCGCCTGCTGGACCTGCAGCGCGCGGTGCTCAACTTCCTGATGAGCGACGGCATCGCGGCGCGCGTGCTGGACAACGCCAGCAAGCTGGACAAGCCCGGCGAGGCCTTCCAGCTCAGCGAGATCTACCAGCGCCTGAACGACGACATCTGGGGCGAATTGGGCAAGGGCGGCACGCTGTCAGCATCCATCCCACCGGCGCGACGCGAGCTGCAGCGCAGCCATGTCAACCGGGTTGCGGCTGCCCTGCTGCGACCCTCGCCGCTGGCGCGCGCCGACGCGCGTGGCCTTGTGCGCTCGCAGGCCCGCGCGCTGCTGGCCCGCCTGGAGTCGGCAGCGACACGCGCGGGCGTGGCCGTGCCGGGACGCCGAGGCGGCATCGACGCCGACACGCGCAGCCACCTGGCCGACAGCATCGACACCCTCAAGCAGGCGCTGGGCGCGGCCGTGCTGCGCCAGTCGCTCTGAGCGGCCCCATCGACACGAAAGCCCGCCCACCATGCACGCCTGGCTCTGCACCACGCTCGACGGCGTCGACGCCCTGACCTGGCAGGAACTGCCCACGCCCGAGCCCAAGGCGGGCGAGGTGCGCATCGCGGTCGAAGCTGCCAGCCTCAACTTCCCCGACCTGCTCATCGTCGAAGGCAAGTACCAGGTCAAGCCGCCGCTGCCCTTCGTGCCCGGTGCCGAGTACGCCGGCCGCGTGGACGCCGTGGGCGAGGGCGTGAAGCACCTCAAGCCCGGCATGGCCGTGGCCGCCATCGGCACCACGGGTGGCTTCGGCACGCACGCCGTGGTGCGTGCCGACCACGTGATGCCGCTGCCGCCGGGCTTCGCGGTGCGCGACGGCGCAGCCTTCGCGTTCACCTACGGCACGTCGCACCACGCGCTCATCGACCGCGCGCAGCTCAAGCCCGGCGAGACGGTGCTGGTGCTCGGCGCCGCCGGCGGCGTGGGCACGGCGGCGCTGCAGATCGCCAAGGCGGCCGGGGCCCGCGTCATCGCGGCCGCCTCCACCGACGAGAAGTGCGCGCGTTGCCTGGAGCTCGGCGCGGACGCCACGCTCAACTACGGCACGGCCAACGTGCGCGACGCGCTCAAGGCGCTCACCGACGGCAAGGGCCCCGACATCGTCTACGACCCCGTGGGCGGCGACCTGGCCGAGCCCGTGTTCCGCAGCATCGCCTGGCGCGGCCGCTACCTCGTGGTGGGCTTCGCCGGCGGCGGCATCCCGGCACTGCCGTGGAACCTGGCGCTGCTGAAAGGGGCGTCGGTGGTGGGCGTGTTCTGGGGCGACTTCGTGCGGCGCGAGCCGCAGGCCTACGCCGCCGCGCTGGGTGAACTGGCCCGCTGGTATGGCGAAGGCAAGCTCCGCCCGGTGATCGACAGCGTGCTGCCGATGAGCGGACTGAAGGCCGCCTACGCCCGCATGGGCTCGCGCCAGGTCACCGGGAAGCTGCTGCTGGTCAACCCGTAAGGGGGTGCCGAAGGGCGCGGCCCGCGCGGCTTTCCGCGCTAGCATTCTGGCCCGTGTCCCCGCGGAGGCGAGCCGTATGACCGTCAAGGTGCTGATACTCGAAGACAACCCGGTCGCTCGGAGCTTCCTGTGCCGTGTCGTCCGCGAGAGCTTCAGCGACGCCATCGTCATCACCGAGGCTGGCGACCTGGAGACGGCGCGCCGGCACATCTCGCTGACCGGCGGTGCGCAGGGCCTGCACGGCGTCGACCCCTTCAAACTCATCCTGGTCGACCTGGAGCTGCCCGACGGCAACGGCATGGAACTGCTCGCCGAGTTGTCGCAGTACCCGGCGACCAAGATCGTCACCACGCTGTACTCCGACGACGATCACCTCTTCCCCGCGCTGCAATGTGGTGCCGATGGCTACCTGCTGAAGGAGGACCGCTTCGAGGTGCTGGTGGAGGAGCTGCAGAAGATCGTGCGCGGCCAGCCGCCCCTGTCGCCGGCCATCGCCCGCCGCCTGCTCACCCATTTCCGTCCCGGCGGCGGCGGCGAAGCGGCGCACGACTCCGGCTTCATGCCGGCCACCACGTTCACCACGAGCAAGCCCGTGCCCATCGAGCGCGTGCCCGACCACGAGCGCCTGACCCCGCGCGAGAGCGAGGTCCTCACCTACCTGAGCAAGGGCTTCACGATCAAGGAGATCGCCAGCCTCATGGGCATCAAGTGGTTCACGGTGAACGACCACATCAAGTCCATCTACAAGAAGCTCAACGTGTCCAGCCGCGCCGAAGCCGCCGTGCTGGCCAGCAAGCAGGGCCTGGTGTGACGGCATCGCGCCGGCGCGCCCGCCCCGAACCGCGCCCGTGACGGCCCCCGCGACGCCGCCGAGCCCCGCGCCCGGCGGCGAGCGGTCTGCCGGCGACTCGCTCTTCGAAGCCAGCGCGTTCGAGCGCCGTATCGCGTCCGGGGCACCACGCCGCTGGATGCGCTGGCACCGCCGCGCGCTGTTCCTGGCCGCGCTGGTCGGTTGCGTCGGGCTCATCACGCTGGCGCGCTGGCTCGCCGCCACGCCCATGCTGGACCTGCGGCTGGGCGTCGGCAGCGCCGGCGAACTGGTCCTGCGGGAGAGCCCGCCGCCGGCCCTGGCCGAACACGCCGGGCGCACGCTGCAGGCCATCGGCCGGCCTGGCGGGATGCGGGTCGAGGTCGATCCGCAACTGCTCCAGCGCTCACCCCGCTGGCAGGCCGATGACGAGCGCCGCGTGATTCAGCGCACGCAGCACGAGGCGCTGGCGGCACTGCTGCGTGAGGGCGGCTCGCTGACGCTGTACTTCGCCGACGGCGCCGAGACCGCGGTGACCCCGGAACCGCGCGGCTATGCCCGCCTGGGCATGGGCTTCTGGCCGCTGGCAGCGCTGGCGATGCTGCTGTACCTGTTCGCCGGCGTGCTGCTGCTGGCCCGCCCCCAGCCGCGCACCCTGCTCTTCACCACGATGTCGCTGGCCCAGGCCGGCAACGCGGTGTTCATGGCCATGACCTCCGGAACGGGCATCGGACTGCCGGCGGGCATCGTGGCAGCCGACCTGCCGGTGCGCGTGATGCTCGACCTGTGCACCGCGGCCGCCGCGTTGCACCTGTTCGTCCTGCACCCGCGGCCGCTGCGATGGTCGATGCCGCTGGCGGCCGCAGGCTGGGCGCTCGTGCCTCTGTGGGGCGCCTTGTACGGGATGGGCGTGGGGCCGCTGTGGTGGCTGGCCCAGGGGGCATGCGGCGCGGTGAGCGTCGCTGCGCTGGCCGTGGCCAGACATTCTCACCGCGTCGAACCCGACCCCTATGCGCTGGTCATGCGCCGCCTGGCCGCACTGCTGCTGGCGGCGCTGGTGCTCGTCACCGCGGTCACCGCCTGGGCGTCGGGCCAGGCCGCGGCCGGCGCCCTCGTCACCGTGGCCTCCACGGCCTGGACCCTGCTCGGCGCCTTCCTGCTCGTGCTGATCCCCTTCCTGGCGCGCAGCCGCCAGGTCATGCGCGAGTTCGCCCTGCTGGCGGGCGTGAGCACGGTGGCCACGTCGCTGGACCTGCTCTTCGTCGCCGTCTTCTCTCTGGGCACCTTCACCTCGCTGGCCATCGCCGTGTTCATCGGGCTGGGCCTGTACGCCGGCGCGCGGCAGTGGATGCTCAACCACCTGATCGGCACCAGCGTGCTCACCACCGAGCGCACTTTCGACCAGCTCTACCGCGCCGCACGCGAGGTGCAGGCCCAGCCCGGGCGCTACGCCCCGCTGCTGACCCAGTTGCTGCGCGACCTGTTCGAGCCGCTGGACATGCTGCGCGTGGACCGCGTGCCGGTGCGTTCGCGCATCGTGGGCGGCGGCTCGTCGATGGTGGTGCCCATGCGCAGCGCCGACGACGACGGCCACCTGCCCAGCCTGGCGCTGGTGCTGCGCTTTGCGCAGCGCGGGCGCCGACTGTTCACGGTGGACGATGCCCGCCTGGCCGACCGCGTGGTGGACCAGCTGCGCCGCGCCGTGGCCTACGACCGCGCCGTCGAGCGCGGGCGGGCCGAAGAGCGCCAGCGCATCGCGCAGGACCTGCACGACGACATCGGCGCACGCCTGCTGACGCTGATGTACCAGGCCCCCACCCCCGAGATGGAGGACTACATCCGGCACACGCTGCAGGACCTGAAGACGCTGACGCGCGGCCTGGCCGCGGCCGAACACCGGCTCTCGCACGCCGCCGCGGAATGGAAGTCCGATCTGACGCAGCGCCTGACCGCCGCCAACGTGGCGCTGGACTGGTCCTTCAGCAGCGATCGCGACATCCGCCTGTCCGTGGTCCAGTGGTCGGCGCTGACGCGCGTGCTGCGGGAGCTGGTGAGCAACGCGCTCTACCATGGCCATGCCACGCGCGTGGCTGTCGCCTTCCACATCGAGCAGGCGCAGCTCACGCTGTCGGTGGCCGACGACGGTGGTGGACGGGAACCGGAGTCCTGGGCGCACGGGCTCGGTCTGGGCGGCGTGCGAAAACGGGTGAAGGTGCTGGGCGGCGAGGTGCGGTGGCTCGAGAACGGGGAGCGCGGCATCGTCTGCCAGGTGCGCGTCCCCGGCTTCCAGGGCCGAGGCTGAAACACAGTGCGGCGCTCGCCTTAGTGCACCCCCGGAGTCGAAGGTCCGAATTTCGAGGGACAATACGCGCTTCGCGTCGATCCGGGCAGTCACCCCGGCAAACCTTCTGCTATGACCACTCGCCGCACGCCCCCCGCAGCTCCCGCCACTGCCACCTCGGCCCCGGCGGCCGGCCCGAAGCTCCGTCAGACCCAGGCGGAGTACACCGCCGCCCGGCCCAATGCGGAGCCCGGCGTGCGCCCGATGATGTCCAGTTCCAAGATGTACGTGTGCATCCGGTGCCACGCCAACTTCAAGACCGGCGACGGCAAGCCCGACCCGCGTCTGCGCGGCCTGGGCCGGTGCAACAGCTGCCTGGGCATCACGGCCGCCCAGGCCTCCTGATACCGTCCACCCCCTCCCCCCCACCCCACGGAGACACTGTCCCATGTCGCAAAGCAACCGTCGCACGTTCCTGATCCAAGTGGCCGCCGCCGGCACCGCGCTGGCCGCCAGCCAGGCGCAAGCCCAGGCCGTCAAGCTTGACGAGAAGGACCCCCAGGCCGTGAGCCTGGGTTACGTGCACGACACCACCAAGGCCGACGGCAAGAAGTTCCCGAAGCACACCAAGGACCAGAAGTGCAGCAACTGTGCTCTGTTCCAAGGCAAAGCGGCTGACGCCTGGGGCGGCTGCGGCATCTTCGGCACCAAGCAGGTGGCCGCCAACGGCTGGTGCAGCGCTTACGCAAAGAAGCCCTGAACCTGGCTTGAAGCCGCCTGCGGGCGGCCGATGCACCGAACGGCCCCTCGCGGGCCGTTTTTCATGGTGACGGCGATCGAGTGTCAGCGGCGTTCTCCACATCCGAGGCTGCAAGGGGCGGTCAGCGGGTTCAGGCCCAGGCCGTCCAGCCAGCCAGCCGGGAGGTGGACCAGGTCGGCGGGCTCGTCGATGTCGGCCACGGTGGCCAACTCCGCCCAGCTGACACCGGCACGGCGCAGCCGGTGGCGGGTCTCGGTCATCACTTGGGCGTGGCTCCAGGTCATGCCGGCAAACCAGCGCCGATCCGCCCGACGCTGCCCGACCAGGGCATAGCCGCCATCCAGGGTCGGCACGAACACGGCATCGTGGTCTTTCAGGGCGAGCGATGCCGCCTGCAGCGCGGCGGCATGGAGCGAAGGCGCATCGGTGCCGATCAGCAGCGCGCGGCCATGGCGAGTCAGGCTGCGCGCCAGCGCGCGGTGCATGCGCATCCCGAGATCGCCGTCGCCTTGCTCGGTCAGGGCGGCGCCGTGTTCGGCTGCTGCGGCGCGCAGCACGGGGTGCATGGCATCGGGCGCGGCGCACAGCTCGACAGGCCCGACATCGGCCGCCACGGCCTGGGCCAGGGTATGGTGCAGCATGCGTTCCGCCAGCGCCGCCGCGCCGGCGGCCCCCAACGCGGGGGCCAGACGGGTCTTCGCCAGGCCGGGCACGGGCGCCTTGGCGAACACGATGACCGCCGTGCTCACCGGTAGGCCTCTGCCAGCCGCGCCGGTGACTCGCCGCGCCAGTAGCGCCAACGCAGCCGCCACATCAGCACGATGGTCCGCCAGACACCGCGCTGCTCCCAGCGCCGGCCCGACGTGCAGACCCGTGCGCTGATGCAGGCCGGACGGCCCAGCCGCTTCAGCCGGCGCGAGATCTCGATGTCCTCCATCAGCGGCTGGGCCGGAAACCCGCCCACCCGCTCGAAGGTCTGGCGGGTCAGGAAGATCGCCTGGTCGCCGGTGGCAATGCCGCTGAGGCGGGAGCGCAGGTTCATCATGAGCGCCACGACGCGCAGCATCCAGGGGTCGCCCTCGATGCGCACATCGAAGCGGCCCCAGCCGCTGCCGCCGACCAGCGCTTGCAGCACGAGCACATCGGCCAGCGGCGGGAGCCGGCTGTCGGCGTGCAGGAACAGCAGCGCCTCGGCCCGCGCCTGCGCAGCGCCCGCGTTCATCTGCAGCGCACGCCCGCGTGGCGCGTCCACGATGGCGTCAACCCACGGCCGGGCCTGCGCCACGGTGGTGTCGCAGCTGCCGCCGTCGGCCAGCACCAGTTCGACGCCGCGCGCGCGCAGGGGCTGCAACGCCGCCAGCGTGGCCCCGATCCCTGCCGCTTCGTTGAGGGCCGGGATCACGATCGACAGGACAGGGTTCATGGTGCGTCGTTCAGCGCCCAGTCGTAGTCGGTGAAGGCGATGTCGACGTCGCCCGCGCGGATGCGCTCGCGGTCGGCGGGAGAGTCGGCAAGCTGGGTGGCGTAGCGCGCAGCAAACGCCGGCAACGATGGGATGCCGCGATGGCCGAGCCGGAAGTCCTCGCCGTACCAATCGAAGATCTTCGACAGCTCCAGCCGCCCGCGCTGCACGTTGAAGCGGTTGCGCGTGCGGTCGCTCATGAAGCGCAGGGTCTGCTCTTCCATCTGCGCGTCCAGCCGCGCGGCGACAAAAGCCTCTTCGCGCAGCGCCGGGCAGCCGATGCTGGCGCAGTTGACGGAGAAGTGCACCCGCGGGTCGTCGTAGTCGCCGCGCTTGCGCAGCATGGCGTGCTCGATGTCGTCGAGCGACACCTTGGCACCCAGCAGCGCGATCCACTTCGGCTTCCACGGGCTGCCGAGCAGGCTGCCCAGGTCCTTGATCGACTTCAGGTCGGGGTAGCGCGAAAGGACCAATTCGACCGTGAAGGCGTTGTAGGCGTTGATGAGAAAGGCCTGGCGCTGGGCCTGGCTCCATCCCGCGAAGGTGGCGGGCGTCACCGCCGACAGGCTGTCGAGGTAGGCCTTCAGCGCCGCGCGGTCGGCCTTGACGCCCGGGTAGGCCACCTGCGTCGCCTGGCCGGCGCGAACGCGCCGCACGTGCCGGCGCAACAGGGCCGTCCAGGCCGCGTGGTCGTGATCGAAGCCGGCGGACTGCGCCCGGGCCGGCAGCGGCTGCAGCGCCACCAGCGCGAGGCCCAGCCAACGGCGTCGGTTCCATGCGCTCATGCCCGCTCCCAGGCGTGGTAGCGCGCCACCCACTTCAGCAGCTTCTGCGGTGCATGGGCGCGCTTCCATTCGCCGGCCACGTACTTGTTGGCCTCGGCCAGCGTCGGGTAGGTGTGGATGGTGCCGAGGATCTTGTTCAAGCCCAGGCCGTGCTTCATGGCCAGCACGTACTCGGCGAGCAGGTCACCGGCGTGCTCGCCGACGATGGTCACGCCCAGGATCCTGTCCTTGCCCGGCGCGGTGAGCACCTTGACGAAGCCATGCGCGGTGCCGTCGGCGATGGCGCGGTCGAGGTCGTCGATGCCGTACTTCGTGACCTCGTAGGCCACGCCCTGCTCCTGGGCCTCGCTCTCGCTGAGGCCGACGCGCGCGACCTCGGGGTCGGTGAAGGTGGCCCACGGGATCACGCTGTAGTCGGCCTTGAACCTGCGGAAGCGGCCGAACAGCGCGTTGACAGCGGCATACCAGGCCTGGTGTGCCGCCGTGTGCGTGAACTGGAACGGCCCGGCCACGTCACCCACGGCGTAGAGGTTCGGGTACAGCGTCTGCAGGTAGGCGTTGGTCTCGATGGTCCTGCGCGGCGTGAGCGGGATGCCCAGTTCCTCCAGACCGTAGCCGCTGACGCGCGGGCTGCGGCCCACGGCGCACAGCAGTTCATCGAAGGGAATCACCGCCTCTGCGCCACCGGCCTGCGCAATGAGGCGCTTTTCGCCGTCGACGACTTCCACCCGCACCGCCTGATGTCCGGTGAGCACGTTCACCCCATCGCCGCGCAACGAGGCAGCCACCAGTTCCGAGACCTCCGGGTCCTCGCGCACCAGGATGCGCGGCGCCATCTCCACCTGCGTCACGGCGCTGCCCAGCCGGGCGAAGCACTGCGCCAGCTCGCTGCCGATGGGGCCGCCGCCCAGCACCACCAGACGCTTCGGAAGGTCGGTCAGGCCCCACACCGTGTCGCTGGTCAGGAAGCCGGCTTCCTTCAGGCCCGGGATCGGCGGCACGAAGGGGCTGGCCCCGGCGGCGATGACGATGTTCTTCGTCGTCAGCGTGTGCTTGTGGCCATCGGCCTGCGTCACCTCCACGGTCCACGGGCTGGTGATGCGGGCATGGCCTTGCAGCACCTCCACGCCCAGACCGGTGTAGCGCTCCACCGAGTCGTGCGGCTCGATCGCGGCGACGACGCCGTGCACACGCTTCATCACGGCGGCGAAGTCCACCCGCCCGGCCGCGTCGGCCACACCCAGCTCATGCGCCTTCTTCAGCTGTCGCGCCATCTTGGCCGAGCGGATCAAGGCCTTGCTGGGCACGCAGCCGAAGTTCAGGCAGTCGCCGCCCATCCTGTGGCCTTCGATCAGCGTGACCTTGGCCTTGACGGCAGCGGCGATGTAGGCCGAGACCAGCCCGCCGGCACCGGCGCCGATGACGACGAGGTTGCGTTCGAAGGAGCGAGGCTTCGTCCACCTCGCATAGACCTTGCGCCGCTCCAGCCAGCCCACGCCAGCCTTGGCCACCAGCGGGAACAGGCCCAGCAGCACGAAGCTGCCCAGCAGGGCGGGCGAGAGGATGTCACCTGGCGACTGGATCGCCGCCAGCTGCGTGCCCGCGTTCACGTAGACCGCCGTGCCGGCGAGCATGCCGAGCTGACTGACGAGGTAGAAGCGGCCAGCGCCCATGGGCGTCAGGCCCATCAGCAGATTGATCAGCCAGAAGGGGAACACCGGCACCAGCCGCAAGGTCAGCAGGTAGAAGGTGCCGTCCTTGCGCACGCCGTCGTTGATGGGCGCCAGCGCCTTGCCGAAGCGCGCCTGGATACCGTCGCGCAGCAGGTAGCGCGCCACCAGAAAGGCCAGCAGCGCACCCAGGCTGGACGCGAAGCTGACGAGCAGCAGGCCCCAGCCGAGCCCGAACATCGCGCCGGCGGCCAGCGTCAGGATCACCGCGCCCGGGATCGACAGCGCTGCTGCCGCCACATAGACGGCGAAGAAGACCGCGGCCGTGGCCACCGGTGCGGCCAGCACCCGCGCCTGCAGCGCATCGCGGCTGGCCTTGAGCCTGTCCAGCGTCAGCCAGTCACCCAGGCCGAAGTGCTGCCAGGCCCACACGGCCACCAGCACCAGGGCCGCCGCAAGCGCCCACAGCCAGGCCTTCGACGAACCGGCCCTCACCGCAGGCGCTCTGACATGCGAACGACCGCCTTGCGTTCCGCAGCAGGCGCTGCGGTCTCCAGCGCCCCACCACAACTGCTGCCCTGGCCTGCGGTGCAGCCGTAGCAGTGGTCGGCAATGCGGATGGGCGTCGCTGCCGCATCGTGGCTCAGCAGGTCACGCAGGTGCGCTGGCGCCTGGCCGCCCACGCTGGCGCGCAGGCCCAGCATCTGATTGAAGTCGCAGTCATAGAGCCCACCCTGCCAATCGACGCTGAGCAGACTGCGGCACATCACCGTCTCCAGGTTCTCGGGGCGGTGGCTGTCGCGGAGCAACTGCATGTAGGCGCCGAGGGTCCCCTTGCTGACCAGCGTGCTGCCGAAGCGCTGGATCGGCATGTTGGTCAGCGCGAAGAGGTGGTCGAAGCGGATGCCGAAGTGCAGCAGCAGTTCGCGCTTGTAGTCGGCTTCCAGCGGCCCCTGCGGCGGCGGCAGCGACGGGCCCTGCGGGTTGTAGACGAGGTTCAGCACCAGGCCGCGGGCCGGATCGCCGTAACCCAGCGCATTGAGCTGACGCAGCCCGGCGATGCTGCGCTCGAACACGCCGTCGCCGCGCTGGCGGTCGACGTTGGCGGGCGAATAGCACGGCAGCGAGGCGGTGACCTCCACCCCCTGCTCGGCCAGGAATGCGGCCAGGTCTTCCTGCCCGGGTTCGGACAGGATCGTGAGGTTGCAGCGGTCGATCACCCGCACACCCAGCGCACGGGCCTGCCGCACGAGGTGGCGGAAGTGCTGGTTCAGTTCCGGCGCACCTCCCGTGAGATCCAGCGTCGAGACCTGGCGGGCGCGCAGCACCTCGAGCACCAGCGCGATGGTGTCGCCCGCCATCATCTCGGTGCGCTGCGGACTGGCTGCCACGTGGCAGTGCAGGCAGCTCTGGTTGCACCTGTAGCCCAGGTTGACCTGAAGGGTGTCCAGCGAACGGCGCCGCAGGGGCGGGAAGTCGGTGGCGGCGAGCAAGGGCAGCGTGGCGTGCATGGGGAGTCCGGACTGAGACGGGGCGACGCAGGGTAGCGCAGCAAACTGCTGATCGATGACAGGGGGCGCGGCCAGATGGTGGACGACAGGCGTTGCCCCCCTCCACCGCTGGGACTTCTCGTCCAGCGCCACCCCCCTCGCCTTCTTGGTCGGAACCGGGCGCTCGGGCCTTACAGCCCCCTGCATCACAAGGCGAAGCCACAGGAACGTCAGGCGGTCGGAGTCACGGGCTTCGTGTCGAGCCCAACGACAACGGCCCCTCACCTTGCGATGAGGGGCCGTTCGGGGAGCTTGCGCTCGATGCTAGGTGGGGTGGCTGATGGGATACAAAACGGCGACCTAAGCTGTTGATCTCATTG
>JAEUPH010000169.1 GCA_016790395.1 Rubrivivax sp. | reverse complement strand
CCGCCGCCCGCGGCCACAGGAAGACCAGCAGGCCCAGGTCGTCGCGGCCGTGGCCGGTGATCACGGCGTCCTGCACATAGGGTGCGCCGGCCTCCACCACGCCGTGGCGCAAGGCCCCCACGTGCACCCAGGTGCCGCTGTTGAGCTTGAAATCCTCGCTGGTGCGGCCGTCGAAGCGCAGGCCGCGCGCAGGCTGGGCGGCGTCGACGAAGCGCGCCGCGTCGCCGCTGCAGAAGAAGCCTTCCTCGTCGAAGGCGGTGCGCGTCTTGTCGCCGTCGCGCCAATAGCCCGGCGTGATGCTGGGGCCGCGGTAGCGCACTTCCAGGCGGTCGCTCACGGGCACGAGCTTCACTTCCAGCCCTGGCGCGGGGATGCCGATCATGCCGGCCTGCCAGTCCGGCACGTGGGCCGTCAGCGCGAAGGGCGCGGTCTCGGTCATGCCCAGGCCCGTGGTCATGGCGATCGTCTGGCCCACGGTCTGCAGGGCCAGCGCCTCGACGGCGTCCTGCACCGGGCGCGGCAGGGCGGCGCCGGCGGGGAAGATCAGCTTCAGGCGCCGGAAGAAGGACTCGCGCAGTGGCGCGTCGGCCTGCATGGCATCGGCCAGCGCCTCCAGGCCCTTGGGCACGGTGAAGTACATGGTGGGGGAGACTTCGCGCAGGTTCGCCACGGTCTGCGCGATGCCGGCATCGGTGGGCTTGCCGTGGTCGATGTGCAGCGTCCCGCCGTTGGTGAGCGCCAGCCCGAACACCACGTTGCCGCCGGCCGTGTGGTGCCAGGGCAGCCAGTCCACCAGCACCAGCGGCTCGTCTTCGGCGAACGGGTAGCACTGGTTGTGCATGCGCATGTTGGCGCACATCATCCGGTGCGTGTTGGCCACCGCCTTGGGCAGGTTGGTGGAGCCCGAGGTGAAGATGAACTTGGCGATGGTCTCGGGCGTGATGGCCGCGTGCGCGGCGGCCACGCCCGGGCCGGGCCCGGCGGCCAGCAGGTCGGCGAAGCGCGTGTGCGGCCGCGTGCAGCGACCCGGGTTCAGCAGCACGACTTCCGTGTCCGCAGGAATGGCGCGCTCGATGCCGGGGCCGAAGGCGTCGCCGTCATCGGCGAACACGAGGCCCGGCGTCAGCAGCTCCACCACGTGGCGCAGGCGCGCGCCCGAGGTGTCCAGCAGCGAATAGGCCGGCGACACCGGCGCCGCCGCCACGCCCACATGCATGGCGGCCAGTGCCAGCAGCGCGTGCTCGATGCCGTTGCCGGACAGGATGACAACGGGCCGCTCCGCCGAGAGCCCGCGGCCGAGCAGCGCCTGGGCCAGCCGCAGCACCTGGGCATGCGCCTCGGCGAAGCTCAGCGTGCGCCAGGGGCCGCTGCCGGTGCGTTCGGCCAGGAACACCTGCGCCGGCCGTTCACGCGCCCAGCGCGCCAGTGCTTCGGTGTAGCGGGCCGCGTAAGGCTGCAGCGGCTGCCGGTTGCGCAGCAGCCAGCCACCGCCGGGCTGCGGCAGGATCTCGGCCTCGTAGGCGCCGAGGGCAACGGGGCGCTGGCGCGGGGGAGCCGCAGGGGGGATCGGCATGGCAGATCGATAGGCTGGCTAACTATGCCAGTGTAGACTGACGACCCCGGCGCCGCCATCCGGGGCTGCCCCGTGGTGGCGGCCTGCGAAGATCGCGGACGGGAACACGACGGGAGCTTGCCGTGAACATCGCCGAACTGCGCGCCATCGACATCCACACGCACGCCGAAGTCTCGTGCTGGAACCCCTTCGACAACTACGGCGAGGAGTACGACCGCGCCGCCGACAAGTACTTCGGCAACAACCGCCGGCCGACCATCGCCGAGACGGTGGCCACCTACCGCGAGCAGAAGATCGGCCTCGTGATGTTCACGGTGGACAGCGAGGCGCAGCTGGGCCGCCGCCGCATCCCGAACGAGGAGATCTGCGAGGCCGCCAGGGCCAACAGCGACATGATGATCGCCTTCGCCAGCATCGACCCGCACAAGGGGAAGATGGGCGCGCGGGAAGCGCGGCGGCTGATCGAGGA
The DNA here is from genome assembly GCA_016790395.1 of Rubrivivax sp. GTDB lineage: Bacteria > Pseudomonadota > Gammaproteobacteria > Burkholderiales > Burkholderiaceae_C > Rubrivivax. Next base: position 6,712 of record JAEUPH010000169.1, on the reverse strand, counting down.
ACAGGGCGTCAAGGGCTTCAAGTTCCACCCCACGGTGCAGGGCTTCCACCCGTATGACCGCATGGCCTGGCCGCTGTACGAGGTGATCGCGGAGTACAAGCTGCCGGCCATCTTCCACAGCGGGCACAGCGGCATCGGCAGCGGCATGCGCTGCGGCGGCGGCCTGCGGCTGCAGCTCTCGAACCCCATGCTGCTGGAAGACGTGGCGATCGACTTCCCCGACATCCAGATCGTCGTCGCCCATCCCAGCTGGCCCTGGCAGGACGAGGCGCTGAGCCTGGCGCTGCACAAGCCCAACGTGTGGATCGACCTCTCGGGCTGGAGCCCGAAGTACTTTCCGCCCCAGCTCGTGCAGTACGCCAACACGCTGCTGAAGGACCGCATGCTCTTCGGCAGCGACTACCCGCTGATCACGCCCGAGCGCTGGATGAAGGACTTCGACGAGGCCGGCTTCAAGGACAAGGTGAAGCCGCTGATCCTGAAAGAAAACGCGATCCGTCTCCTGGGCCTCTGACACCCAGCAAGAGCCACGGATCCGGCTTCGCCGGTCCGTCGGCGAGCGGCCCCCTCGGGGGGGTACCGAGCGCAGCGAGGTTGGGGGCCGGCTTCAGCCCCCCAGGGACATCGGCGGAAGGCCGAACATCTGGCCGTACTTGAAGCCGACCCAGGCATGCTCGCGCATCAGCATCTCCACGCGCGCTGACTCGCGGCGCTCGATGGCGTCCGCCACCAGCCGGTGCTGCAGTTGGGCGATGCGCAGTTTCTCGAACTCCGCCGGCAGCGAGCCACGGTCCAGCGCGATGGAATCGGCCGAAGCAAACGGCAGGTGGTTGTTGCGCGCGATGGCGTCGCCGATGACGTGGCTCTCGTGCGCGCCCACGATGGCCTGGTGGAAGCGCCGGTTCAGCTCGCTCCAGCGCGCGATGTCGTCGTCGACGAGATGGCCCTTGGCCAGCACCGCCGCGCCGTCGGCCACGGCCTGCGCCAGCGCGGCCTGCACGGCCGGCGTGAGCCCGCGCTCGGCCAGGTGACGGGCCGCCATGCCCTCCAGCATGCCGCGCACCTCGATCGCGGTGCGCACGTCGGCCTCGGAGAAGCGCCGCACCACGTAGCCGCGCTTGCCGGCCTTTTCCAGCAGGCCTTCCTGCTCGAGCGAGCGGAAGGCCAGGCGCACCGGCGTGCGCGAGACGCCCAGCGAGTCGGCCACCGGGATCTCGGCCACCCGCTCGCCGGCCGGCAGGCGACCGCTGACGATCATCTGCCGCAGCATGGCAACGACGCTGGTGGAATCGGCAGAAGACTCGATTGGATCCATTAATCCCATGTTGATTGACTTTTGTGGGGCATGAAAGGCAAAATTGGATCCAATCGCTCACCCCGACCAGGAGCTTCCGCGATGTTTCCCAAGAACGCATGGTATGTGGCCTGCTCGCTGGCGGAGATCACCGACAAACCCCTGGGCCGCACCATCTGCGGCGAGCGGCTGGTGTTCTTCCGCGGCCCCGAGCGCCAGGTGGCGGCGCTGGAAGACTGGTGCCCGCACCGCGGCGCGCCGCTGTCGCTGGGCCGGGTGATCGACGGCAAGCTGGTCTGCGGCTATCACGGCCTGGAGATGGGCTGCGACGGCAAGACCATCGCCATGCCCGGCCAGCGCGTGCGCGGCTTTGCGCCCATCCGCAGCATCCCGGTGGCCGAGTACGCCGGCTTCGTGTGGGTGTGGCCGGGCGACCCCGCGCTGGCCACGCGCGAGCAGTTGCCCGTGCTGCCCTGGGCCGACAACCCCGACTGGGCCTACGGCGGCGGCCTGTATCACATCCAGGCCAACTACCAGCTCATGATCGACAACCTGATGGACCTGACGCACGAGACCTACGTGCACAGCACCAGCATCGGCCAGAAGGAGATCGACCAGACGCCCTGCACCACGCGCACCGAGGGCGACCACGTCTACACCAGCCGCTTCATGAACGGCATCGAACCGCCACCCTTCTGGAAGATGGCGCTGAAGATGAACGACCTGCCCACCGACCAGCTGGTGGACCGCTGGCAGGTCTGCCACTTCGCGCCGCCCAGCCACGTGTTCATCGAAGTCGGCGTGGCGCTGCTGGGCCACGGCGGCAAGGACGCACCCGCCGACAAGAAGGCGGCCACGACCGTGGTGGACTTCATCACCCCCGAGACCGAGACCACCATGTGGTACTTCTGGGGCATGGCGCGCCGCTTCAAGCCGCGTGACGAAGGCCTGACGGCGCAGATCCGCGAAGGCCAGGGCCGCATCTTCGCGGAAGACCAGGAGATGCTGGAACTGCAGCAGCGCAACCTGTCCACCTACCCGGGCCGCAAGCTGTTGGCGCTGAACATCGATGCCGGTGGCGTGGCGGCGCGGCGCGTCATCGACCGCATGCTGGCCGCCGAAGCGGCCGCCGCGCAGGCGGCCCAGCCGGCCGCGGCCTGATGAGCGCCTTGCTCTCGATGCGCGTGGCGCGCAAGCAGGCCGAGGCCGAGGGCATCTGCAGCTTCGAACTGGTGGCGGCCGATGGCCGCGCGCTGCCCGCCTTCAGCGCCGGCTCGCACCTCGACGTGCACGTCCCCGACGGCCCGACGCGACCCTACTCGCTGTGCAATGCGCCGGGCGAGACGCACCGCTACCTCATCGCCGTGCTGCGCGAACCCGCCTCGCGCGGCGGCTCGGCCGGCATGCACGAGCGCGTGCACGAGGGCGACGTGCTGCACGTCAGCGCCCCGCGCAACCTGTTCCCGCTGGCCGACGGCGCGCAGCACCACGTGTTGATGGCCGGTGGCATCGGCATCACGCCGATGCTGGCGATGGCCGAGGCGCTGGCCGCGCGCGGTGCGTCGTTCGAACTGCACTACTGCACGCGCAGCGCGGCGCGCACGGCCTTCGCGCCGCGGCTGCGCGAGGCCGCGTTTGCGGGCCACGTGCACGTCCACCACGACGACGGCCCGGCCGCGCAGAAGTTCGACATCGCCGCCCGCCTGGCCACGCCGCAGGCCGGCGTTCACCTCTACGTCTGCGGCCCCCAGGGTTTCATGGACGCCTTGCTCGGCACCGCGCGCAGCCGCGGCTGGCCCGAAGCGCAGATCCACTTCGAAAGCTTCGGCGCCGCCCCATCGGTGCACGACAGCGACGGCCCCTTCGAGGTGCTGCTGCAAAGCAGCCAGCGGGTCGTCTCAGTGGCCAAGGGCCAGAGCATCGTGCAGGCGCTGGCCGCCGCCGGCGTGCCGGTGATGACCTCCTGCGAGCAGGGCGTGTGCGGCACCTGCCTGACCGGCGTGCTGGACGGCACGCCCGACCACCGCGACCAGTACCTCACGCCCGAGGAACAGGCCGAAGGCCGGCAGATGCTGCCCTGCTGCTCGCGCGCCAAGAGCGCCAGGCTGGTGCTGGCGCTCTAGCCACTTCAGCCCAGGTGCTGCCTGAAGAACGCGATCGTGCGCTCCCAGGCCAGCTTCGCCGCCGCGGCGTTGAAGCGCGGCGTGGTGTCGTTGTTGAAGCCGTGCTCGGTGCCGGCGTAGACGAAGGCCTCGTAGCGCTTGCCCGCGCCCTTCAACGCGGCCTCGTAGGCCGGCCAGCCGGCATTGATGCGCTCGTCATTGCTGGCGTAGTGGATGAGCAGCGGCGCCTTGATCTTCGCCACGTCGGCCGCCGGCGGCTGGCCACCGTAGAACGGGACGCCGGCCGCCAGCTCGGGCAGCTGCGTGGCCAGCCAGTTGACCATGCCGCCGCCGTAGCAGAAGCCCACGGCGCCCAGCTTGCCGTTGCTCTCGGGCAGCTTCAGCAGCGCCTGCGCGGCGGCAAGGAAATCGGCGCGCGCCTTGGCCTGGTCGAGCTTGGCGAAGGCGGCGCGTGCCTGGTCCTCGTCGCCCGGGTAGCCGCCGCTCATGGCCAGCGCATCGGGCGCATAGGCGAGGAAGCCGTCCACGGCCAGGCGGCGCGTGATGTCCTCGATGTGCGGGTTCAGGCCGCGGTTCTCGTGCACCACCAGCACGGTGGGCAGGCGCCCCTTGGGCTTGGCCGGCAGCGCCAGCAGGCCCAGCACATGACCGTTGCCCAGCGGCGAATCGAAGGCCTGGCGCTGCGTCAGGATGCGCGGGTCGTCGGGCTTGACGACCTGCGCCTCGGCGAAACGCGGGCTCAGCGCGGCCAGCATGGCCGCCGCGGCGGCCGGCGTGCCGGCCACGCGCGTGGCCTGCTCGATGAAGCCGCGGCGGCTGAGGTCGCCGTGCACGTACTGGTCGAAGAGGCGCAAGGCCTCGGGCGGGAAGTCCTGGGCGGTGAGTCGCATGCGTTCTCCTGGCTGGCGGCTCGGCACGCGCCAGCCGGAAAAGCTAGAGCGTCCTCGTCACCTTGTTCAAGTGCCTCGGCGCGTCCGGGTCCAGGCCGCGGGCCCGCGCGAGGGCCTCGACCATGCCATAGAAACTGCCCACCGTGCTGATGGGGTCGAGATCGACATGGCCGCTGCCGGCCAGCGGCAGTTCGGCCCCGGGCGTGCCCGGCGGCGCGGCCAGCAGCACGCGGGCGCCGCGCTCGCGCATCTGCGCCGCCAGCATCAGCAGCCCGGCCTGCGCCGGGCCCGCCGGTGCCAGCACCAGCAGCGGGAAGCCCGGCTCCACCAGCGCCATGGGGCCGTGCTGCACCTCCGCGCCGGAGTAGGCCTCGGCGTGCAGGCCGCAGACTTCCTTGAACTTCAGCGCCGCTTCCATGGCCACCGCCAGGCCGGTGCCGCGGCCGATGACGTAGAGCTGATGGGCGCACTGCAGCGCGGCGACGGCGCGCGACCAGTCCTGCCGCCCGGCCTGAGCCAGCACGGCCGGCAGGGCCTGCAGCGCCGTTGCAAAGTTTGCGTCGCGTTGCCAGGCGGCGACGAGCGCCGCGCCGGCCACGAGCTGGGCGATGAAGCTCTTGGTGGCCGCCACGCTGCGTTCCGCGCCGGCGTGCAAGGGCACGCAGCGCCCGGCCGCCAGGGCCAGCGGCGAGGCGGGTTCGTTCACGAAGGCCACGGTGCGCGCACCCCGCTCGCCGAAGCCGCGCAGCGGGTCCACCAGGTCCGGGCTCTGGCCGCTCTGCGAGAAAGCCAGCGCGACGAGGCCTTCGCATTCGATCTGCGAGCGGTACAGCGTCACCAGCGACATCGGCAGCGACGTGACCAGCCGGCCCAGCCGCGCCATCACCAGGTAGGCCATGTAATGCGCGGCGTGGTCGCTGCTGCCGCGCGCCACGGTGAGCAGCGATCGCGGCGGCGCGGCGCGCAGGTCGGCGCCGAGTTCGTCGAAGGCAGCGGCCTCGCGTTCGAGCAGGCGGGCCGCGACCTCGGGCGCCTCGGCGGCTTCCGCCGCCATGCGCGACCTGACGCTCATGCCTCGATCGCCTCGCCCTCGACGACCACCTGCCGCAGCGCCAGCGTGGCGGCCTCCAGCACCACCACATCTGCCCAGGCGCCGACGGCCAGCCGGCCACGCTCGGCCAGCCCCAGGTAGTCGGCCGCATGCCGGCTGCAGCGCGCCGACGCCTCCGCCAGCGGCAGGCCGATGCCGACCAGGTTGCGCAGCGCCACGTCCATGGTCAGCGTGCTGCCGGCCAGGGTGCCGTCGGGCAGGCGGACGCCGCCCAGGCACTTGCTCACGGTCTGACGGCCCAGGCGGTATTCGCCGTCGGGCATGCCGGCGGCGGCGGTGGCGTCGGTGACGCAGAAGAGCCCGGGGATGGCGCGCAGCGCGGCGCGGATGGCGCCCGGGTGCACGTGCAGCAGGTCGGGGATCAGCTCGGCGTGCCGCCCCTGGGCCAGTGCCGCGCCCACGGCACCCGGCGCACGGTGGTGCAGCGCGCTCATGGCGTTGAAGAGGTGCGTGAAGCCGCTGGCGCCACGGTCCATCGCCTCGGTGGCCTGCTCGTAGGTGGCGGCGGTGTGACCGATCTGCACGCGCAGGCCCGCCTCCACAAGGGCCGGGATCATCGCCAGCATGCCGCTCACTTCCGGCGCCAGTGTCACGAGGCGGATGGGGGCGATGGCATGCAGCGCCAGCAGCTCGTCGATGGCGGGCGCACGCGCGAAGGCGGGCTGTGCGCCCAGGCGTTCGGGGCTGATGTAGGGGCCTTCCAGGTGCACACCCAGAACGCGCGCGCTGCCGGCAGGCCGCCGGGCGACCTGCGGCGCGACGGCGCGCAGCGCGGCCTCGATGTCGGCCATCGGCGCCGTCATCGTGGTGGCCAGCAGCGCCGTGGTGCCGTGGCGGGCGTGCAGCCGCGCCAGCGTCAGCGTGGCGTCGCCGGCGTCCATGGTGTCGGCGCCGCCGCCGCCATGCACGTGGGTGTCCACGAAGCCGGGCAACAGCACGGGCACGGCGGCGTCCACACGCACCGCGGCTTCGTCCACCGGTTCGCCGTCCAACGCCGCGATGCGCCCGTCTTCGATGCGCAGCGCGCCACGCAGCCAGCCGCCGGGCGTGAGGAGGTGGCCGCGCAGTTCGTTCACGGGCGCACCCTGAGCGCTGCGCACGGTCCCGCCAAGCGGGACATGGCGCTGGGGAAACCCTCGCCGCTCATGGCCGGGCCAGGGCTTCGCGCAGGAGCTGCAGCGCGCCGTCGGCGCTGTCGCCGGCCGCGGGCACCACCTGCGCGCGCAGCGTTGCCGGCCAGCGCGGCAGCAGCCGCTCGCCGATGCTGCCGCGCATCACCACGGGCAGCGGCTCG
>JAEUPH010000166.1 GCA_016790395.1 Rubrivivax sp. | reverse complement strand
GGCCAACGACACCGAGTTCGGCCTCGCCAGCTACTTCTTCAGCCGCGACGTGGGCCGCATCTTCCGCGTCGCCGAGGCGCTGGAGTACGGCATGGTGGGCGTCAACACCGGCCTCATCAGCACGGCCGAGGTGCCCTTCGGGGGCGTCAAGCAGAGCGGCCTGGGGCGCGAAGGCGCCCGGCAGGGCATCGACGACTACCTGGAATCGAAGTACGTCTGCCTGGGCGACATCCTGAAGTAGGCAGCGACCTCAGAAGCGGTACTTCAGGCTCAGCGCCAGCGTGCGGCCGCGCGGGTCGGTGTAGGTCGGGTCGTAGGTGGACAGGAAGTAGTAGCTCTGGTTGCTGTAGGGCGGCTGCTTGTTCAGCAGGTTCTGCAGCCCGGCGCGCAGTTGCAGCTGCGACGTGACCTTCCACGACGCCGACACATCCCACAGCGAATAGGCGCTCACGCGGCGTGGCGCCGTGTCGGGCAGGTAGCTGTCGTCGGTGTAGCTGGCGTAGTAGGTGTTGCCCAGCGACACGGCGTAGGGGCCGCTGTCCCAGTCGAAGCCGATGCGGTGGCGCCAGCGCTGGATGACCTGGTCGTTGAGGAAGCGGCCCAGGTTGCTGACGAAGGGCTCCAGCTTGCCGAACTGGCGCTCGTACTTCAGCACGCGGCTGCCGTTGAGCGTGGCGCCGAAGCGCCCGATGGCCGTGGTGGCGCCCTTCCACGCGATGTCGATGTCCAGGCCCGCCGTCTTCAGGCCGCCCTGGTTTTCCTTCTTCAACAGGATGGTGGGGAAGTCGTCGGCCGGGTCGCGCGTGATGTAGGCGGCGTAGCGCGTCGGGTTCTCGAGGATGGTCTTCTCGTAGAGATCGCTGATGACGTCGGTCTTGCGGATGCTCCAGAAGTCCACGGCCACGCTGAAGCCTTCGGCCGGCTCGAACACCGCGCCCAGCGAGAACTGCCGGCTCTTCTCGGGCTTGAGGTCCGGGTTGGCCTGCTTGACGGTGGGGAACTGTTCGAAGCTGTCGTAGACGCCGTCGTACAGGAAGGCCGGGCTCGTGCCGTAGACCGTGGGCCGGTACAACTCGCTGAACGACGGTGCGCGGAAGCCTGTGCCGGCCGAGCCGCGCACGAGGAAGGTCTTGCTCGGCTGCCAGCGCAGGCCCAGCTTCGGGTTCACGGCGCTGCCCACGCGCTCGTAGTGGTCGAAGCGCAGCGCGAACTGCGCTTCCAGCGTCTTCGTGAACGGCGCGCTGAACTCGGCGTAGGCCGAGGCGATGCGGCGCGCGTTGCTGGTGGCCGCGGGCGGGGGCGAGGTGCCACTGCTGTCGCGGTCGCCGGCGATGTTGTTGCCGACGAGCAGGGCCGAAGGCGTGAACTTCTGCGTCTCGCGCCGCAACTCCACGCCAAAGGCGGCACCCAGGTCACCGCCGTCCAGCTTGCCCAGCGAGCCCGTGAGCTTGACGTCGATGCCTTCGGTCGTGCCCTTGCTGCGTCGCGCCACGTCGTCGATGCGCAGGGAGTCGATCAGCGCCTTGCCTGTTGCCGGCGAGGCGCCGAAGGGGTTGATCTGCCCGGCCTTGAGCGCCGTGGCGAACTCGTTGAACCTGAAGTAGCCGTTGACGTAGCGATCGGCCACTTCGTTGGCGGCCCAGCTCAGCGCGGCGCTGTACTCCCAGGTGGCCGAGAGCTGGCCGGTGACGCCGGCCACCACGCGGTCGGCGTCGCTGGTCACTTCGTTGCTGCGGTTGCCGGCCTCGGTGGCGCGCACGCGGATGTCGAAGGCGCCCACGTCGGCCACCGGACGCGGCAGGTAGGCGTTGATGGCCGGGAAGCGCACGCCCGTCACCGTGGTCGGGTTGGGCGACAGCACGTACCTGGTCTTCGCACGCGCCTTCACCAGTTCGGCGAAGAGCTGCGTGCTCTCGCTCAGCTGCCAGGCGCCGCGCGTCAGCAAGGACACCTTGTTGGAGTCCGGGTAGATCTCCGTGTCGGCCATGTAGTCGTAGCCGCAGGCCTCCGAACCGATGCTGGAAGCGAACACCGAGGCCGGCGGGTTGCACCCCGGCGCGAACAGGTTCACCAGGCGCTGCGTGTAGGGACTGCCGTTGATGGTGTAGCCGGCCGCCGTGAGTGCAGCGCGCTCGGCCGTGCCGGTGGCGCCGCTGGCCAGGCGCAGGTTGGCGGGGTAGGGACGGCTCGACAGGTAGTAGGGCACCGTGTCCTTCAGCGGCCGCTCCTGGATGAACTTGCGCTGCGTGCTGCGCAGCGCATCCAGCTGCTGCACATCGAGCACGGCGAAGACGTTGTAGCGGTCGTTGGCCAGACTGCCGATGCCGCCGCTGATCGTGCCGGTGCGCTTGCCGGCGCCGCCTTCCTGCGTGGCCGCGGCCAGCAGGCCGAGGTCGGCGCCCTGGTAGTCCTGACGCGTGATGAAGTTGATGACACCGCCGATGGCGTCGGTGCCGTAGATGGCGCTGGCGCCGTCCTTCAGCACCTCCACGCGCTGGATGGCGCCGGCAGGGATGCTGTTCAGGTCCACGCCTGCGGCATCGCCCGGCGACGCGAAGTTGGCCATGCGCCGGCCGTTGAGCAACACCAGCGTGCTGCTCACGCCCAGGCCGCGAAGGTTGGCGCCATTGAAACCCCGCTGGCCGCCGGTGTTGTCGGTGATGCTGGCGCCGTCGGCCAGTTGCGCCGCGCTGGCGCTGATGTTGCGCAGCAGCTCGGCGGCGGTGGTGACGCCGGACTTGTCGATGTCCTCGCGGCGAATGGTCTGCACCGGCAGTGCCGTCTCGCCGGCCAGGCGCTTGATGCTGGTGCCGGTGACTTCCACCCGCTGCGGCGCCGGCGCGGGCGCCGCGTTCTGGGCCTGCGCGCCCACCGCTGCCAGCGTCATCGCGCCCAGGGCCGTGGCACGCAGAGCATGGGGGTGGCGGGTGCGGCCGGGGCGGCGGGCCGGGTGGGCGGGAGAGCGCATCGGGGGTTCCCTCTTCAAGACCGTGGAGGATGGCCGGCCCGCGTCGTGGAAGGCCGATGGCGGCGGACTCTAGGCAGCGGTGCCGGCCTTGAACATGGGGCGCGGGCGCGCCGGTCGCTCTGTCGCAAGTCGGTGTCGCAAAGCGCCAAGTCGGTGGTCCGGGCACGACGTTGAACGGTGTCAACATGGCGCATCGACGCAGACCTCATGGCCAAGCCCGCCCGCCTTCTCCCTTCATTGGCACGCCGACGGCTGCTGCTGGCCGCTGCCACCCTGGCCGCAGGGGGCGCGCGCGGCGAGCCGGCCGTGCGCATCGGCAGCACGCTGGTCATCGGCGGTGCGCTGCGCGACGACAACGAGGCCGTGTGGTCACGCGTGGTGCAGGCCGCCGGCGGCGCTGGCGCGCGCATCGCCGTCTTCCCCACGGGTTCGGGCGATCCCGAAGCCTCGCTGCAGGAGATCGGCACGCAGCTCGCGCGCCGCGGCGCCGTGCCCCTGCCGGTGCGCGTGTCGCCGCTGCTGGCCGGCAGCGACGCGCAGGACGTGCAGTGGCGGCGCACCGTCGACTCGGCGCACGGCGTGTTCTTCAGCGGCGGCGCGCAGGCACGGCTGATGGACAGCCTGCAGCCCGGTGGCCGCCCCGGGCCCTTGCTGCAGGCCGTGCAGGCGCTGCACGCGCGCGGCGGCCTGGTGGCGGGCACCAGCTCAGGCGCTGCGGTGCTCAGTGCCCATGCCTTCCGCGAGGCGCCCGACCTGCACGCAGCGATGCGCGGCCGCCTGCGCGACGGCATCGAGGTCGACCGCGGCTTCGGCTTCCTGCGCCCGGACGTGGTGGTGGACCAGCACTTCATGCGCCGCGGCCGCATCGGCCGGCTGTTGCCGCTGTTGGCGCAGCGCGGCGCGGCCTGGGGCCTGGGCGTGGAAGAGGACTCCGCCGCACAGGTGCAGGGCGAGCGGCTGGAAAGCCTGGGCGCGCAGGGCGTGCTGGCCATCGACATGACAGGCGCCCGCGTTCTGGGCACGGCACCGCTCGCGCTGCAGAGCGCGCGGCTGCACTGGCTGGCGGCGGGTGACCGCCTGGACCTGACCCAACGCAGGGCGACGGCCGCCGCCCAGCGCAGCCAGCGCGTGGCCCTGCCCGTGGCCGCGCCCCCACTCTTCCTGCCCGACCTGCTCGGCGAGGGCCAGCTGTCGCTGGCGCTACGCCGCCTGGCTCTGGGCACCACCACCGAACTGCTGGGCCTCACCTTCCCCGCCCCGCCCGGCGACGACGGCCCGGCCTTCGAATGGCGCCTGCGCGCCGACCGCGACACCGAGGCCTGGCGCGGCGCCGACGGCAGCGCCAGTCTCTTCGGCCTGCGGCTGGACGTGCAACCGGTGCGCATGGCGCGCCCGCTGTACACGCCCTGGCCGGGCAGCTCCGGGGCGTCCTGAGCGTGGCACTGCGCCCTCTCCCTGGCGCCGCGGCGCGGGCCGCCTCCGCGCCCTGCACCGTCGGCTTCCTGGCACTGCCGGGCTTTTCGCTCACGACCCTGGCCGCGCCGCTGGAAGCCCTGGCCGTGGCCAACGACGCGCTCGGTGGCCAGGCCTACCGCACGCCGCTGCTGACGTTGGACGGCCACCCCGTGGCGGCTGCCTGCGGCACGCGGCTGCAGGCCGCCGCGGCCTGGGCCGAGCGGCCGCCGCTGCAGGTGCTGTTCGTCGTCAGCGAAGGCGCCGCCGACGCCAGCGTGGTGGCGCAGCTGGCCGGGCCGCTGCGCGCACTGGCTGGCGCGGGCGCGGTGCTGGGCGGCCTGGGCACTGGCGCCGCCGTCCTGGCCGCGTCCGGTGTGCTGAAGGACCACCGCGTCACGCTGCACGGCGCGCACGCGGCTGCGCTGGCCGAGGCCCATGCCGACCTCATCGTCTCGGCGCGCCTGTACGAGATGGACCGTGGCCGCCTCAGCGCTGCCAGCGGTATCGCGGCGCTGGAGCTCGTCATCGCCTGGCTGGGCCAGCGCCATGGCGAACGCGTGCTGGCAGGGCTGCTGGCGCACTTCGGCCTGGAGCGGCTGCGCGCCGGCGACGAGGTGCAGCGCACACCGCTGGCCGGCGGCAGCGGCGGCAACGCGAAGCTGGCCGAGGCCGTGGCGCTGATGCAGGCCAACCTGGGCGAGCCGCTGCCCACCGAGGACATCGCCCGCCTCGTGGGCGTGTCGCGCCGCCAGCTGGAGCGCCTGTTCAAGCAGCACCTGGACGAACTGCCCAGCCGCTACTACGCCGACCTGCGCCTGCAGCGCGCGCGCCGCCTGCTGCAGCAGACGGGGCAGTCCATCCTGCAGATCGGGCTGGCCTGCGGCTTCTCGTCCGGCTCGCATTTCAGCAATGCCTACCGAGGCCGCTTCGGCCAGACCCCGCGCGAAGCCCGCAGCCAGCGCGCGTTGGCCTGGCGCGACGCCACCACGCCTGTGACCCCCGACACCGAACCCTCCGCCCCTGGGAGCCCCGCATGACCCTGCACGACAGCGACTGTCTCTTCCGCGCCGCCACGCCCGCGGACCTGGACGCTCTGGAGCGCTTCGCCGCCGCCAGCGCCGTGGGCGTGACCACGCTGCCCGAAGACCGCGCGCAGCTGGCCGACCGCCTGGCGCGCTCTGCCGCCGCCTTCGCCTCCCCCGACGACGCCAGCGGCGAGGAGATCTACCTCTTCGTCATCGAGGACGGCCAGGGCCGGGTCGTCGGCACCAGCGGCATCGCCGCGCGCGCCGGCTTCCACGATCGCTTCTACTGCTACCGCAACGAGATGCTGGTGCACGCGAGCGCGGCGCTGGGCGCCAGCAACCGCATCCACACGCTGCACCTGTGCCACGACCTCACCGGCGTGACGCTGCTGACTTCGTTCTACATCGAGCCTGAGTACGAAGCGACGCTGGCGCCGCAGCTGCTCTCGCGCGCGCGGTTGCTGTTCATCGCCGAGTTCGCCGAGCGCTTCTCCGACCGCATCGCCGTCGAGCACCCGGGCCTGGCCGACGACGCCGGCCGCTGCCCCTTCTGGGACGCCGTGGGCCGGCGCTTCTTCGACATGGACTACGCGCAGGTGGAACGCATCAGCGGCGGGCGCAGCAAGGCCTTCATCGCCGAACTGCTGCCGCAGGCACCCATCTACGTGCCCCTGCTGCCGGAGCAGGCGCAGTGGGCCATCGGGCAGCTGCACCCGGTGTCGGAAGCGCCCTTCGCCATCCTCATGGACGAGGGCTTCGACGCCGACACCTACGTCGACGTCTTCGACGGCGGCCCCATCGTCGAGGCGCGCCTGGCCGGCGTGCGCTCGGTGGCGGCGTCGCGACACCGGCGCTGGAAGCCGGGAGACGGCAGCAGCGGCGGCGCCTGGCAGCTGGTGGCCAACCGCGCCCGCGGCGACTTCCGCGCGCTGCTGTGCCGCGCCCGCGCCACCGCCACCACGCTCGAACTGCCGGCGGCCCAGGCCGAACGCCTGCACCTGGCAAGCGCCGACGGCGTGCGCAGCGCGCCGCTGCCGGTGGCGGAAACGGCCGCGGAGGTGAGGCCATGAACCACGTGCTGCAGGAAGTGCCCGGTGCGCCCGGCAGCGCGCTGGTGCTGCAGGTGCACCGCGCCGGCGACACCGCCGTGCTGGCCCGTGTGCGGCTGCGGCCGGCGGTGGGCCGGCCGGTACCGCGCTTCTGGTTCCATGTCGGCTGCACCGTGCATGCGTCGCCATCGCTGGGCCTCTTCCACCGCCAGCGCACGCTGCAGCTGGGCAACGACCACACGGGCGCCAGCGAACTGGTGCTGGAAGCCGGCGCCACCGGCGACGCCACCGAAACCGCCACCGCGCTGCAGCTGGCGCTGCAGGGCGCGCTGCTGGTGTTGGCCGACCGCCGAGCGCTGTTCGCGGCGCGCCTCATCGCCGAGCTGCCAGGCCTGCGCGACGGCACCGGCGACAGCCCCGCGCAGTCGCCCTTCTGGCAGGGCCTGGTGAGGCACTTCCACACCGGCGACCCGCTGGACGCGCAACGCCGACTCGGCGAGGACTGGCGCGCCGGCGTGGCCGCGCTGCTGCCGCGGCACCTCATCTACACGGCCTTCCTCCCGCCCTCGGCGCAGGCTGCCATCGCACAGGTGCACGCGACGGCACTGCAGCAACGCGAGGCGCTGGAAGAGGCCGGCCTGCGCTACGGCCACCACGTCACCATCGACGAGGCCGGCCCCGTGCTGGAAGCCGAGACCGACGGCCTGCCGGCCGTGGCCACCAGCCGCGCCACCAGCGTGGCCGACACGCCTGCGGCACCCGGCGCCACACCGCATTGGGTGCTGGCCGGCGAGCCCGCGCAGGCCCGCGTGGCGCGCGTGCCGCTGTCGCTGCAGGACGGCCTCGCTGCTCTGCCTGAAGCAGCGCAGCGCCTGCTCGGCACCGGCCCCGGCCAGCCGGTGCGCGTGCTGCCGGCCCGGGGCGGCTGAAGGCCCGACCTTCGCCGAAGCGACACGCAATTGCACCGGGCCGACAGGCGGCGGCCCACCCGGTTCCGGTCACGGCGAGCCCCTGCTACAACCGCGCGCCTTGAAGGCCGGCGCACGCAGCGTCGGCCCACCAAGCGCACGGAGCCCCGCATGAAACGCCGCCAGCTGCTGACCTGCACCACCGCCGCCCTGCTCGCGGCCGCCCCCTTCGCCCGCGCCCAGGCTCCCGTGCTGCGCGTGGGCGTGGAGGGCAACTACCCGCCCTTCTCGCGCATGGGCCCGGACGGCAAGCTGGAAGGCTTCGACATCGACATCGCCCGCGCACTGTGCGAGCGCATGAAGGTGGAATGCCAGCTCGTGCAACAGGAGTGGGACGGCATGATGCCGGCCCTGCGCGCGCGCAAGTTCGACCTCATCGTGGCCTCGATGACCATCACCGAGGAACGCCGCAAGGCCGCCGACTTCAGCGACCCCTACTACGACATCCCCTCGCGCTGGGTGGCCCGCGACGGCACGGTGAAGGACCCCAGCCCCGAGGGCCTGAAGGGCCGGCGCATCGTCGTGCTGCGCAATTCGCCGCGCGCGCAGTACGTGGCCGAGCGCTACAAAGGCAGCGAGGTGCTGCTGGTCAACCGCGAGACCGACGTCTACCTGGAGCTGGCCAGCGGCCGCGGCGACGTCGCGCTGGGTTCCAGCGTCGTGGCCAGCGAGTCCTTCCTGAAGACGCCGCAGGGCCAGGGTTTCAGCGCCGTGGGCGCGCCGGTGCGCCTGGCCGGCGGCGGCGGCGTGGGCATCGCGGTGCGCAAGGGCGACACCGCCCTGCTGGGCCGCATCAACACCGCACTGAAGGCGCTGAAGGCCGATGGCGGCTACCAGCGCCTGGCCGCGCGCTACTTCGACTTCGACGTCTCGGGTTCCTGATGGAGGCCTTGCGCAGCTACGGCCCGGCGCTGCTGCAGGGGCTGGTGTCCACGCTGATGGTGGCGGCCATGTCGCTGGCGCTGGCAGGCCTGTTCGGCCTGGCGGGCGCAGTGGCCAAGCTGTCGTCATCGCGGACGGCGCGCGCGCTGGCGCTGCTCTACAGCACGGTGGTGCGTGGCCTGCCCGACCTGGTGCTGATGCTGCTGGTGTTCTACGGCGGGCAGATCGCACTCAACGAACTGGCGGCCCAGGCGGGAATGGGCTACATCGACGTGCCGCCGCTGGCCGCCGGCGTGCTGACGCTGGGCTTCATCTTCGGCGCCTACCTGACCGAGACCTTCCGCGGCGCCATCCTGGCCGTGCCGCGCGGCCAGGCCGAAGCGGGCCTGGCCTTCGGGCTGTCGCGCGCGCAGGTGCTGCGGCGCATCGTGCTGCCGCAGATGGTGCGCCACGCCGTGCCCGGCTTCACCAACAACTGGCTGGTGATGGTGAAGGCCACGGCGCTGGTGTCGATCATCGGGCTGGACGACATGGTGCACCGCGCCAACCTCGCCGCCGCGGCCACGCGCGAACCCTTCACCTTTTACGTCGCCGTGGCCGCGCTGTACCTGGCGGTGACGACGGTGTCGCTGGCGTTGCTGCGCTGGGTGCAGGCGCGCTACAGCGTCGGCGTGCGCGTGGCCGGGGCTTGAACGCCGTGCTGGCATGGGACGTCATCGCCGCCCACGGGCCGGCCTTCGCGCACGGAGTGGCCGTGTGCCTGGGCCTGCTGAGCATCAGCCTGGCCACGGGCTTCGTGCTGTCGCTGCCGCTGGCGGTGGCGCGCGCCTCGCACCGCGACGCGCTGGCGCGGCCCGTGGCGCTGTTCACCTACGTCGTGCGCGGCACGCCGCTGCTGGTGCAGCTGTTCATCGTCTACTACGGCCTGGCGCAGTTCGCGGCCGTGCGCCACAGCATCGCCTGGCCGCTGCTGCGCGAACCCTGGTTCTGTGCCTGGCTGGCCTTCTCGATCAACACCACGGCCTACACCACCGAGATCTTCGCCGGCGCGCTGAAGGCCGCGCCGCCGGGCGAGGTGGAGGCCGCGCGCGCCTGCGGCCTGGCTGGCGCAGCGCTGTACCGCCGTATCCTGCTGCCGGCCGCCTTGCGCCGCGCGCTGCCGCAGTACAGCAACGAGGTGGTGGGCCTGATGCACGCCACCGCCATCGCCAGCACCGTGACCCTGGTGGACGTGACGCGTGTCGCGCGCGACCTCTATGCCAACCATCTGCTGCCGGTGGAGGCCTTCGGCAGCGCGGCCGTCATCTACTTCAGCCTCACCTTCGCCCTGCTGGGCCTCTTCCGGCTGGCCGAGAGACGCTGGCTGCGGCACCTGCGGCCCGCGGCCGCGACCTGAACCGTTCCATGCACACCCACACCATCAACCTCCTGGGCGCCGCACCTGGCGTCCGACATTCACTGACCGTGCTGCAGTTCGGCAGCGGTGCCGGCCCCAAGGCCACCATCCAGGCCGCCCTGCACGCCGACGAGGTGCCGGCCCTGCTGGTGGCCCAGGTGCTGCGCCAGCGGCTGCTGACGCTGGAAGCCGAAGGCGCACTGCGGGGCACGGTTCAACTGGTGCCCTACGCCAACCCGCTGGGCCTGGCGCAGCACCTGCTGGGCACGCACCTGGGCCGCTTCGACCTGCGCGACGGGCTCAACTTCAACCGCGGCCACGCCGAGCTCGCGGCCGCCGTGCAGGCGCGGGTGGAAGGCCGGATGGGCGACGACCCCGCGGCCAACGTGGCCCGCGTGCGCGCCGCGCTGCGCGAAGCCGCGGCCGCGCTGCCCGCCGAGACGCCGGGGCAGGACCTGAAGCGCCGGCTGGTCCAGACCGCCATCGACAGCGACATCGTGCTGGACCTGCACGCCGACGGCGAGGCCGCCATGCACCTCTACGCCCTCACGCCGCAGGCCGACCTGGCCGGCGAGCTGGGCGCGCTGCTGGGCGCGCGCGCGGTGCTGCTGGCCACCGAGTCGGGCGATTCGCCCTTCGACGAGGCCTGCAGCCGCCCCTGGCTCCTGCTCCAGCAGGCGCTGGCGCCGGCGCCGCTGCCGCTGGCCTGCTTCAGCGCCACGGTGGAGCTGCGCGGCGAGGCCGACACCAGCCATGCGCTGGCGGCGCAGGACGCCGAGGCGCTGCTGCAGTTCCTGCAGCGGCGGGGCGTCATCGAAGGGCTGCCGCCCGCACTGCCCGTGCCGCGCTGCGAACCCACGCCGCTGGCCGGCTCCGAGCCGCTCAGCGCGCCGGTGGCCGGCGTGGTGGTGTTCCACGCCGCCGTGGGCGACATGGTGACCCCGGGCACCCTGGTGGCCGACGTGGTGGACGTGGAGAGCGGCGCGCTGCACCCGGTGGTGGCGCGCTCGGCCGGCGTGCTGTATGCCCGCAGCGGCACACGCTGGGCGACGCCGGGCAAGCGCCTGGGCAAGGTGGCGGGTGTCACGCTGGCCCGCACCGGCCGGCTGCTGAGCCCGTGATGGCCAGCGCCGCCGTGCTGCAGGCCGAGAACCTGCACAAGCGCTTCGGCCACCGCGGCGTGCTGAACGGCGTGGGGCTGTCGGCGCGCGAGGGCGACGTCATCGCGCTCATCGGTGCCAGCGGCTCGGGCAAGAGCACGCTGCTGCGCTGCCTGAACCTGCTGGAGCAACCCGACGAAGGCCGGCTGGCGATCGCCGGGGAGACGCTGGAACTGCGCCGCAACCGCCAGGGCACGCTGGGCGCCGCCAGCCCATCGCAGCTGCAGAGGCTGCGCACCCGCGTGGCCATGGTGTTCCAGCAGTTCAACCTGTGGGCCCACATGACGGCGCTGGAGAACGTGATGGAGGCCCCGCTGCACGTGCTGCGCCTGCCGCGCGCCGAAGCTCTGGCGCGCGCACAGGACTGCCTGGCTCGCGTGGGCGTGGCGCACCGCATGAACGCCTACCCGGCGCACCTCTCGGGCGGCGAGCAGCAGCGGGTGGCCATCGCGCGCGCGCTGGCCATGCAGCCGCAGGTGCTGCTGTTCGACGAGCCGACCTCGGCGCTGGACCCCGAGCGCGTGGCCGAGGTGCTGCGCGTGATGCGCAGCCTGGCCGAGGAGAAACGCACCATGATCGTCGTCACGCACGAAATGGGCTTTGCGCGTGACGTCGGCAGCGAAGTCGTGTTCCTGCACGAAGGCCGCATCGAGGAACAGGGTGCGCCGGCGGAGCTGCTGCGTCATCCACGCAGCGAGCGCCTGCGCGGCTTCCTGGCTCAGGCGCTGGCGCACTGAGCGGCCGGCTCGGGCCGCTCAGGGGTTGCCGGTGTCGTCGTTGGCCGCGGCGCCGCCGACCCGCTCCGTGGCCCCGGCGAACCCCGCCCGGCCCATCGTGGCCACCGTGCCGGCCTGCGCGCTGGCGCGCTTGATCAGGCTCTCGGCATCGCGCCCGTGCTCCGGGTACAGCGCCATGCCCACGGCCGCGGCCACCGGGCAGGGCTGGCCGGCCACCACCAGCGGCTGGTGCAGGGCCTTCACCAGCTTGGCGGCCACACGCTCGCCGTCACCGATGGCGTCCATCTGGCTGAGCAGC
>JAEUPH010000164.1 GCA_016790395.1 Rubrivivax sp. | reverse complement strand
GTTCCTCAACAGCTGGCGCAGCACGGTGATCACGGGCCTGACGCTGCCCATCGCGCTGATCGGGACCTTCCTGTTCATGTACCTGTTCGGCTTCACCATCAACGGCATCACGCTGATGGCGCTGAGCCTGTGCGTGGGCCTCTTGATCGACGACGCCATCGTCGTGCGCGAGAACATCGTGCGCCACGTGCAGATGGGCAAGACGCCGCGCCAGGCGGCGCTGGACGGCACCCAGGAGATCGGCCTGGCGGTGCTGGCCACCACGCTGAGCATCGTGGCGGTGTTCCTGCCCATCGGCTTCATGGGCGGCATCGTGGGCAAGTTCTTCCACGAGTTCGGCATCACCATCGTCGCGGCGGTGCTGATCAGCATGTTCGTCAGCTTCACGCTCGACCCCATGCTCAGCAGCGTGTGGCACGACCCGCAGGCCGCGCACCACCTGGGCGCCGGCGAGCGGCCGCGGACGCTGTACGACCGGACGCTGGGTCGCATCACGCAGCCCTTCGACCGGCTGACCGAAGCGCTCTCGCGCGGCTACCAGAAGCTGCTGGCCTGGGCGCTGCAGCACCAGGTCAAGACCGTGATGGCGGCCACCGCGACCTTCGTCGCCGCGATCTTGCTGCTCGGCGGCTTGGGCAAGGAGTTCGTGCCCAAGGCCGACTTCAGCGAGACCACCATCAACTTCTACACGCCGGTGGGTTCCTCGCTGGAAGTCACCGAGATGCGGGCGCAGCAGATCGACGCCATCCTGCGCGAACTGCCCGAGGTGAAGCACACCGTCACCACCATCAACAGCGGTTTCGCGCAGGGCAAGATCTACGGCTCCATCTACGTGCGCCTGGTGGACCGCAAGGACCGCCAGCGCAACGCCACCGAGATGAGCGTGCCGCTGCGCGAACGGCTGGCGCGCATCCCCGGCATCGTCGTCACCAACATCGGCGTCGCCGACCTCGGCGGCAACAAGAGCATCGGCTTCTCGATCCAGGGGCCGGACCTGGCCGAATTGGAGCGCCTGTCGGCCCAGATCATGCCCAGGCTGGCCGCCATCCCGGGCCTGGTGGACCTGGACAGCACGCTCAAGCCCGACAAGCCCACGGTGGCCATCGCCGTCAAGCGCGACGCCGCGGCCGACCTGGGCCTCAACGTCAACACGCTGGCCACCACGCTGCGCACGCTGGTGGCGGGCACCAGCGTGGGCAACTGGCGCGCCGCCGACGGCGAGAACTACGACGTGCGCCTGCGCCTGGCGCCGGCCTCGCGCGACGCCATGGGCGACCTGGCGCAGCTGCCGCTGGTCATCGGCGCCAACGCCGACGGCACGGCGCGCGTGGTGCGCCTGTCGCAGGTGGCCGACGTGCGCGCCGCCACCGGCCTGAACCAGATCAACCGGCGCGACATGAACCGCGAGATCAACGTCGATGCCAACCCGCTGGGGCGCAGCAGCGGACAGGTCAGCGACGACATCAAGGCCGTGCTGGACAGCGTCGCCTGGCCGCCCGGCTACCGCGCCACCTGGGGCGGCAGCACCAAGAACATGCAGGAGTCCTTCGCCTACGCCGCGGGTGCGCTGGCGCTGGCCATCGTCTTCATCTACATGATCCTGGCCAGCCAGTTCAAGAGCTTCCTGCAGCCGCTGGCGCTGATGAGCAGCCTGCCGCTGACGCTGATCGGCGTGGTGGGTGCGCTGCTGCTCTTCCGGTCCACCCTGAACATGTTCTCCATCATCGGCGTCGTCATGCTGATGGGGCTGGTCACCAAGAACGCCATCCTGCTGGTGGACTTCGCCAACCGCGCGCGCGAAGCCGGCATGGAGCGCAACGCCGCTCTGCTGGAGGCCGCCCGCGTGCGCCTGCGGCCCATCCTGATGACGACGCTGGCCATGGTCTTCGGCATGGTGCCGCTGGCCTTCGCGCTCAGCGAAGGCGCGGAGCAGCGCGCCCCCATGGGGCAGGCCGTGATCGGCGGCGTCATCACGTCCTCGTTGCTCACGCTGGTGGTGGTGCCGGTCATCTACGGCTGGCTGGACGACCTGGCCGCCTGGGCGAAGCGCCGCTTCGGCGGCCCCGCCGCTGCAAGCCCCGCCTCAGGGGCCGCTCCTAGAATCCCGGCCGCAACCGAACAGGCCTTGTGAAGAGAACCGCATGAACACCGAACTCGCCCGCTTCAACATGATCGAGCAGCAGATCCGCCCCTGGGAAGTGCTCGACCAGCACGTGCTGACCCTGCTGGCCTCCGTGCGCCGCGAGGACTTCGTGCCGCCGGCCCTGCGCGCGCTCGCCTTCGTCGACACCCAGGTGCCGCTGGCGCCGGCCGAAGGCGGCCTGGGCGCGGCCTGCATGCTGGAGCCCAAGGTCGAGGCGCGTCTGCTGCAGGAACTGCAGCTGCAGCGTCACGAGCGCGTGCTGGAGATCGGCACGGGCTCGGGCTTCATGGCGGCGCTGCTGTCGCACCGCGCGCAGCAGGTGGTGTCGCTGGAGTGTCGCCCAGCGCTGGCGAAGATGGCGCGCGAGAGCCTGGCGCGCAACGGCGTCGTCAATGCGCGCGTGGTGGACGTCTCGGCCGCCGAGGGCGCACGCGGCCTGCCCGGCGAGGCGCCCTTCGACGCCATCCTGCTCTCGGGCTCGGTGGCCGAGCTGCCGCGCGAACTGCTGGCGCAGCTCAAGCCCGGCGGCCGCCTGGCCGCGGTGGTGGGCGACGAGCCCGTGATGCGTGCCGTGGTGGTGACGCGTGCCGGCGACAAGGCCTTTGCCGAGCGCGTGCTCTTCGACACCGTCGCGCCGCGGCTGGAGGGCTTCGCGGAGCCCAGCCGCTTCAGCTTCTGAGCCATGCCGGCCGCCACCCATCGCCCCGAAGACCCCGCCTGGCGCCCCGGGCAGGCACCTCGTCGCATGCGGGCCGCGAGCGCAGCGGGCCGGCCGCTATAACCCTGCGAGGGCTGCCCGGGCGGCTCTCATCCGAAGACCAAGGAATCTCCATGCGTTCGATCCCTTCCCGCCGGCTTTCCCGCCTGGCTGTTGCGCTCGCCGTGGCGCTGCCCGGCCTGGCCGGCGCCCAGAGCCTGCAGGAGCTCTACGACGCCGCGCGCGCCTTCGACGCCCTCTACCTCGCCGCCAAGGCCAACGCCGCATCGGCCGAGTACCGCGCGGCGCAGGGCGAGGCCCTGGGTCGGCCCTCGCTGGCCGCCACGGCCGGGGCCAGCACGTCGCAGACCGACCCGCCGCCCACCGGCGCCAAGGCCACCAACACGATCTCCGCCGGGCTCAGCGGCCGCTACCCGCTGTTCAACCGCAGCAACGAGGCCGCCATCGAGCAGGCGCGCAAGGGGCTGGTCAGTGCGCAGGCCGACCTGGATGCCGCCGAGCAGGACCTCATCGTTCGCGTGGCCCAGGCCTACTTCGACGTGCTGGCCGCGCGCGACACGCTGGAGACCACGCGCGCCAAGAAGGCGGCCACGGCGGAGCAACTGGCTTCGGCCAAGCGCAATTTCGAGGTCGGCACGGCCACCATCACCGACACGCGCGAAGCCCAGGCCCGTTTCGACCTCGACACCGCCAACGAGATCGCCGCCGAGAACGACCTGCGCACCAAGCGCATCACGCTGGACACGCTGGTGGGCCGCACGAACGTCGAGCCCAAGCCGCTGCTGCTGCCGGTGGCGCTGCCGGCCACGCGCCCGGCCAGCGCCGAGGAGTGGGTGACGGTGGCCGACCAGGCCCATCCCACCGTGCGCAAGGCGCGCGTGGCGCTGGACGTCGCCCTGCTGGAAACCACCAAGGCCCGCGCCGCCGAGCGGCCGACGGTGGACGCCGTGGCCTCCATCGGCGCGGCCGACAACCGCGGCAGCGCCATCGGTGCCGCCTCGCGCGGCGTCACCACCACGGCCAGCATCGGCGTGCAGATGAACTGGCCGCTGTACACCGGCGGCGCCACGCAGAACCGCATCAAGGAAACACTGAGCCTGGAAGAGAAGTCGCGCCAGGACCTGGAAGCCGCGCGTCGCGCCGTGGCCCAGGGCACGCGCAGCTTCTTCTTCGGCGTCCAGAGTGGCCAGGCGCAGGTGAAGGCGCTGGAAGCCGCCGAGTCCTCGTCCAAGCTGGCGCTGGAAGCCACGCAGCTGGGCTACAAGGTCGGCGTGCGCGTCAACCTGGACGTGCTGAACGCGCAGTCGCAGCTGTACTCCACGCAGCGCGACCTGGCCAAGGCGCGCTACGACGTGCTGGTCAACGGCCTCAAGCTGCGCCAGGCCTCGGGGCAGCTGGCCCCGACCGACATCGACGCCGTCAACCGCCTGCTCGCGAAATAAACAGTTCTTCACCCGGCAGCCATGCCGGGTGACGCGGCGCGGCGGCACACTGCGCGCCATGACGCCCAGCCCGCTGAACGCCGCCATCGCGGTCCACCGCTTCGGCCTGGCCGACGCCCGACTCGACGCTGCCGCCGCCGACCCCCGCGGCTGGCTGCTGGCCCAGATCGGCCCGGCCGCGCCGCAGCGCGGCGAAGGGCTGGCCAGCGGCGTGGAAGGCCTCAAGCGATTCGCCGAGTTCCAGCAGCGCCAGCGCGCTGCAGCCGCGGCCGCTTCCGGCCCCGACAGCAGCACCGAGCAACGCTTCGCCGAACACTTCAGGGCGCTGGTGCAGGCCGATGTGCGCGCGCGGCTGCACACGGCCGCCACGAGCCCGCAGCCCTTCAACGAACGCCTGGCCCTGTTCTGGGCCAACCACTTCACCGTGTCGATGGCCAAGGCCAGCGCACGCGGCCTCGTCGGTGCGTACGAGCGCGAAGCGCTGCGGCCGCACATCGGCGGGTCCTTCGAGTCGCTGCTGAGGAGCGCGACCACGCATGCCGGCATGCTGCGCTACCTGGACAACGACCAGTCCGCCGGGCCGCAGTCGGACATCGTGCGCCGCCGCGCACGCCGCCCGCGCGGCGACAACGAGCCCGGCCCCCGCATCACGGGCCTCAACGAGAACCTCGCCCGCGAGATCCTGGAACTGCACACGCTGGGCGTGGATGGCGGCTACACGCAGGCCGACGTGACGCAGTTCGCCCGTGTGCTCACCGGCTGGCGCGCGCCCCTGCGCGAACTGGTCGCCGCGCCGCCCGGCACGCCCACCCACCGGTTCGATCCCGCCTGGCACGATCCCGGCCCGAAGACCGTGCTCGGCAAGAGCTACCGCGAAGGCCCCGAAGCCCTGGGCCAGGTGCTGCACGACCTGGCGCTGCACCCGTCCACCGCCCGCTTCGTCAGCCACAAGCTCGCGCGCCACTTCGTCGCCGACGAGCCGCCGCCGGCACTCGTCTCGCGGCTGCAGGCGCGCTGGCTGGAAACCGGCGGTGACCTGCCGGCCGTCTACCGCACCCTGGTCGACAGCCCCGAGGCCTGGGCCCCGCAGCCGGCCAAGCTGAAGACGCCGGAAGAGTTCGTGGTCAGCACCGCGCGCCTGCTGGGCCTGGGCGAGCAGGCCTTTGAACGCGTGCCCGACGGTGGCATCACGGCCCTGGGCCAGCGCGTGCAGGCCGCGCCCTCGCCCGCCGGCTGGCCCGACCGCGCCGAAGACTGGCTGGGCCCCGACGCCGTGTGGAAACGTGTGGAGTGGGCCACGCGCGTGAGCGCGCTCGTGGGCCGCCGCATCGACGCGAGGGCCCTTGCGCAGGCCAGCCTGGGCCCGCGCCTGCAGGACGACACCGCGCGCCAGATCGCCCGCGCCGCCGACGGCCCGCAGGCGCTGGCCCTGCTGCTGCTGTCGCCCGAGTTCCAACGGCGCTGAGACCCGGAGAACCCCATGAGCACCCGCCGACAACTGCTGCAGGCCGCGCTGGCCGCCAGCGCGCTGGGCCCGGCCGCACGCCTGGCCGTGGCCGCCGCCACGCCCCAGGCCGATGCGCCACGCTTCGTCTTCTTCGTGCTGCGCGGGGGCCTGGACGGCCTGCAAGCCGCACCCGCCCTGGGCGACCCCGCCTTCGCCGACGCGCGCGGCCCGCTCGGCGCCTTCACGGGCTTCGACCGGCCGCCGCTGAAGCTGGACGACACGTTCTCGCTGCATCCGCTGCTGACCGAAATGCACGGCATGTACGGCCGCGGCGAACTGGCGCTGCTGCACGCCACCGGCCTGCCCTACCGCGAGCGCAGCCACTTCGACGCGCAGCAGGTGCTGGAAAGCGGTGGCACCCAGCCGCACGAACTCACCACGGGCTGGCTCGCGCGCGCGCTCGCGGCCACCGGCGGGCCTGCGCTGCGCGCGGTGGCGCTGGAGACGGCCGTGCCGCTGTCGCTGCGCGGCCCGGTGGCCGTCGACACCTGGGCGCCCTCGGCCCTGCCCGACCCTTCGGCCGACCTGGTGGCGCGGCTGGAGGCGATGTACCGCACCGACGCCGCGCTGGCCCAGGCGCTGGCGCGCGCACGCGGCCTGCGTGAAGAACCCGGCATGGCCGCCCGCATGGGCGGCGGCGGCGGCGGCCGGCGTGGCGCGGCGGTGGAACTGGCACGCAAGGCGGCCGACTTCCTGCAGCGCGGTTCGCAGGTGGCGGTGCTGGAGATGGGCGGCTGGGACTCGCACGTCAACCTGGCGCAGCCGAACGGTGCGCTGTCCAACAACCTGCGCACGCTGGACGCCGCACTGGCCGCGCTGCGCGAAGGCCTGCTGCCGGGTGAGGTGTGGAAGCGCACCGCCGTGCTGGTGGCCACCGAGTTCGGCCGCGAAGTGGCCGGCAACGGCACCCAGGGCACGGACCACGGCACGGGCGGCGCAGCCTTCGTGCTGGGCGGTGCGGTGCGGGGCGGCCGCGTCATCACCGACTGGCCAGGCCTGGCCAAGGCGCAGCGCTTCGAAGGCCGCGACCTGCGCATCACCACCGACCTGCGCGCGGCCGTGCGCGGCCTGCTCATCGACCACCTGCGCCTCGCGCGCGCGGCGGTGGACGAGCAGGTGCTGCCGGGCAGCGGCGGCGTGAGACCGCTGGAACTGCTGCGCGGCTGAGCGCGCTCAGGGCTTGGCGCCGCCGGCGCCGAGCTTGCGCAGGTCCTTGCCTTCCACCTGCACGCGGTCGCCCTTGGCGACGCCAGCGTGGGCGAGCGTGACCGTGCGCTTGCTGCCGTCGTCCATGCGCAGCGTGACCTGGTAGACGGTCTCGGCGCGCGCGCGCTTTTCCACTTCGTGCCCGGCGACCCCGCCGCCGATGGCGCCGATGATGGTCATCGCGTCCTTGCCGCTGCCGCCACCCATCTGGTGGCCCACCACGCCGCCGAGCACGCCGCCGACCACGGCGCCGGCGCCGGTGCCCTCGCCCTTCTTCTTCACGGCCTGCACGGCCTCGACGGTGCCGCAGGCCTTGCAATCCGATGCGGCCGCCGGCTTCGCGGGCGTGGGCTTGGCGGGCGCGGGGCTGGCGGCGTCGGGCGTGACCGCGGCCACCTGCACCGGTGCGGGCTCGGCCGGGCGGCTCTTCACCACCAGGGCCGAGGCCAGCCCGGCAATGGCCAGCAGCGCGGCGCCGCCGCCCCACCACACCCAGCGGGGCAAGGCGGTGGCGGGGGCGGCGGATGTGGTCGTGTTCATCCTGAGGGTCCTGAAAATGCCGATGGCCAAAGTATCGCCACGCACGGCGCAGCGGCGCTTCAGAAGGTAACGGTCAGCGGAGGAGGGCCAGCACGGCCTGCGCCATGCGCTCGGCCGCGCCGCGGTGCTGCTCGGCGAAGGCTTGGGCGCGCTGCACGCGGTCGGCGCGCAGCGAAGCATCGGTCTCCAGCGCGAGGGCCAGCGCACGCCGCACGCCGGCCTGGATGTCGGGCACACGCTCGGCGGCCCCGGCGGCTTGCGCGTCTTCGGCGGCCTGCGCGAAGTTGAAGGTGTGCGGCCCCATCACCAGCGGGCAGCCGCAGGCGGCGGCCTCGATGAGGTTCTGGCCGCCCAGCGGCGCGAAGCTGCCACCCAGCAGCGCCGCGTCGGCGGCGGCGTAGTAGGCCGGCATCTCGCCCAGGCTGTCGCCCAGCCAGACGTCGGCGGCCAGGGCCAGCTCATCGGGCTCGCCCGCCCACTGGCTGCGGCGCGAAGGCACGAAGCCGCCGGCGCTGATGCCCACTGCCACTTCGTCGAAACGCTGCGGGTGGCGCGGCACCAGCAGCAGCAGCGGCAGCGGCGGCGCCATGGCGTTCACGGCGTCGGCGAAGGCGCGCAGCAGCGGCCCCTCCTCGCCTTCGCGCGTGGCGGCGGCCATCACCACCGGGCGGCCCAGCGCGGCGCGCCAGCGGCGGCCACGCGCCAGCAGTTCGGGCTGGGGCGACATGTCGAACTTCAGGTTGCCCAGGGCCTGCAGCATGCGCGCACCGCTGGCGTGCAGGCGTTCAGCGTCGGCCGGGGTCTGGGCCAGCACCGCACTGAAGCGCGCCAGGGCGGGGTGCATCAGCGCGCGCAGGCGCCGGCCCTTGTCGAAGCTCCTGGCCGACAGCCGCGCGTTGGCCAGGACCATGGGCACGCCGGCGCTTTCAGCCTCGTGCAGCAGGTTGGGCCAGACCTCGGTCTCCAGCAACACGCCGGCGACCGGGCGGTGCGTGGCCAGGAAGCGACGCACGGCGCCGGGCGTGTCCCAGGGCAGCCAAGCCTGCGCATCGCCCTCACGCAGCAGCGAACGGCCGGCGGCACGGCCGGTGGCGGTGCCGTGCGTGAGCAGCAACTTCAGGCCCGGCCGCTGGGCCCGCAAGGCGTCGATCAAGGGCTCGGCGGCGCGGGTCTCGCCCAGCGACACGGCGTGCAACCACAACCGGCCGGCGGGTGGCTCGCCCTCGAAGAAGCCCAGGCGTTCGCGCAGGTGCCGGCGGTAGCCCGGTTCCTTCGCGCCGCGCCACCACAGCCGCGCCAGATAGGCCGGCGTGGCGGCACGCAACAGCAGCGAGTACGCGGCCCGCGCGAGAACGTCGCTCACGCGGCGGCGGCTCAGTGTGCGGCCGCGGCCACCTGGGCGTCGGGCTTCACGCTGCGCAGCGCGGCCATGAACTGTTCTTCGATGCGATGAAGCGCCTCTTGGGTGTGGCCCTCGAAGCGCAGCACCAGCACCGGCGTGGTGTTGCTGGCGCGGATGAGGCCGAAGCCGTCGGCGAAATCCACGCGCAGGCCGTCGATGGTGCCGACCTCGCCACCTTCGAAGGCCAGGCGGCCGTCGCCGGCGCGCGCCAGCAGCTCGGCCACCACCGTGTGGTTCTCGCCTTCGTGGCAGGGCACGTTCAGCTCGGGCGTGTTGAAGCTGGTGGGCAGGGCGTCCAGCTCGGCGCTGGGGTTCCTGCTCTTCGACAGGATCTCCAGCAGCCGCGCCGCCGTGTACATGGCGTCGTCGAAGCCGTACCAGCGTTCGCCGAAGAAGAGGTGGCCGCTCATCTCGCCGGCGAAGGGCGCGCCGATCTCCTTGAGCTTGGCCTTGATCAGCGAGTGCCCGGTCTTCCACATCAGCGGCTTGCCGCCCGCGGCCTTGATGGCCACCGGCAGCCGCTGGCTGCACTTGACGTCGAAGATGATGGTGGCGCCGCGGTTGCGCTTGAGGATGTCGCGCGCGAAGAACATGACCTGACGGTCGGGGTAGATGATGTTGCCGCCCTTCGTCACCACGCCCAGGCGATCGCCGTCGCCGTCGAAGGCCAGGCCCAGTTCGGCGCCGGTGGCCTTCACCACCAGCTTCAGGTCTTCCAGGTTCTCGGGCTTGCTGGGGTCGGGGTGGTGGTTGGGGAAGTCGCCGTCCACGGTGCTGTAGAGGTCGATCACCTCGCAGCCCAGCGCACGCAGGATGCCGGGTGCGCTGGCGCCGGGGATGCCGTTGCCGCTGTCGACCACGATCTTCATCGGCCGCGCCAGCTTGCAGTCACCCACGATGCGCTGCGTGTACTCGGCGAGGATGTCCATCTTCGCGCTGCGGCCGCGCTTGGCGACGTAGTTCTCGGCCTCGATGCGCTGGCGCAGCTTCTGGATGTCGTCGCCGTAGATGGCGCGGCCGGACATCACCATCTTGAAGCCGTTGTAGTCCTTCGGGTTGTGGCTGCCCGTGACCTGGATGCCGCTGGTGCAGCCATGCTTGGCTCGCGTGGCGGCCACGTAGTACAGCATGGGGGTGGTGACCATGCCGATGTCCACCACGTCCAGCCCCGTGCTCTTCAGGCCGCGGATCAGCGCCGCCGCCAGGCCGGGACCCGACAGGCGCCCGTCGCGGCCCACGGCCACGGCCTTCTCGCCGGCGGCCACGCATTCGCTGCCGAAGGCGCGGCCCAGGTGCTCGGCAAAGGTCTCGTCGACGTTCTTGCCGACGATGCCGCGGATGTCGTAGGCCTTGAAGATGCTCGGGTCGATCTGCATGGGAAGCGGGTGGGTTGGGGTTTGCGGGGCATTGTAGGCAGCGGTCCGTCGCCCGCCCTGTCGATTGACGCCACCGGCTTGCCAGCCGTCGCTGCAGACCCGGGCCACCCGGGAGGTGCTGCCTACACTGCCGGCCATGGAACGCATCGACCGCGAACTGCTCCGCGCCTCGCGCCGCGCCTGGTTCGACCACACGGCGCCACGCGTGGGCCCCAACTGGCTGCAGTGGATGTGGACGGCGATCTTCTGCATCGCGCTGGCCGTGCCCTTCACCGTGCTGGGCTCGATGACCTTCGCCCGCGTCAGCGGCCTGGGCTGGCTGGAGCTGTACGGGCGCAATCTGGGCGTGTGCAGCGTGATCGGCGGATTCATCCACCTGGTCTACGACGTGCTGCGCTGGTGGATGGGCGGCTTCGAGCGGGTGAAGCACTGGACCAAGGGCCAGCGGACCTTCTTTTTCTCGGGCCTCCCGCTCGTCTGCACCTTCCTGGCCTGGCCGGTGGGCATCGCGCTGTTCGCGCCACCGGTGCTGCGCGCCACGGCGCGCAGCGAAGGCACCCACATCGTCATCGGCATGGTGCTGCTGGCGCTGCTGATGACCTTCTTCTTCCATCAGTTCTTCGTCGTCAAGCAGGCCCAGCTGGAGGCCGAGCGCCGGGCCGCCGAGACCCAGCTGCGCCTGCTGCAGGGCCAGATCGAGCCGCACTTCCTGTTCAACACGCTGGCGGGCGTGATCTCCACCATGGACGACGAGCCGGCACGCGCCAAGCGCATGCTGCAGGACTTCACCGAGGTGCTGCGCTCGTCGCTGGGTGCGCTGCGCACCGAGAGCAACCCGCTGGCCGCAGAGCTGGCGCTGGCCGAGCACTACCTGCGGCTGATGGGCTCGCGCATGGAAGACCG
>JAEUPH010000139.1 GCA_016790395.1 Rubrivivax sp. | reverse complement strand
TGGCGGCGGCGCCGGCCAGTTCGGCCACCAGGCCCTCGGTGTCGGCCGGCGTGGCGTCGGGCAGTTGCAGCACGCGGTGCAGCCGGCGCAGCCAGGCCGCAGCCGGGGCGCCGCGCCAGGCCAGGGCTTGCTGGGGCAGGTCGGCGTCGTCGGCCAGGGCCAGCCACAGCGGCCAGTCGATGGCCAGCGCCACGAAGCGGGCCGCGGGCAGGCGCTGGCCGGGCGCGAAGCGGTCGCGGTGCTCCACGTGCGGCGGGTTGAACACAAGCAGCGTCTCGCCGGGTGCCGCGGCGGCCGCGCCGTCGGCATCGCTCAGGTAGTGCCCACGCTCCACCGCCACCACGTGGGCCGTGTCGTGGCGGTGCTGCGGCACTTCGTGCGAGGCCAGCGTCGGTGCATAGCGCGCCAGGCTGGCGCCGCCGGCGGCGCGGCCCGTCAGCGGCTGTCCGATGAGGCCGGCAGGGTTCATGGCGGCAGTGTGCCAGCCCATGCGCGCCAGCTGCGTTAGCCTTCTTCCATGCCCACCCTGTTCGACCCCTTCCGCCTCGGCGACATCGAAGTCGCCACCCGCCTCGTCATGGCGCCGCTCACGCGCAACCGCGCCGGCCCCGGCCACGTGCCCACGCCGCTGATGGCCGAGTACTACGCGCAGCGCGCCGACCCCTCTTCCGGTGCCGGCCTGCTGATCACCGAGGCGACGCCGATCTCGCAGCAAGGCCAGGGCTACGCCGACACGCCCGGGCTGTGGACGGCCGAGCAGGTGCGGGGCTGGCGCCGCGTCACCGACGCCGTGCACGCACGCGGCGGCCGCATCGTGGTGCAGCTGTGGCATGTGGGGCGCATCTCGCATGTCTCGTTGCAGCCGGGCGGCGCTGCGCCGGTCTCCAGCACGGCACGCCGCGCCGCCGGGCGCACCTGGCTGCGCCACGGCATGGAGCCGGTGTCCGAGCCGCGCGCGCTGCGCGGCGACGAGATCCCCGGCATCGTCCAGGACTACGCCCGCGCCGCGAGCGCCGCCATGGACGCTGGCTTCGACGGCGTGGAGGTGCACGGCGCCAACGGCTACCTGATCGAGCAGTTCCTGCGCGCCAGCGTCAACGACCGCAGCGACGAGTGGGGAGGCTCCCCCGAAAACCGTCGCCGCTTCCTGCTGGCCGTGGTGGAGGCGGTGGCCGCGGCCATCGGTGCCGCGCGCACCGGGCTGCGGCTGTCACCGGTGACGCCGGCCAACGACGCCGGCGCCGATGCCGACGCGCAGTCGCTGTACACCGGCGCCGCCGCCGCGCTGGCCCCGCTGGGCCTGGCCTACCTGCACGTGGTGGAAGGCGCCACCGGCGGGCCGCGCGACGTCGCGCCCTTCGACTACGCCGCCATGCGCAGCGCCTTTGGCGGCCCGTGGATGGTGAACAACGGCTACGACCGGGCGATGGCGATCGACGCCGTGGCCGGCGGCCGCGCCGACCTGGTGGCCTTCGGCAGGGCCTTCATCGCCAACCCCGACCTCGGCCGCCGCCTGCGCGAGGACGCGCCGCTGAACGCGCCCGACCGCAGCACCTTCTACGGCGGGGGCGCCGCCGGCTACACCGACTACCCCACGCTGGATGCCGTCCGCGCCTGAGGCCTGGTCGCGGCCGCAGCGTGTCGTGGCCACGCTGGTGGCCGCGCTGGCCGCCGCGCTGGCGGCGCAGGCGCTGCACGTGCCGCTGCCGTGGATGATCGGCCCGCTGCTGGCCACAGGCGCCCTGGGCATCGCCGGCCTGCCGGTGGCCGGGTCCGGCCGCTTGCGCAACGTGGGCCAGTGGATGATCGGCATCGCGCTGGGCCTGTACTTCACGCCCACGGTGACCGCGCTGCTGCTGAAGCTGGCGCCGGCCGTGGCGCTGGGCGCACTGTGGGCCTTGGCGCTGGGCTACGCCTTCTACCGCTTCCTCCTGGCCACCAACGGCGGGCCGGACGGCGTGGACCGCACCAGTGCCTTCTTTGCCGCGGCCATCGGCGGGGCTTCGGAGATGGCCGTGCTGGCCGAACGCCACGAGGGCCGCGTGGACCGCGTGGCCGCCGCGCACTCGCTGCGCGTGCTGATGGTGGTGGTGCTGATCCCGGTGGCCTACCAGGGGCTGGGCGTGCACGGCGCCGACCCCACGCAGCCCGCCGTGCTGGACGTGCGCTGGCCCGGCCTGCTGGGGCTGCTGGCCGCCAGCGGCGCCGGCATGCTGCTGCTGCAACGCCTGGGCACCCCGAACCCCTGGGTACTGGGCGCACTGCTCGTGACCGCCGCGCTGACGGCCGGCGGCGTGAACCTGTCGGCGCTGCCGAAGTGGGCCAGCAACGCCGGCCAGCTGTTCATCGGGGTCACGCTGGGCGTGCGTTTCACGCCCGACTTCATCCATGCCGCACCCCGCTGGCTGGGCGCGGTGGCCGCGGGCACGCTGGCCATGATGGTCGCCTCGGCCGGCTTCGCCTGGGCCCTCTCGCAGGTGGTGGACCAGCACCCGGCCACGCTGCTGCTGGCCACCGCGCCGGGGGGCATTGCCGAGATGTGCATCACGGCCAAGGTGCTGCAGCTGGGCGTGCCGGTGGTCACGGCCTTCCACGTGGTGCGCTACGTGGCGGTGCTGCTGCTCACGGCGCCGCTGTTCCGCTGGGAGATGCGGCGCGCGCCCTGAACAGCTCGCGCAGGTTCACCTCGCGCGGGCCGGGCTGCAGTTCGATGGCGTCGCCGGCCTGCAGCGTGCCGGGTTCGATCACCGCCAGGTAGGCGCCGCAGTAGCCCGACTGGTTCATCAGCCGGCCCGCCTGCGCAAAGCCCAGGGCGGCGTTGAACTTGAAGCAGGGGAAGCGCGGCTCGCTCACCGCCAGCACGCAGCCGGGCAGCACCAGGCGGTCGCCGATCCACAGCTGGTCCTCGCTCATGCCGTCGATCAGCAGGTTTTCGCCGAAGAGGCCGGGCGGCACGGGTTCGTCCCACAGCCCCACGCGGGCCTGCGCGCGCACGGTGCGCCAGAAGGGCAGGTGCTGCGCCGGGTAGGCGTAGATGGCCTTGGCCAGGCCGCCGTGGCGCGACGGGTCCGCCTGCTCGTCACCCTGCAGCCCCAGCAGCTTCACGCCCACCGGGCCGGCCACCGGCGACTTGCCGATGGCCGTGGCGATGTTGCGCTCGGCGATGCGCACGGAGCGCACCTGCCCCGTGCAGACGTGGACGATCTTCATGAGGGCCCGCAGTCTACGGGCCGGGCGTCAGCGCCGGGGCTCCGGGGCGCGCTGGTAGACGCGCACGTGCTCGATTTCCATCGCCACGGGGAAGATGGTGTCGTCCACGGGGCCGCCCAGGTCGCCGCCGATGGCGACATTGAGGACCATGAACTGCGGCTTGTCGAAGGGCCACACGCGTGCGCCTGCGTCCATGCGCGGGTAGTGCGCGTGCACGAAGCCGTCGACGCCGAAGCTCACGCCGTCGGGCGTCCAGTGCATCTGGTAGTCGTGGAAGGCGCTGCAGGCCGTGGGCAGTCGTTGCGCGCCGCCGGTGGACCGCCCGCCGTGGCCGGCCGCCACGTGAACGGCGCTGCTCACGCGGTCGGGCTCGCGGCCCATGTGCTCCAGGATGTCGAGTTCGCCGTCGTCGGGCCAGCGGCCGCCGCTGCCCAGCGTCCAGATGGCGGGCCAGGTGCCCTTGCCGCAGGGCATCCTGGCGCGCACCTCGAAGAAGCCGTAGGTCCAGTCGGCCTTGCCGCGCGTGATGAGCCGGGCCGAGGTGTAGGGCTGGCCACCCCAGTCGGGCGCACTGCGCAGGCTTTCCTTGCGCGCGGTGATGACGAGCCGGCCGTTCTTCACCACCGCGTTCTCGGCGCGCGGGGCGCTGTAGTACTGGCGCTCGTTGTTGTACCAGCCGTCCTTGTTGCGCACGGTGTCGTGCGTCCAGCGGGCGGGATCGGGCAGGCCGTCGCGGTCGAACTCGTCGGCCCACACCAGGCGGTAGCCGGCCGGCACGGCGGTGCGTGTGACGGTGTCCTGCAGCGGCGCCTGGGCGCAGGCGGGCGTGACGATGGCGGCCAACCAGGCGGCCAGGGCGAAGCGGGCGGCGTTCATGCGATCCGGCGTCCTTGCGTGTCGAAGGGCAGGGCCCAGGCGGCGTCGGGCTGCAGGCCCACCTGGGCGTCGCGGGCCAGGTGCGTGTGGCCGGCGCCCAGCTTGGCATGCAGTGCCTGCGCCACCCCCGCCACGCGCAGGTGCAGGATGGAGGTGTCGCCCAGGTGCTCAGCGAGTATCACCTGGGCCGGGATGCCTTCGCCGGCAGGACGCAGGTGCAGGTGCTCGGCGCGCAGGCCCACGCGCCGTGCGCCGGGCTGCGCCGTGGCCGGCGCCAGCGCGGCCCACAGCGCACGGTGCGCCGGCTCGGCCCCTTCGTCCGGGCGGTCGACGAAGTTGATGCGTGGCGCGCCCAGGAATCCGGCCACGAACTCGTCGGCGGGCTTCTGGTACAGGTCCATGGGCGCGCCCAGCTGCGCGATGCGGCCCTGGTGGAAGACGGCGATGCGGTCGCCCATGGTCATGGCTTCCACCTGGTCGTGCGTCACGTAGATCATCGTGGCGCCCAGCTCCTTGTGCAGCCGCGTGAGTTCGATGCGCATGTCCACGCGCAGCGCGGCGTCCAGGTTGGACAGCGGCTCGTCGAAGAGGAAGACCTTGGGCTTGCGCACGATGGCTCGGCCGATGGCCACGCGCTGGCGCTGGCCGCCGGAGAGTTCCTTCGGGAACCGCTGCAGCAGCTCGGTGATGCGCAGCGACTCGGCGGCGCGCCGCACCTGCGCTTCGCGCTCCGCCTTCGCCACGCCGGCCATCTTCAGCGCGAAGCCCATGTTTTCCGCCACCGTCATGTGCGGGTAGAGCGCATAACTCTGGAACACCATGGCCGCGCCGCGGTCGGCCGGGCGCACGTCGTTGGCGCGCTGGCCGTCGATGAGCAGGTCGCCCGACGAGATGTCCTCCAGCCCCGCGATCATGCGCAGCATGGTGCTCTTGCCGCAGCCGCTCGGGCCCACGAAGACGAGGAACTCGCCATCCTTGACGTCCAGGTCCACGCCCTGGATGACCTGGACGGCGCCGTAGCGCTTCTCGACGCCGCGCAGGCTCAGACGACCCATGGCCGGCTCCGGTGGAAAGGCTGGGGCTTCACTTGACGGCCCCGGTGGTGAGCCCGGCGATGAGCTGGCGGGATGACAGCGCGAACAGCACGATCAGCGGGATGGTGGCGATGGCAGAACCCGCCATCAGCGCGCCCCACTCGGTGTTCACCGGGCTCTGCAGGCTGCGCAGCGCCAGCGGCAAGGTGTAGTTGTCGGCGCTGCGCATCACGATCAGCGGGCCGATGAAGTTGTTCCAGCTGCCGATGAAGGTGATGAGCCCCAGCGTGCCCAGCGCCGGCTTGAGCAGCGGCAGCACGATGCGCCAGTAGATGCCGAATTCGCCGCAGCCGTCCATGCGGGCGGCCTCCACCAGTTCGCGCGGCACGGCGCTGGCGACGAACTGGCGCATCAGGAAGATGCCGAAGGCGCTGGCGGCGCCGGGGATGTACAGCGCGCGGTGCTGGTCGATCCAGCCCAGGGCGTCCATGATCATGAAGGTGGGGATCATGCTCATGAAGGACGGCAGCAGCATG
Source organism: Rubrivivax sp. (assembly GCA_016790395.1). GTDB lineage: Bacteria > Pseudomonadota > Gammaproteobacteria > Burkholderiales > Burkholderiaceae_C > Rubrivivax. The sequence continues at coordinate 50,862 of JAEUPH010000139.1, read as the reverse complement.
GTGGCCATCACCAGCGTGAAGAGCGCGTTCTTGAAGCGGAACTCCATCAGCCCGAAGGCGTAGCCGGCCATGCTGCAGAACAGCAGCGTCAGCGCCGTGGAGGCCAGCGCCACGTACAGGCTCCAGCCCAGGTTGCGCCAGAAGGGCAGGCGCTCGGTGAGGATCTTCAGGTTGGCCAGCAGGTCGTTGCCGAACCACAGCGGCGGCGGCAGGTCGAAGATCTCGGTGCGCGAATGCGTGGCGAAGACGAACATGAAGTAGAAGGGCGCCAGCATCAGCAGCGCGCCCAGCCCGACCAGCGCGTAGGCGGCCCAGGGTGCCAGGCGGTCCTCGAAGAAGCGGGACTTCATGCGCGCTCCTTCGGCCTGAAGGCCCGGTTCGTCAGCCAGGTGAGCAGCGCCACCACCACGAAGAGCAGCCAGCTCATGGCGCTGGCGCCGCCGAAGTCGTTGAAGTCGAAGGCCATGCGGTAGAGGTAGACGGCCGAGGTCATGGCCGACTGGTCCGCCCCGCCCTTGCCGCCGGTGAGGATGAAGGGCTCCTCGAAGAGCTGCAGACCGCCGATGACGGACAGCGTGACGCCGAAGAAGAGCATGGGCTTCAGGCTCGGCAGCGTGATGCACCAGAACTGCTGCCAGCGGCCGGCGCCGTCCATCGTCGCGGCTTCGTACAGGTCCTTGGGGATCGTCTGCAGCGCCGCCAGGTAGAGCACGACGTTGAAGCCCAGGTAGCGCCAGAACACGATGAAGGCGATGGCCGGCTTGATGTGCTCGGGCAGGCCCAGCCAGTCCACCTTCTCGGCGCCGAACAGCGCGGCCGTGGTGGCGTTGATGAGCCCGAAGTCCTTGCTGAACAGCGAGCTGAACATGATGGCGATGGCCACCGTGGACGTGATGTAGGGCAGGAAGTAGGCGCCGATGACGCCGTCGCGCAGCACCTTGAAGCGTTCGTGGATGAACACCGCCAGCGGAATGGCCACCAGGTGCTGCGGCACGCCCGAGGCCAGCGCCAGCCAGCCCGTGTTGGACAGGCTCTTCCAGAACCACTCGTCCTGCAGCGCGAAGGCGAAGTTGGCCAGGCCCACGTACTCCATCGCGCGCAGGCCGCTGGTGGGCTCCCAGCTCTGGAAGGCCAGGTAGAGCGAGAAGCCGAGTGGGAACACCCCGAACACCGCGAACAGCACCAGGAAGGGGCTGATCAGCACGTAGGGCGCCCAGCGCGGCGACAGGCGCGGCAGCTTCATCGGAAGGCCCGCTTCTGCAGGAGCCGCTCGGCATCGCCCAGCGCGGTGCCGATGTCCTTGCCGCGGTCCAGCACGTTGTCGAGCTCGGTGCTCACCACCTCCTCGGCGAAGTTGTTCTGCTTGTGCACCTCGGTGGCGGTGATGCGGCGCGCCGAATCGCGCCACAAGCGCCGTGCGCGCTGGCCGCCCAGGAAGGGCAGCGGCTCGTCGAAGAAGGGGTCCTCGTGCGCTTCCAGCAGCGCGGGGAAGGCGTCCTGCGACTTGAAGGCCGCGAACTGGCGCTCGCGGTCCAGCGTCAGCAACTGCACCAGTTCCCAGGCCAGGGCCTTGTTGGCGGCCTCGGCCTGGCGCGGCAGCGCGTAGTAGCTGCCGCCGTAGCCGACGTAGGTCTGCCCCGGCAGCGGCGCCGCGCGCCACAGGCCGGCCGTGCCCGGCGCCACCCAGTTGGCCAGCTGGCCCACCATCCAGGCGCCGGACATCTCGGTGGCCAGCGTGCCGCGCTTGAAGCCTTCGGCCCACTCGTTGGACCAGGCGCTCACGCGCGCGTCCAGCTTCCCGCGCCGCACGGCGCGCGCCAGCTCGAAGGCACGGCGGAAGCGCGAGCCGTTCACCAGCACACGCGATTCGCGGTCGAAGTACAGGCCCTCGCCCGGCTTCAGGCCGCTGCGGATGACGATGTCCTTGACGATCTGCGCGTGGCTGATGAGGTAGGCGCCGGTGGCCGCCTTGATGCGCGCGCCGGCCTCCACGTAGGCCTCCCACGAGGGCGTCAGCGCGTCTTCGTTGAGGCCCGCCTTGGCCAGCAGGTCGGCGCGCACGAGCAGCGTGCCGGGGCCGATGTCGGTGGGCACGGCCACCACTTCGCCGCGCCGGTTGACGGCCTGGTCGTAGGCGTAGCGCACGAAGCGTTCGCGGAAGCGCGCCACGGCGTAGGGGGGCTGCGCCAGGTCGTCCAGCCCGCGGCCCTGCGAGAAGCGGCCCACGTAGCTGGCCTCCAGCGCCATGACGTCGGGCAGGTAGACCGACGTGGACAGCGCCGTGGTCATGGCCGTGTGGTGGTCGGCGTACTGGCGCGTCACCACGTGCACGTCCACGTCGGGATGGCGCTCGCGCCAGCGCGGCAGGGCGGCGCGCACGATCTCGTCGACCAGCGGGTACGCCGCCACGGTGAGGCGACGACGCGGCTGCGCGCCGGCCGGCCGCGCGAGCCAGGCCGCCGGCGCCAGGGCCAGGCCCCGGGCCAGCAGGCGGCGCCTCGCGGGAGACGGGCCGCGGTTCACGGTGAACGGGACTTCAGAACTTGTAGTTCACGCCCAGCAGCGTCTGGCGGCCGAACTGGTAGGTGTAGTTCGGCGTCAGCTGGGAGGCGTCGGGCGCGTTGGCCGTCACCGACTTCAGGTTGTTCGGCTTGGTGTCGGTGACGTTGTTCACCTGCAGCAGCACCGACAGGCCCTTGATCAATCCGGCCTCCTCGAAGTTGTAGCCGAACTGCAGGTCCACCACCTTGTCGGCGGCCTGCTGGCGCGTCGTGGAGTTCAGGTAGATGTCGCGCGTGGTGGCGGTGAAGGGCGAGCGGTAGCGCTGGCTCACGCGGCCGGAGAAGCCGTACTTCTCGTAGTAGAGCGTGATGCTGTTGGAGCGCCCGGACAGGCCGTTGAGCGAGACCTTGGAGCCCGCGATCACCTTGCCCGAGTTCGGATCCACCGACTGGTCGCTGATGGAGCTGCTGAGCTTGGAGCCGCTGGCCACCACGCCGAAGCCGTCCAGCGCCGGGTGCAGCAGGCCGAACTCGAAAGCCGCGGCCAGCTCGATGCCTTCCACCTTGCCGCCGTTGCCGTTCAGCGGCTGGAACACCGGGCCGAACTGCTGCACCACGATGCCGGGCGGCGCGTTGGCCGGCAGCGGCACGTCGCTGTTGTCGCGCGCACTGATGCCGTAGGTGATGTAGCTCAGCAGGTTCTTGCGGAAGGCCGCGAAGGAGACGTAGCTGCGCTTGCCGAAGTACTTCTCGATGGACAGGTCGATGCCCGCCGCGCGCCAGGGCTTGAGCGCCGGGTTGCCGGCGTAGACCTGGTTCCACTTGCCCTGGTCCGGGCCCGGGGCCACGATCAGCGTGGGCGTGCTGGTGCCGGCCCGCATGTCCACGATGTTGGGCCGCGCCGTGCTCACGCCCAGGCCGAAGCGGGCGATGAGGTCCTTGCGGATGTCGGCCACCAGGTTCAGCGTGGGCAGGAAGTCCGAGTAGGACGCGCTGCCGCTGCGCGCGATGAGCAGGTTGATGTCGGGCACGTCGTCGTTGCCGCGGTACTCGAAGCCGTCGGCGCTCTGCTTCGTGCGCACGTACTGCGCGCCCAGGTTGCCGCGAACCGGGATGCCCATCACCTCGGTGTCGATGTTGAGCATGCCGAAGAGCGTGCTGACCGTCTCGCGCACCCCGGAGTCGTTGTCCACCTTGGCCGTGAAGCGGCCGGGCTGCAGCGTCACCGCGCCCAGGTCCACCAGCGCCGGCACGTCGAAACGCACCAGGCTGCCGATGCCGGCCCAGGACATGTCGAAGGGCGTGCGCAGCGCGCCGGCGGGGATGTTGCGGATGTTGTTGCCGCCGGCGTCCTGGTTCATGAGCAGCCGGCTCTCGTTCTTCTGCACCAGCTTTTCGCGGTCGGTGTGGTTCAGGCCGAAGCTCACGGCGCTGAACATGCCGCTGTCCAGCGAACGCTTGAGCGAGAGCTTCACGCTCTTGATCTCGTCCTCGATGTGCGGCGTGCGCACGGCGCCCGCCCAGCGCGGCTGGCCGGGCACGAAATCGAAGCCGACGACGTCACCCAGCGCGATGGTCGGCGCGTTGGACAGGAAGTTCGGGTTGACCGGCGTGAAGGTCTGCGCGCCGCCGTCCACCGGCACGTTCCACTTGAAGGCGCCGAAGGCCCAGGCCTTGTTGGTGTAGTCGTAGGGCGCGGCGTAGGCCTCGCTGTACTTCTCGTCGCGCTTGTCGCGCGAGTAGCTGAGGTCGGCCTCGGCCGTCCACTTGTCGGCGAACTTGTACTCGGTGTTCCAGCCCAGCGCGGTGATGAGGTCGCGCCGCGTGGTGTCGAAGTTGCCGGTCGTCACCGGCAGGTTGTCGGCGGTGCCGCTGGTGGCGTAGGTGTTGTTGCCGATCTGCGTGGTGCCGATGTTCGACAGCGTGTTCTGCACCCCGGCGCCGAAGAACTGGCCCCAGCTGGCGAACAGGCTCTGCAGGAACTTGCCGCCGACCTCGTGCGTGTCGAACTTCGAGTAGTACAGGTCCAGCTGCGTGCGCAGATCCTTGTTGGGCTTGTACTCCAGCACGGCCATGAAGCCGTCGCGCGTGTTCTTCTTGGTCGACGAGGTGGCCGTCCAGAACATCGGCAGCATGGCCTGGCCCGTCTGGCCGGCGGCGTAGGGCTTCAGCGAGGGCACGTTGCCGTTCACCGGCAGGCCGAAGGGCGAGTAGTCGCCGTACTCCACCAGCTCGGTGAGCTTCATGTTCGTCACCACGTCCAGCCGCGCGAAGCCCAGGCCCACGCCGACGGTGTTGTTCGCGAACTGGTCGACGTAGGCGATGCTGAAGCGCTTGCCGGTGGGGTTGGCCACGCCGGGGGCGAGGTTGCCGTTGTCATTGCGGTCCAGCCGCAGGTTGACGGCGACTTCCCGGCCCCGCGTGTCCAGCGGCCGGCGCGAGCGCAGGTCCACCGTGCCCGACAGGCCCTGGCCCATCAGGTTGGCGCTGGGCGTCTTGTAGACGATGGCCTGGCCGATCAGCTCAGAGGGGAACTGGTCGTACTCCACCGCGCGGGAGTCGTTGGAACTGACGACCTCGCGCCCGTTGAGCAGCGCGCCGGCGAATTCCGGCGACAGGCCGCGGATGGAGATGACGTTGACGCGGCCGTCCGGCCCGCGCTGGCCGGTGAGGCCCGGCAGGCGCGCCAGCGACTCGGCGATGCTGGAATCGGGCAGCTTGCCGATGTCTTCGGCCGAGATGGCCTCGACGATGGCGTCGGAGCTGCGCTTGGTGGTGATGGAGGACTCGATGGCGCGGCGGATGCCCGTCACCACCACGGTCTGCGGTTCCGCCGCGGCCTGCTGGGCCTGGGCCGTGCTCACGGCCACCAGCGCGCAGGCGATGGCCACCGGGCGCAGGCGCCCCGGCCGGGTGTGGCGCGCAGTGGCGCGGAGCGGGGTCCTGCTGGACGTCGTTGCGGGCATCGCTGGTCTCCGTTGGTTTTCTTGAAAGCGGTTTCAAGATTTTTTCCGAAAGCGCCCGCGAACGGCGTTCTCGTTAACCCGCGGCGACGGAAACGCCGGCTTCAGCGCAACAGCCGGCGCGTCGATTCCCGCGGCACCAGCTGCGGTTGCGGCAGCTTGACCTCGGGCTCCCGCCCGGCCAGCAAGGCCAGCATGGCCGTGGCGGCTTCGGCGCCCAGTTCGTAGACCGACTGGCGCACGGTGGTCAGCGGCGGGATCGAGAACTTGGCCGGGGCGAGGTCGTCGAAGCCGACCAGCGACACGTCGTCCGGCACGCGCACCTGGCGCCGGTACAGGCCGAGCGCGGCGCCGATGGCCGTCTGGTCGTTGGCGGCGAAGATGGCGGTGAAGGGCTGGCGCGCGTCCAGCAGGCGGTTGACGGCCATCAGACCGCCGGCCTCGGTGTAGTCGCCAGGCAGCACCAGCGCGGGGTCGAAGGCCAGACCGGCCTGCTCCAGCGCCTCGCGGTAGCCGGCCTGGCGTTCCAGCGCGTCCTCGTGGGCTGGGTCGCCGGCGATGTAGGCAATGCGCGTGTGGCCGCACTCGAGGAGGTGGCGGGTGGCGATCAAGGCCCCAGCCCGGTTGTCGAAACCGAAGCTGAAGAGCTTCGGTCCTTGCAGCTGCCGGCCGACGACCACCATCGGCACCTCCTGCGCGTAGCTGCGCAAGGCTTCGTTGGGCAGGCGGCCGGCCAGCACGATGAGGCCGTCCACGCGCCGCGACAGCAGCGCCTCCAGGGCCTTGCGTTCCTCCGGCTCCTGCCAGTGGCCGCTGACGAAGAGCGGGATGTAGCCGGCAGCTTCCAGCCGGTCCTCGATGCCATGCAGCGCCTCGCCGTAGAACGGGCTGGAGATGGTCTGCGTCACCACGCCCACGCTCAGCGTGCGCCCGCCCGCCAGGCCGCGCGCCACCGGATTGGGGCGGAAGCCCAGCAGCCGGATGGCGTCGTCCACGGCCTGCTGCTTGGCGGCGCTGACCGTGGCCGTGCCGTTGAGGATGCGCGACACCGTGCTGGGCGACACGCCGGCGTGCCGCGCCACCATCTCCAGCGTCACGACGCCGGCCGCCGCGGCCGTCGCGGGCGAGCGTTTTCGGGGGGTGACAGGCGCTTTCAAGGTGACGTTCCGGCGCAAAGTCGCAAGTCTAGGCGCAGAAGGCCGCGCCGCCGCACTGTTCCCGACCTGTAACCGACTGGCGGTGGTGGTGCCGCTGCGCCTGGCAGCGCCGCCGCCACCGGGGCAGGATGGTGTGCATTAGGTCATGCCGATTACGCATGGCGCCCCGGGGGGTGGTGGTTACGGGGCGATTACATTGCCCCGACAATCTTCGTCCCTGTTCGTGGGGATGCCCCTTCTTGCCCGGCCGCCAGCGGCATTCGGCGAGCGTCGTCAACGCGGCGCTGGCCGAATCCCGACTCACCGTCTTGTCATTGATTGGAGCTCCGATGAACCGTCCCGTGATGGAAGGGCTGCGCCTGAACGTGCCCGCCTATGTGCACCATCCCCGCCTGGTGGAATGGGTGGCGCAGATTGCCGCGCTGACCGAGGCCGCCGACGTCTACTGGTGCGACGGCAGCGCCGCCGAGTACGACCGCCTGTGCGAACAGCTGGTCGCTGCCGGCACGATGATGAAGCTCAACCCCGAGCTGCGCCCCGGCTGCTTCCTGGCGCGCAGCGACGCGTCCGACGTCGCCCGCGTGGAAGACCGCACCTTCATCTGCAGCGAGAAGAAGGAAGACGCCGGCCCCACCAACAACTGGAAGGCGCCCGCCGAGATGCGCGCGCTGCTGCAGACCGGCGAGAACGCGCTCTTCAAGGGCGCGATGAAGGGCCGCACGCTGTACGTGGTGCCCTTCAGCATGGGCCCGCTGGGCAGCCACATCTCGCACATCGGCGTGGAGCTCACCGACAGCCCCTACGTCGTCATCAGCATGCGCACCATGACGCGCATGGGCAAGGGCGCACTGCAGGTGCTGGGCAGCACCGGCGAGTTCGTGCCCTGCGTGCACACCGTGGGCGCGCCGCTCGAAGCCGGCCAGAAGGACGTGGCCTGGCCCTGCAACCCCACCAAGTACATCGTGCACTACCCCGAGACGCACGAGATCTGGAGCTACGGCTCCGGCTACGGCGGCAACGCGCTGCTCGGCAAGAAGTGCTTCGCGCTGCGCATCGCCTCCAAGATGGGGCGTGACCAGGGCTGGCTGGCCGAGCACATGCTGATCCTGGGCGTCACCAACCCGGCGGGCAAGAAGTACCACGTCGCGGCCGCCTTCCCCAGCGCCTGCGGCAAGACCAACTTCAGCATGCTGGTCCCGCCGCAGGGCTACGAAGGCTGGAAGGTCACGACTATCGGCGACGACATCGCCTGGATCAAGCCCCATGCCGACGGCCGCATGTACGCCATCAACCCCGAGGCCGGCTACTTCGGCGTGGCACCTGGCACCAACGAGCACACCAACCCGAACTGCCTGAATTCGCTCAAGCGCGACACGGTGTTTACCAACGTGGCGCTTACCGACGACGGCGACGTCTGGTGGGAGGGCCTGACCGACACCCCGCCGGCGCACCTGATCGACTGGCAGGGCAATGACTGGACGCCGGCCATCGCCAAGGAAAAGGGCACCAAGGCCGCGCACCCGAACTCGCGTTTCACCGTGGCCGCCACCAACAACCCCGTGCTCGACGCGCAGTGGGACGACCCCGAAGGCGTGGCCATCGACGCCTTCATCTTCGGCGGCCGCCGCAGCACCACCGTGCCGCTGGTGACGGAAGCGCGCAACTGGGTGGAAGGCGTCTACATGGCCGCCACCATGGGCAGCGAGACCACGGCCGCCATGGCCGGCGGCAACGGCACCGTGCGCCGCGACCCCTTCGCCATGCTGCCCTTCACCGGCTACAACATGGCCGACTACTTCCAGCACTGGCTGAGCCTGGGCGAGAAGCTGGCCAGCGCCGGCTCGAAGCTGCCGCGCATCTTCTGCGTCAACTGGTTCCGCAAGGGCACCGACGGCAAGTTCGTCTGGCCGGGCTACGGCGAGAACATGCGTGTCCTGGAGTGGATGCTGGGCCGCATCGAAGGCCAGGCCGGCGGCGCCGAGAACGTGTTCGGCACCAGCCCGCGCTTCGACGACCTGCGCTGGGAAGGCCTGCCCTTCACGCGCGATCAGTTCGCCACCGTGATCGGCATCGACAAGGCTGCCTGGCAGGAAGAGCTGAAGCTGCATGCCGAGCTCTTCCAGCAGCTGGAGTACCACCTGCCGGCCGAACTGCCCGCCACCAAGGCACGCATCGAAGAGCGCCTGAACGCCTGATGCCATGATCGCCGGGTGAGGCTGCAGCTTCTCTCCGACCTTCACCTCGAGACCGAGCCCTTCGAACCCGCCCCCGCGCCGGGGGCGGAGGTGCTCGTGCTGGCGGGCGACATCTGCGCCACCTGGGCCGGCTACGAGCGCTTCGCCGGCTGGCCCGTGCCGGTGCTGGTGGTGGCGGGCAACCACGAGTACGACGGGCGCGACATCGACGCTGCCGAGGCCGGCCTGCGCGAACTCTGCGCGCGCCTGGGCTTCACCTTCCTGGAGCGCGAGGCCGTCGTCCTGGCCGGGGCCGAAGGCCGCCGCGTGCGCATCGCCGGCAGCTGCCGCTGGAGCGACTTCGACGTCTTCGGCCCCACCAGCCGCGCGCGTGCCGAGCGCGCCGCCGAGTACTTCCAGCGCGTGATGAAGGCCACCCGGCACGGCCGCCCCTTCGACGCCGCCGCGGTGCGCGACGAAGCGCTGCGCTGCCGCGCCTGGCTGGACGCCGAACTCTCGCGCACGCCACAAGGTGCGTGGGACCGCACCCTCGTCGTCACCCACTTCGCGCCCAGCCTGCGCAGCGCCGACCCGCGCTACGGCCGCCAGCCCGGCACGGCCAGCTTCTGCAACGCCGACGACGACCTCATTCCCAAGGCAGACCTGTGGCTGCACGGCCACCTGCACTGCCGGCACGACTACCTGCACGCCCGCCCCGGCCGTGCCCCCACGCGCGTGGTGTGCAACGCGCGCGGGCTGGTGCACAAGGGCGAGGACGAGGGCTTCGACGCGCTGCGGGTGTTCGAGGTCTGAACCGCATCAAGGCGGCCCGCGCCATGCGTGCCACACTTGTCCATGCGGGGCACCCCGCACGGAGACCCGAAGATGAAGATCCTCACCGCCGTCGACGGCAGCCCCTACACCAAGCGCATGCTGGCCTACCTGGCCGCGCACGACGAATGGCTGGGCGCGCACCACGAGTACACCGTCATCCATGCCGTCGCGCCGCTGCCCGCGCGCGCTGCCGCCGCGCTGGACAAGGCCACCGTCAAGGCCTACCACGACGAGTCGGCCGAGAAGGTGTTCAAACCGCTGCGCGCCTTCTTCGCCAGGCAGGGCCTGAAGGCCAGCTTCGTCTACAAGACGGGCCAGCCGGCCGAGGTCATCGCCGAGGCCGCGAAGAAGGGCGACTACGACCTGCTCATGCTCGGCTCGCACGGCCACGGCACGCTCGCCAACCTGGTGATGGGCTCGGTGGCCACCAAGGTGCTCGCCAACTGCGGCACCCCGGCCTTGCTGATCCGCTGACGGCGCGCTTCAGCGGCGCGGGCGCAGCCCGCGCATGCAGGTCTCGGTGACGAGCTCCACGACCTCGGCGTCGCTGAAGCGTCCGCCGGCCTTCAGCACGGCGGGCACGGGGTCGCAGGCGCGGGCGTAGATGTTGTAGAGCACCAGTTCGGCCGGCAGCGTGGCGTCGATGTCGCCGGCCGCCTGCGCTTCGGTGATCCAGGCGCCCAGGCGGTCGCTCACCTGCATCAACAGGTCCAGATAGCCCTGGTGCGCCATCAGCTCGGCGCGCAGCGACGAGTTCTGTGAGGGCACGGTCGGCATCTCGCCAGCCAGCTGCAAGGTCAGCGCCCAGCGCACCATCGCCTCCAGGCGCTGGGCCGGCGTGGCCTCTTGGCGCGCGGCCTGCTGGTCGATGAAGGCCAGCGTGCGCTCCAGCAGCCGCACCATGGCCGCGGCGGCCAGCGCTTCCTTGGACGGAAAGTGCTTGTAGAGGCTGGCCTTGGCGATGCCGACTTCGGCCGCCACCTCGTCGACAGTCATGAGGTCGAAACCCTTGTCGGCCAGCAGCCGGTTGACGGCGGCAACGATGGCGTCCTGGCGGACGCGCAGCACCTGTTCGCGAAACGAAAGTCGGGCCATCCCGTGATTTTAGCCGGCTCAGTCACATGAGTGACTGAGCAGTTCAACCGGATTACGTGCCGGTCGTGGCTTTCAGGCTGCTCAGGCCTGAGGCCGCGGGCGTCGCAGCCCCAGGCGTTGTGCCCAGCCCGGCGCCTGGCGCTCGGCGGGCGCCGGCGGCGGGGCCGGCGCGTCGTCGATCATGCTCATGTCCAGCCCGAAGGCGGTGCCGAGATCGGCCGGGTCGTCCTGCACCACCCGCGACGCGGGGCGCCAGGCCGAGAACCAACGCGTTGTGTGGGCTGCCTTGGACATGACGGGGACCCCCGGGCGTGGTGGAAGGTGACAGGGCGTGATGACTGGTAACCAGTGTCTCTTCGATGCAGCGCCAGCGCATGGCTGAAGTGCACGGCCTTCGTGTGTCAGTTCACGTGACCCGGGCGGGAAAGCCCGCAGTGCCTACAATCGCGCCCCTTTTGCCCGCACCCCCATGCCCAGCCCGGCGCACGGCGGCTTTGTCGCCATCGACTTCGGCACGTCCAACTCGGCCGTGGCGCTGCCCTGCGCAGAAAGGGCCGATGGTGCCGGCGTGCGCCTGGTGGCCCTGGAGCCTGGTCACCCGACCATGCCCACGGCGGTGTTCTACCGTGCCGACACGCCACCTCAGCAGCTGGAGGCCGAGCGCCTGTACGGCCGCGCCGCCGTGGCGGCCTACGTGGAGGGCGTGGAAGGCCGGCTGATGCGCTCGATGAAGAGCATCCTGGGCTCCACCCTGCTGGACCAGAGCACCGACATCGGCGGCGGCCGCGGCGTGCGCTACCGCGACGTCGTCACCGGCTACCTGCGGCGGCTGAAGCAGGTGGCCGAAGCCGAGGCCGGCCGGGAGCTGTCTCGCGCCGTGCTGGGCCGGCCGGTGTTCTTCGTCGACGACGAGCCGGCGCGCGACGCGCAGGCCCAGGCGGCCCTGCTGGCGGCGGCGCAACAGGTGGGATTCCGCGAGATCCACTTCCAGTACGAGCCCATTGCCGCGGCGCTGGACCACGAGAGCACGGTCGACCGCGAGCAGCTGGTGCTGGTGGCCGACATCGGCGGCGGCACCTCGGACTTCTCCCTGGTCCGGGTGGGCCCCGCCCGGCGTGGCCGTGCCGAGCGCCGCGACGACATCCTGGCCAACCATGGCGTGCACCTGGCCGGCACCGACTTCGACCGCCTGGTGGAGCTGGCCGCCATCCTGCCGCTGCTGGGCTACCGCAGCCGCCGGCCGCCGCCGCGCGGCGCACCACCGGGCGAAGTGCAGCCCGAGGTGCCCAGCAGCATCTACTTCGACCTCGCCACCTGGCACCTCATCAACACCGTCTACGCGCCGGCTCGTGTCGCCGAGCTGCGTTCGATGAAGGCCTGGTATGCGGATGCTCGCCACCACGCGCGCCTGATGGCGACGGTGGAAGACCGCCTGGGCCACGCGTTGGCGGCGGCGGCCGAGCAGGCCAAGATCGACGTTGCCACGCAAGGCCAGGCGCTGATCGACCTGTCCGTCGTGGAGAACGGCCTGGCGGCGGGGCTGCAGGAAGCCCAGGCCGCGGCAGCGATCGAGGCCGACCTGCAGCGCATCGTCGACGCCGCCAAGCAGACGGCGCGGATGGCCGGCGTGCAGGCCGGTGAGGTCGACGTCCTCTACTTCACTGGCGGCTCCACCGGCCTCACGCCGCTGGTGGACCGCATCGCGGCGGGCTTCCCGCAGGCGGTGCGCGTGCGGGGCGACCGCTTCTCCAGCGTCGCCGCCGGGCTCGGGCTGCACGCCCGGGCGGTGTTCGGCGCCTAGCTCTTGCCCGTGGCCTTGTAGCGGGCGATGGCCTTCGCCAGATCGTCCAGCGCTTCGCAGGGAGAGCTGCAGAGCTTGGCCAGCGCAGCCAACCGCGCTTCGGCGGTGGGCAGGTCGCCCTTCATCAGAGCGAGCTCACCGGCGTACTCCAGGGCGCCCTGGTGCCGCGGGTCGATCTTCAGCGCGGTGTCGTAGTGGCGCTGTGCACCGTCCAGGTCGGGCGGGGTCTGCTTGCGCAGCGCGAAGCCCATGAGGTTGTTCCAGTCGGCGTTGCTGCTGGCGTTCACCTTGCGCAGCTCGGCCAGTGCCTGCGGCCAGCGCTGGGCCTGCACGTGCCGTCGAGCCGTGGCCAGCACGTCGCTGTCGCTCGGCGCGGGCGTGGGTTCGGGGGTGTCGGCGGCGATGCTGGTGCCGCAGGCGGCCACCAGGGCCGCGGCGATCAGGAGCAGGCGGGCTTTCATCGGCGCCTCCGCGGGCGAAGCGGGCGGGCCGGTGCGGCGCGCGGGCGCGTCACGTCGGCGATGAGCATCAGGGCGCGCACGAGGTCCTGCACGGCCTCGGCCAGGTCTTCCGCCGGCTCGAGCGTGGCGATCACCTCCAGCAGCGCGTCGGCGTCCTCCAGGTCTTCGGGTTCGAAGTGCATGAAGATCAAGGCCAGCGGTTCCACCAGTTCCGGGTGGTCCAGGGCCATCATGGCCGGGAAGGCCTCCATCGCCGCGGCGAAGCCGGCCACCCAGGGCAGCATGGACTCGGCCGGGGCAGCCTCATCGTCGAGCTGGAAGATCCAGGGGTCGAACCACTGGCGCAGGCCGATGGCGCGGTCCACTTCGGCGTGGCGACGCCTGAGCAGCCCGTGCAGTTCGTCCAGCGCCGGGCCACCCGGTGCGGGGCGACCTTCGACATCGGTGCACAGCTTGAGCCAGCGGTCGGGCGCCACGCGCGTGGGCTGCAGCAGCACGCCGGCGATGAGGCCGTCCACGGCACACAGGTCCAGCGGTTGCAGCGGCGCGGGTTGCGCGTCCAGCAGCGCTTCCAGGCGGGCCAGGTCGGCGTCGGACAGCGGCGGTTCTGACTTCGGAGTTGGGGGGGTCACGTGGCTTTCCCCTCGCTTGGGGATACTCGGCGCGAGGTGCCGCCGATAGATTGTGGGCGTGGCTGGTGCTGAAGGGAGATTGTCCCGCAGCCTGGCTGTCTCCGGTCCCAACGACGTCCTTTTCGGAGGACTTGCAAGGCCCGGCACGCAAGTGCCGGGTCTCTTTTTTGGGCCGTCTTAGACTGCGCGTTTCGATTTCCAGAGACGCTGCCATGGCCACGCCCTACACCGCCACCGAAGACATCGGCCACTGGATCGCGGGCGCGCCGCACGCCGGCAGCGGCCCGCGCCGTCAGGCCGTGTTCAACCCCGCCACCGGCACCGTGGCCCGCCACGTGCGCCTGGCCAGCGTGGAAGACGTCAACGCCGCCGTGGCCGCCGCGCAAGCCGCGCAGCCGGCCTGGGGCGAGATGCCGCCACTGCGACGCGCGCGCGTGATGAACGCCTTCCTGTCCTTGCTGAACCAGCACAAGGACACGCTGGCCGCGATGATCACCGCCGAGCACGGCAAGGTCTTCACCGACGCGCAGGGCGAGGTCAGCCGAGGCATCGACATCGTCGAGTTCGCCTGCGGCATTCCGCAGCTGCTCAAGGGCGACTACACCGACCAGGTGTCCACCGGCATCGACAACTGGACGCTGCGCCAGCCGTTGGGCGTGGTGGCCGGCATCACGCCCTTCAACTTCCCCTGCATGGTGCCCTGCTGGATGTTCCCGGTGGCGCTGGCCTGCGGCAACGCCTTCATCCTGAAGCCCAGCGAGCGTGACCCGAGCCCGTCGCTCTTCATGGCGCAGCTGCTCAAGGAGGCGGGGCTGCCCGATGGCGTGTTCGGCGTCGTGCAGGGCGACAAGGTGGCGGTGGACGCGCTCTTGAACCATCCGGATGTGAAGGCCCTCAGTTTCGTCGGCAGCACGCCCATCGCGCAGTACATCTACGAGACCGGCGCCAGCCACGGCAAGCGCGTGCAGGCCCTGGGCGGCGCCAAGAACCACATGGTGGTGATGCCCGACGCCGACCTGGAAGGCGCCGTCGATGCGCTGGTGGGCAGCGCCTACGGCTCCGCCGGCGAGCGCTGCATGGCCATCAGCGTGGCCGTGCTGGTGGGCGACGTGGCCGACCGCATCATCCCGAAGCTGGCCGAGCGCGCGAAGACGCTGAAGATCAAGAACGGCATGGAGCTCGACGCCGAGATGGGCCCCATCGTCACGAAGGAGGCGCGCGACCGCATCGAGAAGTTCATCGGCATCGGCGTGGAGGAGGGCGCGAAGCTCGTCGTCGACGGCCGCGGCCACCGCGTGCCGGGCCTCGACGACGGCTTCTTCACCGGCGGCACGCTGTTCGACCACGTCACGCCGGCCATGCGCATCTACAACGAAGAGATCTTCGGCCCCGTGCTCGCCTGCGTGCGCGTGCCCGACTTCGCCGCCGCGCTGAAGCTCGTCAACGACCACGAGTTCGGCAACGGCGTGGCCTGCTTCACCAGCGACGGCGGCATCGCGCGCGAGTTCGCGCGCCGCGTGCAGGTGGGCATGGTGGGCATCAACGTGCCCATTCCCGTGCCCATGGCCTGGCACGGCTTCGGCGGCTGGAAGAAGAGCCTCTTCGGCGACATGCATGCCTACGGCGAGGAAGGCGTGCGCTTCTACACGAAGCAGAAGAGCGTGATGCAACGCTGGCCCGACGGCGCCAGCAAAGGCGCCGAGTTCACGATGCCGGTGTCGAAGTGACGATGAAGCGACGCGACGTTCTCGGCGCCGCGGCGCTGCTGGCCTGCGGCACCTCGCGCGCGCAGACCGCGCCCGCCTTCGCGGCCGAAGACCTGCAACACGCCGAGCTGCTGCGCGCCGCCGGACTGCAGGACACGCAGGCCTGGGCCTTCGTGAAGGAGCTGTGCGACACCATCGGCCCGCGACCTGCGGGCTCCGACAACGAGCGCCAGGCCGCCGCCTGGGCGCAGGCGCGCCTGACGGCGCTGGGCCTGGCCAACGCGCGCACCGAGCCCACGCCGATGAAGGCCTGGGTGCGCGGCCCGGCCTCGGCGACGCTCGTGGCGCCGGTCACCGAGCCGCTGGTGATGGCGGCGCTGGGCAACAGCATCGCGGCGCCGCCGGCGGGCATCGAGGCCGAGATCGCCTGGTACACCGACTTCGCCGCGCTGAAGGCCGACACGACGGAACGTGCGAAGGGCCGCATCGTCTTCATCGACCAGAAGATGGCCCGCGCGCGCGACGGCTCCGGCTACGGCCCGGCCGTGGCGGCGCGCTCGCAGGGCGCGGTGGAAGCGGCCCGGCGCGGCGCGCTGGCCGTGGGCATCCGCTCCATCGGCACGGACCATGAGCGCATCGCACACACCGGCGCCATGCGCTACGAGATCGGCGTGCCGCGCATCCCGGCCTTCGCCGTCTCGGTGCCCGACGCCGACCGCCTGGCCGCCCTGCACGCTGCCGGCAAGACGCTGCGCCTGCAACTGAAGCTGGACGCGAAGAGCGACGTCGAGACGACGACGCAGAACGTCATCGCCGAGGTCCCCGGCACCGACCTGGCCGACGAGATCGTGCTCGTCAGCGGCCACCTCGACAGCTGGGACCTCGGCCGCGGCGCCGTGGACGACGGTGCCGGCTGCGCCATCGTCAGCGCCGCCGCGGCGCTCATCGCCCGCGCCGGCCGCAGGCCCCGCCGCACCGTGCGCGTGGTGCTGTTCGGCAACGAGGAAAACGGCTTCCACGGCGCGATGTCCTACGGCGACCGCTACAAGGCCGTCGTGCACCAGCTGGTGAGCGAGAGCGACTTCGGCGCCGGCCGCATCTGGCAGATGAAGAGCCGCGTGCAGCCGGCCGCGCTGCCCTTGATCGAGAAGATGGCCAGCCTGCTGGCGCCGCTGGGCGTGGCCTGGCCCGAGCAGGGCGCCAACGAAGGCGGGCCCGGCCCCGACGCCGCGCTGCTGATGCGCCGCCACAAGTGGCCGGCCATCGGCCTGGCGCAGGACGGCACGGCCTATTTCGACGTGCACCACACGGTGCACGACACGCTGGAGCGCATCGACCCCGCCACGCTGCCGCAGAACGTGGCCTGCTGGGCCGTCACGGCCTGGCTGGCGGCGCAGGCGCCGCTGCCCTTCGGCCCGGCGCCGCTGTAGCGCTGGGCTCAGGCGCCGATCACCCCGCCGTCGTTCTTGCGGATGACGAGGGTGGCGGCGCGCGGTCGGCCATTGGGGTCGAAATCGGGCCAGTTCGAGTAGCGCCGCGGGTTCGCCGGGTCGTTGCGGCCGCGCGGTGCTTCGCCGGGGTGCTGGATGTCGACGAACATCGTGCGACCGTCGGGCGTCCAGGTGGCGCCGGTCAACTCGCAGCCCACGGGGCCGGTGAGGAAGCGCCGCACCTCGCCGGTGGCGGGGTCGCAGGCCAGCAGCTGGTTGTTGCCGAGCCGCGCCATCTCGCCGACGTTCAGCGCGTAGCTGCTCACGTCGCAGCCGATCCACAGCACGCCGCGGCCGTCCAGCGCCAGGGTGTCGGGGCTGGAGAAAGCGTCGCCCCGGATGTTGCCCTGGGCCTCGGGCCGCTCGTTGGCAGGGTCGCCGGCCAGCAGCAGGTGGTTCCAGTCGAAGGTCTCGGCGTCGAAGTCGCCGTGCTCGCGCCAGCGGATGATCTGGCCCATCTCGTTGCGCTGGCGCGGGTTGGCGGCGTCGGTGCCGGGCTGGCCGGCCTGCCCGCGCTGGGTGTTGTTGGTGAGGCTGCAGTAGGTCCAGCCGCTCTTCGCGTCGATGGTCAGCCACTCGGGGCGGTCCATCTTCGTGCCGCCCAGGGCATCGCTGGCCTGGCGCGCCTTCACCAGCACTTCGCCCTGGTCGGCGAAGCCGTTCGCGGCGGTGAGCGGGCCCTGGCCGTGCACCAGCGGCAGCCAGCGGCCGGTGCCATCGGGATCGAAGCGCGCCACGTACAGCGTGCCGTGGTCCAGCAGCTCGGCGTTGGCCTTGGCGCCGCCGGGCTGCATGCGGTCGCGGCTGACGAACTTGTAGATGGATTCGAACACCGCGTCCTCGCCGCTGACCACGACGGCGCGGCCGTCCTTGGTGAGCGTGGCCCAGGCGCCTTCGTGCACGGCGCGGCCCAGCGCCGTGCGCTTGACCGGCGTGCTGGCGGGGTCGAAGGGATCGATCTCGACCACCCAGCCGAAGCGGTGCGGCTCGTTGGGGTGACGCACGGCGTCGAAGCGCGCGTCGAAGGCGTCCCAGCGGTACCAGGCCTTGTTCTTCAGGCCGTAGCGCTTCTCGGCCGCCGTCGGCGTGTCGGCGGTGGCGAAGTAGTCCTGGAAGTTCTCTTCGCCGGCCAGGTAGGTGCCCCAGGGCGTCTGGCCGCAGGCGCAGTTGGCGAAGGTGCCCAGCACGGTGCGGCCGGCGGGGTCGGCGGCGGTCTTCGCGAGGGCGTGGCCGGCCACCGGGCCCCCCAGCGCGATGGGCGTGGTGGCCGTGATGCGGCGTGCATAGCGGCTGGGGCGCACCACCCGCCAGGCATTGCCGACGAGTTCGATCTCCAGCACCGCGACGCCGTGCGAGGCCTGCGCCTTCTTCACTTTCTCCTCGGTCCAGGGTTGCATGCCGCCCACGTGCAGCAGGCCGTCGTCGGTGTACTCGTGGTTCACCACCAGCAGGCCGCGGCGCGAGCCGTCCAGCGGGTAGTACTGCAGGCCGTCGTGGTGCATGCCCATCTGCACGGCCTGCTCGGCGGCGGTGTTGCTGGCGTCGGGTTTCCAGGCCGGCATGGCGCCTTCGACGCCTACCGGGTCGCCCCAGGCGGCCAGCACGGTGGCGGTGTAGCCGGGCGGCACCACCACGCGGTCGGCGGTGGACGGGGGCACCGAACTGAAGCCCAGCTTCGCGCCGGTGATGGGCGGCCGGCCGCCGGCGCAGGCCGACAGCGCGGCGCCGCCGAAGAGCGCGGCCAGCGCCGCGCTGCCGCGCAGCACGGTGCGGCGCGAGGGATCCGACACCTCGTGGATGCTGGGGTTGGAGGAGCGGTTGCTGTCCTCCATCAGGCTGAAGTCTTTCGCCATCGGTTCAGAGCTTCTCGGTCTCGCCGGCGCGCGGCTGCCACTTCATCAGCCGCTTCTCGACGCGGCCGACCATCGCGTCCAGCACCAGCGCGAAGGCCGTCAGCACCAGGATGCCGGCCATCACGGTGTTGATGTCGAAGGTGCCTTCGGCCTGCAGGATGAGGTAGCCCACGCCCTGGCTGGAGCCGAGGTACTCGCCCACCACCGCGCCCACGAAGGCCAGGCCCACGCTGGTGTGCAGGCTGCTGAAGACCCAGCTGGTGGCGCTGGGCAGGTAGACGTGGCGCAGCAGCTGCCGGTTGCTGGCACCCAGCATGCGCGCGTTGGCCAGCACCACGGGGCTGACCTCCTTCACGCCCTGGTAGACGTTGAAGAAGACGATGAAGAAGACCAGCGTCACGCCCAGGGCCACCTTGCTGCCGATGCCCAGACCGAACCACACCGAGAAGATGGGCGCCAGGATGATGCGCGGCATGCTGTTCAGCGCCTTCACGTAGGGCTCCAGGATGGCGCTGGCCATGGGACTCAGTGCCAGCCACAGCCCGCCGGCCAGGCCCAGCACGCTGCCGACGAGGAAGGCCAGCAGCGTTTCCACCAGCGTCACCGCAAGGTGGCGGTAGATGTCGGCGTCGGTGACGAACCAGGCCCACACGCGGGACAGCACCTTCAGCGGCTCACCGAAGAAGAAGGCCGCCTGGCGGTCGTTGTCGAACATGAAGTTCGGCACCAGCCCCGGCGTCGTCATCGCCCACCAGAAGGTGAACAGCGCTGCCAGCAGCCCCAGCTGGTAGGCACGCAGCTTCATCATGCCGCGGCCCCCTGCAGCTGCTGCGCGTAGCCCTTGAGGACTTCGTCGCGCAGCTGTGCCCAGATGGCGGCGTGCAGTTCCACGAAGCGCTGCGTGGTCTTGATCTCGGCCACGTCGCGCGGGCGCGGCATGTCGATGGCGAACTCGCCGATGGGGTGGCTGGCCGGGCCGGCCGAGAGGATGACGACGCGGTCGCTCATCGCGATGGCTTCGTCCAGGTCATGCGTGATGAAGAGCACCGCCTTCTTCTTCGCCTGCCAGAGTTCGAGCACCTCGTTTTCCATCAGCTGCCGCGTCTGGATGTCCAGCGCGCTGAAGGGCTCGTCCATGAGGATGATGTCGGGGTCCAGCGCCAGCGTCTGCGCCAGCGAGGCGCGCTTGCGCATGCCGCCGGACATCTGGTGCGGGTAGCGGTGGCCGTTGCCGCCCAGCCCCACGCGGCGCAGCCAGCCTTCGGCCTGCGCGCGGGCCTCGGCCTCGGGCACGCCACGGAACTCCAGGCCGGCCATCACGTTGCCCAGGGCCGTGCGCCAGGGCATCAGGCTCTCGGCCTGGAACATGTAGCCGGCGCGCCGGTTGATGCCTTGCAGCGGCTCGCCGAAGACCTGCACGCTGCCGGTGCTGGGCGCCAGCAGCCCGGCGGCCATGTTCAGCAGCGTGCTCTTGCCGCAGCCCGTGGGCCCGACGACGGACACGAACTCGCCCTCGGCCACGGCCAGCGTGACATCGCGGACGGCGGTGTAGCGCTGCTGGGCGTCGTGGCGGTCGACGAAGGTGCAGGTCACGCCCTGCAGCGACAGCGCCGTCTTGGTCACGTGGACCTCAGCCCTTCGGGTACTTCGCGTTGGCCTTCTTCACGAAGTCGTTGGTCCACACGGCCGAAAGGTCGAGCTTGGCCTGGCCGAGGGTGGCGTCGATGCTGGCCAGCGCGCGCAAGGCCGTGTCGGCGCCCTTCTCGGGGAAGCTGCCGTCGGGCGACAGCGCGCCCTTGGCGGCGAGGAAGGCGTCGATGTAGACGGCGCGGTCGCCGAGCAGGAAGCTCTCGGGCACGGCCTCGATGATGTCCTTCGGCCCCGCGGCCTGGATCCACTTGTCGGCGCGCACGATCGCATTGGCCAGCGCCTGCGTGGTGGCCGGGTTCTTGTCGATGAAGGCCTGCGGTGCGTACAGGCAGCCCGCGGGCATGGGGCCGCCGAAGACCTTGTCGGCCTCGGCGACGATGCGCGTGTCGCTGACGATCTTCAGGTCACCCGAGCGCTGCAGCAGCGTGATCACCGGGTCGAGGTTGCTGATGGCGTCGATCTGCCCGGCGCGCATGGCCGCCACCGCGCCCTGCGCCGCGCCCACGCCGATGATGGACACGTCGCTCGGCTTCAGCCCGGCCTTGGCGAGGATGAAGTTCACCATCACGTTGGTGGAGGAGCCCGGCGCCGTGACGCCGATCTTCTTGCCCTTCAGGTCGGCCACGGTCTTGTAGCCGGCCATCGTCTTGGGGTTGATGCCCAGCACGATCTGCGGCGCGCGGCCCTGCAGCGCGAAGGCGCGCAGGCGCTGGCCCTTGGCCTGCATGTTGATCGTGTGCTCGAAGGCGCCGCTGACCACGTCGGCGCTGCCGCCCACCACGGCCTGCAGCGCGCGCGCGCCACCGGCGAAGTCGACGATCGACACGTCCAGGCCCTCGGCCTTGAAGTAGCCCTTCTGCTCGGCGATGGTCAGCGGCAGGTAGTACAGCAGGTTCTTGCCGCCCACGGCCAGCGTGAGCTTGGGCTTCTCCAGCGCCTGGGCGCGCGCGAACAGGGGGGCGAACACGGCCGCGACAGTGGCGGCTTGCAGCAGGGAGCGGCGATGCATGGCGGGCTTCTTTTCGGGTTGGGGTCTCCGCCGTCACTGTACGCCAGCCTCTGCGCCTAGCATTCCGGCATGAACCCCATTCTCCTGGTCACCGGCGGCAGCCGCGGCATCGGGGCCGCGGTGGCGCGACAAGCCGCGGCCGCGGGCTACGACGTGGCCCTGAACTACACCCGCGACGAAGCCGCCGCGCAGGCCGTGGCCGGGCAGGTCCGCGCCACGGGCCGCCGTGCCTGGGCGCTGCGCGCCGACGTCGCCGACGAAGACCAGGTGATGGCCATGTTCGCCACGCTGGACGCCGAACTCGCGCGGCAAGGGGGCCGCCTCGCGGCCCTGGTGAACAACGCCGGCGTGGTGGACGTGTCGCAGCCTGTGGCCGAGATGAGCGGCGAGCGGCTGCGCCGCATGTTCGGCATCAACGTGCTCGGCAGCCTGTACTGCGCCCGTGAAGGCGTGCGCCGCATGAGCACGAAGCACGGCGGGCAGGGCGGCGGCATCGTCAACCTGTCGTCGGCCGCCGCGCGGCTGGGGGCCGCCGGGCAGTACGTGGACTACGCGGCGGCCAAGGGCGCCATCGACGCCTTCACCCTGGGCCTGGCCCGCGAGGTGGGCGCCGAGGGCATCCGCGTGAACGCCGTGCGGCCGGGGCTCATCGAGACCGACATCCACGCCTCGGGCGGCAACCCCGACCGCGTTCGCCAGCTGCAGCACCAGGTGCCCATGCAGCGCGGCGGCACCGCCGACGAGGTGGCGGCCACGGTGATGTGGCTGCTCTCGCCGGCGGCCAGCTACGTCACCGGCTCGGTGGTCGACGTCAGCGGCGGCCGCTGAGCCGCGGCAGGGCCAGCAGCCCGGCCAGCAGCAGCGCCCACGCGCCCGGTTCGGGTACCGCGGTGACGGTGACGCGGCTGCCGAACAGGTTCACGTCCACCACCTCGCCCATCTCGTTGGCGAAGGGCTGGCTCGGGAAGAGCGACATCGCCACCGTGGTGATGCCGGGTTGGTCGGCCACGAAGCGCAGCGTGGCGATGGGGAAGCTGCCGGCGTGGCCGTTGAAGCTGGCGAAGTACATGCCGGTGAGCGTGCCGGCCGCGGCGTCCAGCAGGCCGCCGTCGCGCGCGAACTCCCAGGTCGCGGCGTCCACCTGCACCGAGGCCAGGTCCAGCACGTCGGGGTCCCACGAGAAGCTCAGGCCGCCGCCCAGCATCAGGCTGGCGAAGTTCTCGCCACCGACGCTGAGCTGCAGCGTCTCGCCGCTGGGCAGCGTGGCCGTGGCCGGGCCCAGGCGCACGTCGTCGGCGGCCAGCGCGGTGCCGGCCAGCAGCGGCGCGGCCAGCGCCAGGGTGAGGGTGGCGCAGCGCGCCGCGAATCGGGAGTGGTGTTGCATGGAGTTCTCCTTGGGGGAAGGGGTTCAGCGCACCCAGGCCGACGGGCCCGGGCGGGTGGCGAAGAGGCGGCGCACCAGCGCCAGGTCCAGCGCGTTGACGCTGCCGTCGCCGTTGAGGTCGGCCAGGCCGCCGGGGCTGGTGCCGAAGGCCTCGCGCACCAGGGCCAGGTCCAGCGAGTTGACGATGCCGTCGTTGTTGGCGTCGGCGTCGCAGGCGTCGCCGTAGCCGTCACCGTCGCTGTCGCGCTGGTTGGCGTTGGGCGTGTTGATGCAGTTGTCGCGGCTGTCGGGCACGCCGTCGCCGTCGCTGTCGATCTCGATGTTGGACAGCTGCACGGTGTTGCCGTCGGGCGAGCTGACGCGCACGACGAAGCGGTCGGTGAAGTTGCCGAGGTCGATGCTCGCGTTGCCGGCGGGGTCCACCAGGGCGCGGCCGATCTCTCGGCCGCTGACGGGGTCGAAGGCCACGGCCGTGGTCAGCTCGGGCATCAACGCGCCGCCGCGGCAGGTCTGGCAGGGCACCAGCAGCACGCGCAGCACGGCGCGTTGTCCCGCCACCGAGAGCGTCACGCCGGTGAAGGTCACCGGCGGTGCGGTGCGCAGCTTCACCGTCGGGTCGCCCAGCAGGTTGTAGATGTTGAGCTGATGGCGCAGCCCTTCCACGGGCACCACCGTGCCGTTGTCGGTGGGGTGCAGGTTGGGCGCCGTGCCGGCATCCACCGCCGCGAGGTAGGCGCGGCCGTGGTTGAGCAGGTCGCCCAGGCGCCGCACCGGCGTGGCCGGGCCGAAGCTGGGCACGAGGCCGGGGAAGAGCGCATCGAACAGGCCGATGGACAGGTGGTTGTTGTCGCGCGTGCTGCTGTCGCGCGTGTCGCCGATGATGGCCAGCGCGCCGTTGGACTTGCGCAGGAAGGTCTCGGCCCAGTAGGTGCTCGCGGGTGAAGGCCCGTAGCCGCTGCCGACGATGTTGCCCGCCAGGTCCACGGTCTCGTTGTCGAAGATGCCGCTGGCGCAGTTGATGCTGAAGACCACCGGGAAGCGGTTGCCGGTGATGGCCACCTGCGACAGCGACGAGATGAAGAAGCCGGGGTCGCCCCATCCCGCCCAGCTGCCGTGGTCGCGATGGAAGACGAGCGCGGTACCGCTGTTGAAGGCGTTGACGATGTCGGACGTGCTGCCGTTCCAGCCGAAGCCGGGCTTGCGCAGCACGGCCGGCACCGGCTTGCCGCTGCGATAGACCTGCGGGTTCGAACTGGCCGGGGCGACGTAGATCCGGCTCACGGCGAAGCCCTGCGCCACCACATGCTCGCGGATCAGCTCCGAGGTCTCGGCGAACCAGCGCGAGTCCTGCGTGCCGAAGCTCTCGAAGTACGAGGCGAAGGCCATGCGGCTGTAGAAGTCATGGCCCTGGGCGTTGTCCGGCGGCGGGTTGGTCTCGAAGGCGATGATCTTGTGCATCACCGCATTGGCCTGCGCCAGCGTGTCCACCGGGATGCGGCCGATGCCGAACAGCGGCACCGTGGTCGGCCCGGCATCGGGCGCGAACTGGCCGTACCAGATGTCGCTGGCGTTGCGGGCCGAGTTCCACCAGTTGATCTGGTCGTAGTGTGTCGGGATCAGCTCCGCGTCGCCCAGCAGCAGCACCCACTTGGGCTTGACGGCGTTCTGGTTGTACTGGTTGGCCAGCCAGCTGCGGATCTGGGCCGCGGTGACGACCGTGGCCGGTGAGGTGTTGATCTCGGCCGTGGTCACCACCCGGGTGGTGATGCCCATGGCCAGCTTGTGCGACCGCAGGGCTAGCGCAGCGGGCTTGAGGGCCTCGGTGGTGACGATGATGAAGCGGTATCCCCCCAGTTGCAGGGGCAGCTGGGCCGGGGCGCAGGTTCGCCCCACCTGCGCCTGGTTCACGGCATGGCGCAGCGCCGGGATGGGCTGGCGCTCGAGCACGCGGTCCACGGCGTCGAAGGCCGCCGCCGTGCGCGGCTCGGCCAGGTGGTCCACCTGGAAGCAGCCATCACCGGCATGCGCCACGTTGACCAGGTAGCTGTCGTTCCAGCTCAGTTCGCTGGTCGCCGGGTTGTAGCCGTAGGGCAGGAAACGCAGCGATTCGATGTTGGCGTCGCCCTTGTAGATGGGCAGCCGCTCCAGCGCGGCGCCGCGCGCGCCGCCGCCGCGGCCGTACAGCGCCGGGTCGTAGGTGAAGGGCGGCAGCTGGCGGCGGTCGCTGTTGGCGGTCTCCGGCTCCTGCACCGGGTACAGCCGCGCGCTCAGCGTGTTCACGCGGCCTTCGGGGCGCACGGTCACCGTGGGGGCCGCCAGGTTCACCGGCAGCGCCAGCGGGAAGCCGGCCACCGGCATCTCGGGCTTGCCGAATTCGTCCTGCCCGCTGCGCAGCCCGGCCACCGAGCCCTGCGCGAAGCGCATGAAGCGGCCGGCCGGGGTGTCCACCGGCACCAGGGTGGGCGCGGTGACGGTGATGCGCAGCGTGGTGCTGCTGGCGGTCTGCTCCACCACCTGCACGTCCACCGCGGCGGTGGCGGCGCCGGCGCTGGCTCCGATGGCCATCGCAACGATGGCCTGCCGCAGGTTGCGGCGGGTTGGTCTGATCATGGAAGCCCCCTCTTTCGTCGATGCACGCTCTCCCGCCGGCGAAGGACGGCGGGGCGTGGACGCATCGTCGAGCGGGGGCGTTGAAACCGCGTTGCAACGCCCGGGCGGGCCGGCTGGCCGGCCGGCATGTCCGCTTCAGGCTGGCGCCGTCGTATTCCTGGCAAGCCGGCTTCGAGGCCGGGTCCGAGCCCCTTCACTTCCAGGAGTTGCCGCCATGAGCTTGATGACCCCCGAACAGCTGATCGCCTCGCAGGGCGCGGCCACCGGCCCCACCGCCACCAGCCGCCTCCGCGGCGGGGTGCTGATGGTGCTGGGGCCCGTGCTGGCCGTCTCGATGGCCTGGGCCCTGGCCAGCCTGGGCCCGGCGCTGCTGGCCGGCTCGGCCACCGACCCCGGCACGCGCGAGCAGGACCTCACCATCTTCGCCGTGCTGGCCATCGTGGGCGCGTTCGGCGCGCTGGGCACGGTGGCCGGCTGGCAGCTGTGGCGCCACGGCTGCTTCGACCGCCGCGTGGGCCTGCCGCTGGCCGTGGTGGTGGCGGTGCTGCTGGCCGCCGTGCCGCTGCTCAAGCGGATGTTCTGATTCAGGTCACCGGTGCCGGGTTGAAGAGCACCAGCGCGTTGTGCAGCCGGTGCTTCTCGGCCCAGGTGCGCTGGCCGCTGGCGGTGGCCAGCAGCAAGCGGAAGAGTTCCCAACCCAGGTCTTCCACGGTGGCCTGGCCTTCGGCGATGCGGCCGGCGTCCAGGTCCATCAGGTCATGCCAGCGCCGGGCCAGCTCGCTGCGCGTGGCCACCTTGACCACCGGGGCCTCGGCCAGGCCGTACGGGGTGCCGCGGCCGGTGGTGAAGACATGCAGGTTCATGCCCGCCGCCAGCTGCAGCGTGCCGCAGATGAAGTCGCTGGCCGGGGTGGCGGCGTAGACCAGGCCCTTCTGCCCGGGTTTCAGCTTCTCGCCCGGCGCCAGCACGGCGCTGATGGGCGCGCTGCCGCTCTTGACGACCGAGCCCATCGCCTTCTCGACGATGTTGGACAGGCCCCCGGCCTTGTTGCCCGGCGTGGTGTTGGCGCTGCGGTCCACGCGGCCGCGCTGCAGGTAGGCGTCGTACCAGGCCATTTCGCGCACGATGGCCTCGGCCACCTCGCGCGTGGCGGCGCGGGCGGTCAGCTGCGCCACGGCGTCGCGCACCTCGGTGGTCTCGCTGAAGAGCACGGTGCCGCCGGCGCGCACGATGAGATCGGTGCAGAAGCCCACGGCCGGGTTGGCAGTGACGCCGCTGAAGGCGTCGCTGCCGCCGCACTGCACGCCGACGACCAGTTCGCTGGCCGGCACGGTCTCGCGGCGGCGGGCGTCCAGGCGCTGCAGGTGGTGCTCGGCGCGTTCGCAGATGCGCTCCAGCATCGGCCCGAAGCCGGCTTCGTCCTGCAGCACCACCACGTCCAGGCCGGGCTCGCGCTCGTCGCGGACCGGGATCGATCCCGGTGGCAGCAGCCGCGTCGGCGCCAGCTTCTCGCAGCCCAGGCTCACCACCATCACCTCGCCACCGAAGTTGGGGTTCAGGCTGATGTGGCGCAGCGTGCGGATGGGGATCACGGCGTCGGGCGCGTCGATGGCCACGCCGCAGCCGTAGCCGTGCTCCAGCGCCACCACGTCGTCCACGTGCGGGTACTTCGGCAGCAATTCGGCGCGGATGCGCTTGACGGCGTGCTCCACCACGCCCGCCACGCACTGCACGGTGGTGGTGATGGCCAGCAGGTTGCGGGTGCCCACGCTGCCGTCGGCATTGCGGAAGCCTTCGAACGTGAAGCCTTCCAGCGGCGCACCGGGCGACTTCGGCGCGGTGGCCATGGGCAGGCCTTCCAGCGCGCCGGCTTCGGGCATGCGCAGCAGGCGCTCGTGCACCCAGCGGCCGGCGGCGATGGGCTCGGCAGCGAAGCCGATGGGCACGCCGTAGCGGCACACGGCAGCGCCTTCGGCGATGGCGACCAACGACACCTTGTGGCCCTGGGGCACCTTCTCCCGCAGGACCAGGCCCGAAGGCAGCACCGTGCCCGTGGGCAGGCCTCCCTCGTTGGCGACGATGGCCACGTTGTCGTGGTCGTGCATGCGGAGGGTCAGCGGCGGCATCGGCAAGAGGGGCGCAAGGTTGTCCTACAACATTGGACGTGGCCGACCCGGTGGTGTCAACCGAGCGTCCCGACGCGGGCCTGGCCGCGCGAGCAAAACGGGGTAAACCCCCTGCGACCCGCGATCGGCCCAGTCATACGATGACCGCCAGAACCCCGATCCCGCTGGAGACCTGCATGACCGCGTCGCGCCGTTCCCTTCTCGTTGGTTCGCTGGCGCTGCTGGCCGCCGGGCCCTGGGCTGGCGCCGCCCTGGCCCAGGCCTGGCCGGCCAAGCCCATCACCTACGTGGTGGCCTTCCCACCCGGTGGCACCACCGACATCCTGGGCCGGCTCATCTCGGAAAAGCTGGGCCCTGCGCTGGGCACCACCATCGTGGTCGAGAACAAGGGCGGCGCTGGCGGCAGCCTGGGTTCGGAACAGGTCTCGCGCGCCGCGCCCGACGGCTACACGCTGCTGGGCGGCACCATCAGCTCGCACGCCATCAACGTGCACCTGTATCCCAAGCTGGGCTACGACCCGGTGGCTTCGTTCATCCCCGTGACGCTGATCGGCACCAACCCGCTGGTGCTGGTGGTGCGCACCGACAGCCCGTACAAGACCCTGGCCGACGTGGTGGCCGCGGCCAAGGCCGGCAAGACCCTCTCCGCGGCCTCGGCCGGCAACGGCACCTCGCAGCACATGGCCCTGGAACTGTTCAAGTTCAAGCTAGGTGCCCCAGGCATCACGCACGTCCCCTACAAGGGCAGCGGCCCGGCGCTGCAGGACACCATCGGCGGCCAGGTCGACATCCTCTTCGACACCACCGTCGCCGCGCAGGCGCACATCGACGGCGGCCGGCTGCGCCCGCTGGCCGTGACCTCCGCCAAGCGGCTGGCCACGCTGCCCAACGTGCCCACCATCGGCGAAGCGGCGCTGCCGGGCTTCGAGGTCGTCTCCTGGCAGGCCATCTTCGTGCCCGCCAAGACGCCGGCGGCCGTCGTGACGAGGCTGAACACCGAAATCGGAAAGATCCTCGCCGGCCCCGACATGCAGGAGCGCCTGGCCAAGCTGGGCATGCTGAACCAGCCGATGAGTTCGGAGCAGATCTCGGCCTTCCAGAAGGCCGAGATCGCCAAGTGGGGCGAGGTCATCAAGGCCGCCAACATCAAGCTCGAATGAGCAGCCCGGCGGCTGCTCGGTCTTCGGACATCCGATGACTCAACCGCCTGTTGCGGCAGCCCGGCGCCGGCGTTCGCGGCTGTTGGCCAGGTGGGTGCGCATCGCGGCACGCGCGGCCTCGGTGTCGCCGGCAGCGATGGCGTCGACGATGCTCTCGTGCTCGGCGTTGACGCGCTGCAAGTAAGCGCGCGCTTCACTTTCGCGGGCGTGATCTGCGGCCAGACGCGCGCGCGGAATGATGTTCGCGCCCAGCGTGCCCAGCAAATCGCTGAAGTGGCGGTTCTGCGTTGCCCGCGCGACCTCAAGATGGAACTGAAAGTCAGCACCCACTGCGTCGCGACCCAAGGCCACGGCCGCGTTGAAGGCCTCCAGCGCCTGCCGCATGGCAGAGAGATTCTGGGGCGTGCGCCGCTGCGAGGCCAGCGCAGCGCCTTCGGTTTCCAGGCCGATGCGCAGTTCCAGCACCGAGATCACGTCGTGCAGCGTGGTCAGCCGATCTTGCGCGATGTGGAAGGCGCCGCCCTCACCGAGGCCCACCACGAAGGTGCCGATGCCGTGTCGCGTGGCCACCGCGCCGGCGGCCTGCAGCCGTGAGATGGCCTCGCGCACCACGGTGCGGCTGACGCCGAACTCTTCCATGATTGCCGCCTCGGTGGGCAGCTTGGCCCCTTGGGCCAGGCGGCCATCGCGGATGCGGTCACCCAGCGCCTCGACCAGGCCCTGGGCCAGGCTGCGCGGGCGGTGGCGGGGCAAGGCGTCGGAAGCGTTCACGGCGGTACCGGGCAGAGGCATCCATCATACGAGTCGTACGATGAGTCCGTGACGGCTGGAAAGTCGTCAGCCCACGCTCGCCTGCAAGCCGCTCACGTACGCCAGGCGGCCGGTGCGCGGGTCGACCACGTAGCTCAGGCTCTGCCGCCGGTTGCTGCCGCGCCCGGGCGGCACCAGGGACACGTGCACCCAGCCCGAGTTCGGGCCCTTTCGCGGGTCGTAGCACTCGCAGATGATCTGGTCGAACTGAGGCAGGTGCTTCGCGCACCACTGCGCCAGCTCCAGCGTCGGTTTGGCCACGATCTCCACGTCGCAGGCCCAGCCCAGGGTGTGCTGGCTGGTCGACATCCAGCTCGAAGGCTTGTTCTTCAGCACCCGTTCCAGCGCCTGGCTGCGGAAGACGCTGTTGGGGCTGTACGAGCCGAAGGCCTCGCGCAGCGGGTCCAGCACCTGGCGCGCCAGGTTCACGGCGCTGCGCAGCACCTCGTCGGTGGGGATGCGGTTGTCGATGCGCTGGCGGTCGGCCGTCTCGCTCTTGGTGAGTTCGTAGAGCTTGAACCAGCGCGCCACGCGGTCCTCGGGCGCCACGCGCGCCAGGGACAGCTGTTCCAGCGGGGTCTGCGAGAAATCCTTGCCTGACATCGGGGGTCTCCTGGCTCGCCGTTCAGAGTGCTGCCGTGACGGCCGCGATCGCTTCGCCCACCGCCTCGGGCCAGTCGGCCGTGAGGTCGTCCAGGAACTGCAGGTGCTCGCGGATGGAGCTCAGCTCGCGCAGGCTGGCGCCGCGCGACAGGGCATCGCGGTAGTCCTCGGCCGCCGCGGCGCCCCAGGCGCGGCAGGCCGCCGCGTCGGGCGCTGCCATCAGCACGCGCACCAGATTCAGGTCGCCCTGGCCGGCGGCGGCCCAGAAGTCGGGCGTGGTGGCCAGGCGGCTGGCGTTGCGCTCGCGCTGGCGCGCCAGCAACTCTTCCAGCGCGCCATGCCAGTCGCCGGCGGCGAGATCGGGTGCCAGGCGTTGCAGCAGCAGGCAGGCGGTGGCCCAGTTGGCCATGGACTGGCTGTCGTCGCCGCCGCGCAGGTCCAGCGAGCTGCGGTAGTACTGCGCCATGTTCAGCAGCGCTTCCACGCGCGGGGCGCGGTCGCGCCGCACCCAGGCCAGGCGCTTGCACGCGCTCCCCAGCAGCAGCAGCCGCTCGGGCGTGACGGCGCGCTGGTTGATGAAGTCCAGCTCGCGGATCGTGCCTTCGATCTCCTCGGCCACCGCGTCCAGCGCCTCGGTGTCGCCGCGCGGCAGCGTGGCGGCCTTGGCCGCCGCCAGGCGCACGCGCAGGTTGGCGGCCTGCTCCACGGCGCGCACGGGGCAGTCGCCGTCGCGCGCGCCCAGCGCCCGTTCCAGCCATTGCAGCGCCTCGGCGAAGAGCCGCGCCTCGGCGAAGGCGAAGCCGATGCCGGCGGCGACATCGGCGCGGCCCTGCCAGGCTTCGCGCGCGGCGCCGGGCACGCGCTGCAGCACGCGTTCGATGGCCTGGCGCTGCGCGCGGGCCACGGCTTCGTCGGAGCGGCGCTCGCGGCTCGTCTGCACGCGGGCGCTCTCGGCCAGGTTGTCCAGGTCGGCCAGCATCTCGCGGGGCGAGACGTAGGGCGGGTCGACCGCGCCGTCCCAGCCGCCGTTGCCGCGCTCCAGGCGCCAGCCCGGGTCGCCATAGCAGTGGTAGGCGCCCCAGGTGTTGACGCCCGGGTGCTGCTCCCAGGTGGCGCGCCGCGCCAGCTTCACCGCGCTGCGGAAGGGGCGCCCGGCGAAGAGCGCCTCGTAGAACCGCGTGGCGAAGGTCTTGGCCGCCGCATCGTCCACGGCCCAGCCGGCGCACACCACGGCGCGCACGCCGTGTTGGATGAACTGCGCGCCCAGGTTGGCTGCCAGTTCGCCAAAGCGCCGGCCGCCAGCGGCGCTGCCGGTCTTGCCGAGATGGCAGCAGTTGATGAAGACGAGCTCCGGCACGCTGCGCATCTGCGCCACGTCGCCGGGCGTGAGGAAGGTGCCGCGGCCGATCACCATGCCCGACATCGGCGGTGCTTCGGGTGTGGCGCGGAACTCGTGCTCGCCGTGGCCCGCCAGGTGCAGCACGCGCCAGGGGCGGCGGTGCAGTGCGGCCACGATGTCGGCGGCCTTGGCGTCGATGAGGTCGGCGACGTCGGCGGCGGGCACGTGGCTGCGCAGCAGGTCGCGCACGGCGCCGGCTTCTTCGCGCGCGCCCGGCAGGTCCGAGAACGAGGTGTCGCCTTCCAGGTCGGGGTTGCCGATGATCAGGGCCGTCTGTTCCACGGCCTGCACCGGGCGCGCATCGGCCCCGGTGCGGAACTGGCGCACCATGCCGGCCTCGATGGCCAGCGGCAGGCCGTTGCGGCTCCAGCGGTCTTCCAGCAGTTCCCAGGGGAAACGCGCCGAGCCCTCGTCCACGATCATCACCATGTCGCGCTGGTCGGGCGCGCTGGCCTTGAAGCTGGGCGGCAGCAGCAGCTCGAACAGCGTGCCGGCGACATCGCGGTCGGCGGTGACCGTGGTGCTGGCCTGACGCACGAAGAGGTCGGCCAGCTTCAGCTGCCCGGTGGCCAGCACGTCGTCGGCGCGCGCGCGGTTGGTGGCCACGGCAAAGCGCAGCGCGTCGCCTTCCTCGCGGATGTCGATGCGCTGGTCCCAGCCGACGTCGGCGTCGAAGTAGCGGCGCTTGCGCCGGCCCGGGCCTTCGGTCACCTCGGCCGGCGCGAAGCGGATGGCGGCCTGCAGGTCGCCCGCGGCGGCCAGCGCGCCCACCTCGCGCGCGGCGGCGATGGCCATGTCCTCGAACAGCTCGATGAACTCCAGGCCCGTGAACAGCACCTTGGCGTCCAGCTGCGTGGCCACCAGGCGCTGGTTGGCGCCGGCCGCGGCGCGCAGCATGGTCTCCACCGATTCGCGCACCGACAGCCCCGCGCCGCCGCTGCCCACCAGCAGGCAGCTCAGCCGCGCCGCCACGCGGCCGCCCGTCGTGCCGCCGGTTTCGGCGCCGTTGCGCTGCACCAGGCGCAGCGCGAACTCCAGCATGGCGTCGCGCAGGCTGGTCTGCAGCCGGCCGGCGGCCAGCTCGCCCACCGTGCCCAGGCCGACGACCACCGCACCGGAGGGCGAGCGCCCCGGGTCGTCGTTGAAGAACACGGCGTGCGTGCCGTGCGCGCCGGGGTACAGGCCCAGATCGCGGCGGCGCGACAGCGCACCGTCCAGCCGTGCATCCAAAGCGGCCTCGGCGCTGACGATGGTGTCGCCTTCGTAATGGCCCACCAGCACGGCGTGGCGCGCATAGGCCAGGTCGGCGTGGCGCACGGTCACCTCGATCAGCGGCACCGCCGTCGAAGCACGGCGCGCGCGCCGCCGCGCGCCGCTGAAGCTCAGCGAGCGCAGCGTGGCTTCGTCGGGCACGTCGTCGCAGGGCGGCAGCACGGGCAACACGAAGCGCGCCCCGGCCACGGCGCGCGCGCGCTGCGGCGGCGTGGTGGGCAGCTGGTCGGTGCGGCCGGTGGCCAGCAGGTCGACATAGCCGCGGAAGATGTGGCGGTCTTCGGCGTTGCTGCAGAGCTCGTCGTGCGGCGTGTCCTCGGCGTACCACATGGGCACGTCGTCCAGCCGGCCCGAGGCCCAGGCCACGGTGCCGTCGCCTTCGGCCGTGGCCACCCAGTCGATGCGCCGCGGGCCGGGCTCGCCGGTCTCGGGAGCGAGTTCGAAGTCGATCACCGTGGCGTTGGCGCAGCCGGCCACGTAGCGCATGCGCTCGGGGTCGGGCGCGGCGGCGCGCAGCAGCTTCCAGGTGGTGGCCGCGGCGTCCAGCGTGGCCTGCTCGATGAGCGGAAAGCCGCCGCCAGTGTTCTTGCGCAGCTGTTCGTAGGTGGCGCGCTGGCCGAAGGGGTTGGGCGCGTCGAAGAAGGGCAGCAGCTCGGCCATGCCGGGGTAGCGCCGCACGATGTCGATGATGCCGTTGACGCCGTGGCGCAGGTCCAGCAGCGTCAGCTTGGCCTGCGTGGGGTTGAAGCCGGTGAGCCAGCGCACGGCTTCGTGCGAGCCGCGGTTGGGCGTGCCCAGCATCAGCAGCCGGCTGCCGGCCTTGAGCTTGCCCATGCGTTGCCACACCGCGCTGCCGGCACCGCCGTCGGCGATCATGCTGCGCGCCACCAGGCCGCCCATCGAGTGCGCGCAGATGTGCAGCGGCTGGCCGGTGCGTTCGGCCTCGGGCAGCAGCCGCGCCAGCAGGCCGGCCAGCGCCTGTGCGCTGTCGCGCACCGAGCGGCGCCAGTCGTAGGGGAAGACCTCCACGCGGTGTTCGCGCGCCAGGTGCTCCAGCAGCGGGCCGTAGAAGTCGTCCAGCAGATCGGCGGGCTGCACGTCGGCGGCGTCCCAGCCGAGGTCGGCCAGGCCGCCGCGCAGCAGCGACCAGTAGCTCAGCCACACGCGCCGGTCGCCCACCTTGAGCTCGCTCCCCATGGTGCCGGGGATGACGACGACGATGGGCCGCGGCACTTCGCCGCTGCGGCTCTTGGCCACGGCCGAACGCCAGCGCGGTTCTTCCGTGCGTGCTTCGACGAAGGGCGAGTAGCCGCCGGGCTGGCCGTCGGCGCGCACCAGGCCGTTGATCAGCCAGCGCAGCGAGCCCGGGTTGCTGAAGTAGCGGAAGTGGTTGACGCCCGGGCCGCGGTCCATCAGCCAGCGTGCGTTGTCGCCGCTGCGTTTGATGCCGCCGCTCATGGAGCCGGTGTTGACGACGAGGTCGTGCTCGGCGCCGTAGAACCAGTCGGTGACCAGCCACTTGAGCTTGCCCCAGAGGCTGTCGCCTTCGATGTCGCCGGCGATGACGCTCAGGTCGGCGCTGGTCACCAGCCCCGGCAGCTGCAGCAGCCGCGTCAGCGCCGAGCCGGGCATCATGGCCTCCACGCCGGGCATGGTGCGCGGGTCGGTGCGCTGCTTCAGCACGCCCAGCAGGAAGTCGGCGGCGTCGCCGAAGAGGCCGTTGCCGGCCACTACGTCCAGCACGCTCAGCCAGCGGTCCAGCCGGCCGCTGGCCAGCGTGGTGCCACGCGCCGGGCAGGCCACGCGCACGAAGCGGCGCACGCGCACGCGCTTGGCGTCCAGCTCGGCCAGCAGCGCGCGCAGGTCGCGCAGGTCGGCCGCCCGCGCGGCGGCGCGCGCCTTTCGGTCGTCGTCGGGCAGCGGCAGCAGGCCCAGCGGCTGCTCCAGCGTGCGGTCTTCGGCGAACAGCGCCTCCAGCATGCCGGTGGCCAGCGGGTCGCTCGTGCGGTCGCGCTCGCCCAGACACAACAGTTCGCCCACCAGGCCGCCGCGCGAGTGCGACACGAGATGCAGTTCGGCGTCCGCCGGCAGGCGCTTCGCCAGCGCCAGCGCATTGGCGATGGGGCTTTGCGTCAGCGTCAGGTGCTCGAAGGCGAAGATGTTCTCGCCGTAGGTCTGGCGCAGCGTCTGCCGCGCCTCGCGCGCGGCGGTGCCGGCGTCGCCGGCGGCGTCGGCCTCGATGTCGCCGTAGCTGCCGCGGAAGCAGGACATGGTGCCGTGCAGGAACACCAGCAGCGGCGTGCGGCCGGGCAGCGCGGTGGCCGGCGGCACCGGCACGAGGGGCTTGTCGGCGGCCAGCGCGCAGCGGTAGAGGCCTGGCGCGTTGCCCTTGAGCAGCCGCGTTTCCACTTCGGAGGCCAGCTTGCCGGCCACCGTGGCCGTGACATCGACGCCGAAGAACTCCAGCACCTTGATGCCCAGCCCCAGCAGGCCGCGGGAGGCCGCGCCCGAGGTCTCGGCGTTGAGCCCGGCGCGTGGTGCGGTGTCGATCTCGTAGACCGCCTCGCCTGCCGTGCCGCGCGCGGCGGCGACGCGGCCGCGTTCGCGCAGCAGGTCGTCGGCGCGCATCCACAGCTTGATGCCGTTCTCGTACTCGACGCGCACCAGTTCGTCGGGGGCCACCTGCACGGGCGCCTGCGCGGCGCCGCCGTCGCGCGCAGCGGCGCCGGGCTGCACGCGGCGTGCGCGTGTCACCGTGACCGCGCTGCCGGTGGCCGGCGCCGTGGCCGGGCCGAGTTCATGGCCGCGCAACTGCAGCAGGCTCTTGCTCATCTGGGGGCTCCGCATCGTTCTCGCCGCCCTGTCGGCGGGTGGCCGGCGAGCATGGCCACAACGGCCGGCGCTGGCAAGGGGCGCCAACCCGGTGCGTTAGGGGGCGTCTTCAGGCGGCGTCGGCCAGCGTGCGCGTGTCGATCCAGTGCAGGGTGCCGCCCGCGGCGCGCACGGCGTCCACCATGTGGGCGGTGCCGCCGGTGCCGCCGGGCGCACCGTCCCACAGCGCGATGCCGTGCAGGCGGCCCACGCCGTGGGCCAGCGCCGCGGCCAGCAGCCAGCGGTTGCAGCGCTCGTAGATGTCGCCATCGCCCGGCGCCAGTACTTGCGGCGGCGCGGCCGCGTGGTCGCGCACGGCGAGCCAGCGCGCCTGCCAGGCCGCGCCGTCGGCGCCGCCCCGCACCGAGGCTTCAACGAAGTCCGGCTCGGCCTGCGGCAGCAGCAGCTGCAGCGGCACGCCGCGTGCGAAGCAGGCTTCGGCGAAGAGGATGTCACCGCCGGCCGCGCCTTGCGTGAGCGCCAGGTCGGCCGGCCCGGCGCCGAGTTCGTCGAGCACGCGGGCGATGGCCGCCGCCGCGGCCGGCACGCGCGACGCCGGCAGCCGCGGCGGCGCGCGGCCTGGCGCGTCGACCACATGGCCGGTGAACAGCAGGACCTGGCGCGGGGTCACGGCAGTGCGAACGGGCCGTCCCCGCCCAACTGCTGCATCAGCAGCGCGATGGCGTCCGGTGAGGGCACCTGCGCCGCCTTCCAGCGGCCGCTGCGGATGTCGTCGAAGGTCAGCCGACGCACCTGCACCGGCGCCACGCCGTTCAGCACGCCCAGCTTCAGCGCGGCGACGTAGCTGAGGTCGATCACACGCCCCGCCGCGAAAGGACCGCGGTCGTTCACCCGCACCACGATCTCGCGTCCGTTGGCCGGGTTGCGCACGATGGCGTAGCTGGGCAGCGGCATGGTCTTGTGCGCCGCCGTCATCGCGTACATGTCGTAGACCTCGCCGCTGGCGGTGGGCAGGCCATGGAACTTGCGTCCGTACCAGGACGCCCCGCCGCTCTCCGACAGCGGCGCGTCGGTGGTCATCGGCACGTAGCGCTGGCCGAAGATCTCATACGGCTTGTTCGGGCCGCCCACGCGCAGCGGCTCGATGCGCGGCTCGGCATCGGGCACGCGGGCCAGGTTGGGCGGCGGGTTGGGCGGCGGGCCGTCGGTGCCGGGGCGGGAAGGCGGGCCGCTGGCGCAAGCGGCCAGCAGAGCCGGCAGCAGCGCAAGAGCGCGGCGGAACAGGTGCGACTTCGACGCCATGCAGCTGGTGCGACCGGCAGGAATCGAACCTGCGACGCAGCCTTCGGAGGGCCGCATGATATCCACTTCACCACGGTCGCCGCGGAGGGAGCCCGCCATTCTAGCGGCCCGCCCCGCAGCGCCATCAGGGTGACCGGGCCGCAAGGGGTCGGCCCTCTATAATCGATGGGTTTTTGCCTGCGCGGGCAAGGGTTCTGCGCAGGCTCACACGTCACACCGCAAGGGCCGCACCGAGGATTCCATGAGCCAGCCTAACGATCACGCCGAGGCCCACGAGCCGAACCACGAGGGTCCCATCAAGACCCCCAAGCAGCTCATCGCCACGGTCGTCGCGTCGTTCCTCATCCCGATCTTCGCCATCGTGCTGCTCGTCAACTACGTCGACTTCGGCGCCAAGCCCGCTGCCGGGAGCGACGGCCTGGGTCCGGAAGCCGTGGCCAAGCGCCTGCAGCCGGTGGGTCGCGTCGAAGTGCGCGACGCTTCCAACCCCGGCGCGCTGAAGACCGGCGAACAGGTCTACACCGCCGTCTGCTCGGCCTGCCATGCTGCCGGCGCCGCCGGCGCGCCCAAGCTCGGCGACGAAGCGGCCTGGGCACCGCGCATCAAGACCGGCTACGAGACGCTGCTGACCTCGGCCCTCAAGGGCAAGGGCGCCATGGGCGCACAGGGCGGCGGCGACTTCAGCGATGTCGAGATCGGCCGCGCCGTCGTCTTCATGACGAACAAGGCCGGCGCGAAGTTCGACGAGCCCAAGGCCGCGGCCGCCGCGGCCAGCGCCGCCAGCGCGCCGAACTGAGCCCTCTCGCCCCTGCAGAAGGCCGCCCTCGGGCGGCCTTCTTCATGGCGCGTCGGTGCGCACCCAGCGCTGCCGCGCGCCCAGGCCACGGCGGTTGTCCACCAGCACGGCGCTGTCCAGGCGCAGCCGGTACCAGCGCGAACGCTGCAGCGCGGCGGCCAACGCGGCGTCGCCGCCGGCCACGAAGGGGAAGCGGCGCTCGTAGACGGCGCGCGCCGCGGTGGCTTCTTCGTCGCCGAGTTCGCGCACCTCGCCCGCCAGCTGCACACCGGCGATGGTCTGCCAGTCGTTGGCCGGCGCGTGCACGGCACCGGCGCAGCGCGGCGAAGCGGCCAGCGCCAGGCCGTGACGTGTGCGCGGCGAGGACACGAAGACCAGCTCCTCGCCGTCCAGCGCATAGAACACAGGCGCGGCCCAGGGCCCTTCGGCGTCGTGGCAGGCCAGCGTCAGCACGTGCTCCTGCGCCAGCAAAGCCAGCACGGCGGCCAGCACCTCGTCGGGGGCGGCCACCTCAGTCTTCGGCGTTGGCGCCGCGCGCCGCGGCCACGGTGGCGCCCACGCCCTGCCAGCGCTTGACGAGACCGCTGTCGATGTCGAAGAGGTCCAGCACGCGGCCCACGCTGTGGTCCACGATGTCCTGCAAGGTCTGCGGCTGCGCGTAGAAGGCCGGCATCGGCGGCACGATCAGCGCGCCCAGCTCGGCCGCCTGCACCAGCAGCCTGCAGTGGCCCAGGTGCAGCGGGCTCTCGCGTGGCATCAGCACCAGGCGGCGCTGCTCCTTCAGCACCACGTCGGCGGCGCGCGTGAGCAGGTTGTCGGACAGCGAATGCACGATGGCCGAGAGCGTGCGCATGGAACACGGCGCCACCACCATGCCCGCGGTGCGGAAGGAGCCGCTGGCGATGCTGGCACCGATGTCGCGCTCGTCGTGCACGTGGTGCGCCAGGGCGAGCACCTCGGGCACCTTGCGCCCGGTCTCCAGCGCCAGGGTCAGCTTGCCGGCGGACGACAGCACGAGATGCGTCTCCACGCCCGGCACTTCGCGCAGCAGTTCCAGCAGCCGGATGCCGTAGATCGAGCCGCTGGCGCCGGAGATGCCGATGATGATGCGGCGCGGCGCAGTGCCGACCGGCGTGGGGGCTGTGGCCATCGTGGGGCTTTCGGGGTGACGGGCCAGCATACCAAGCGCAGGCGGCACGGGCTGTCCGAGATGTGGACATGGCGCCCCCACCGCCGCGTGGGCCCCGGGCGCGCTGCCGACAATGGCCCCTGTTCCCGCAACTGGAAGCACGATGAAAGCCTACGAGATCGGCACGCAGGAAGGCCTGGCCTCGCTGCGCATGACCGAACGGCCCGACCCCGTGGCCGGCCCCGGCCAGGTGCTGCTGCGCGTGCGCCTGGTGGCGCTGAACCACCGCGACCTGCTGGCCGTCTCGGGCCGCTACGGCCCGAAGCGCCCGGAGACCCGAGTGCCGCTGTCCGACGGCATCGGCGAGGTGCTGGCGCTGGGCCCGGGCGTGCAGGGCTTCGCGCCCGGCGACCGCGTGCTGGCCAACCACTTCGCCGGCTGGCTGGACGGCGCCTGGCAGCCCGCGCACCTGGGCAACGACCTCGGCATCAGCCAGGACGGCTGGCTGGCCGAGAAGATCGTCGTGCCTGCCGCCGCGCTGGTGCCTGTGCCCGCCACGCTGAGCGACGAGCAGGCCGTGGTGCTGCCCGCCGCCGGCACCACCGCCTGGCACGCCCTGGTGCGCCTGGGCCGCGTGAAGGCCGGCGACCTGGTGCTCACCTTGGGCACTGGCGGCGCCTCGCTCCTGATGCTGCAGCTGGCGCGGCTGCACGGCGCCCGCGTGGCCATCACCTCGTCCAGCGACGCCAAGCTGGCGCAGATGCGCGAACTTGGCGCCGAGATCACGGTGAACTACCGCACCCACCCCGCCTGGGGCGCCGAGGTCATGAAGGCCAGCGGCGGCGCCGGCGCCGACATCGTGCTGGAGACCGGCGGCCTGGAGACGATGAACCACTCCATCGATGCCGCGGCCGTGGGCGGCCGCATCGTGCTGATCGGCGGCCTGGCCGCGCCCGACAGCGGGCTGCCCGCCGTCAGCAACGCCTTCGGCTGGGTGGTGAAGAACCTGCAGATCAACGGCATCACCTCGGGCAGCCGCGCCATGCTGGCCGAACTGGTGCGCGCCGTGGCCGGCGCCGGCCTGGACCCCATCCTCCACCGCACCTTCGCCTTCGACGAGGCCGCCGCCGCCTACGCCTGCCTGCACTCGGGCACGCACATCGGCAAGGTCGCCGTCCGCGTCAGCTGAACCCAGGAACCGCCATGAAGAAAGCCTACGTCGACCTGCCCGACGGCGCCCAGATCCACTACGTCACCGAAGGCGAGGGCGAGCCGCTGCTGCTGTTCCACCAGGCGCCGCTGTGCTGGGAGGAATGGGCCGGGGTGATCCCGCTGCTGAGCCCGCACTTCCGCGTCATCGCGCCGGACATGATCGGCCACGGCAACTCCGACGACCCGCCGCACGAATGCGCGATGGCCGACTTCACGCGCTACACGCTGCAGTTCATGGACGCGATGGGCCTGGACCGCGCCATCCTGGCCGGCAACCACTCGGGTGCGGCGCTGGCGATGTCCATCGCCGTGAACCACCCCCAGCGCGTGAAGCGCGTGGTGCTGTCGGTGGAGATGCTGGCCAGCCCGCAGATGATCGCGGCCTTCCTGGAGAAGCTGAAGGGCAAGCCGCTGTCGCGCGAACTGCCGATGACGGAGAACGGCAGCTTCCTGGCCGAAGCCTGGGAACGCTACCGCGCGCTCACGCCCACGGGCTCGCTGGCCACGCGCTTTCGCGCCTTCGTGATCGGCCAGGCGGCGCGCCAGCGGCCTTATGACGCGCACCATGCGGTGCTCCACTGGATGGCCGAGGAGGACCAGTTCGCCAAGCTGCGCTGCCCGGTGCTGGTGTTCGGCGCCGAGAACGACCTCTTCTTCAAGCAGGAACTCCTGGACGCCGCGCCATCGCGCGTGCCGGGCTGTCGCACGGTGGTGATCCGCGACGCCGGGGCCCTGAGCGCCATCGAGCAGCCGCAGGCGCTGGGCGCGGCCATCCTCGCTTTCGCGCAGGGCGCCTGAGCCGGGCGGCGGCGCTGCACGCGGCGCGTGGAACAATCGCCGTGGGGGCGCGGGCCCCCCGCGGGAGAGCACGTTGTCCATCCAGAGCCTGAGACGTCGACCCCGCCTGTGCGTGTTCTCGTACGGGCCGCTGAACCGGCTCGTCAACGCCGTGCTCCCCGAATTCGCCGGCCGGGCCGACATCCACGTGCAGGGCGTGGTGTTCGACGACGCGCTGCACATGGGCCGCGAGATCGAGAAGAGCCGCGCGCACGACGTCGTCATCTCCGCCGGCGCCAACGCGGCGCTGCTGCGCTCGGCGCTGTCGATGCCGGTGGTCAGCATCAAGGTCAGCGGCTACGACCTGCTGGTGGCGCTGAAGAAGGCGCGCCAGTTCTCCGACCGTGTCGGCGTGGGCATCTACCACGAGAAGATCCCCGAGCTGGAGGACGTGAAGGAGCTGCTGCAGGTGGAGGTCTCGCAGCAGCCCTACGAGACCATCGACGACATCCAGAGCAGCTTCAGCCGCCTGCGCGAGCAGGGCTACGAGGTCATCGTCGGCTCCAGTCTGGTGGTGGAACTGGCCGAGCAGAACGGCATGCACGGCATCCTGGTCTACAGCCTCGATTCCGTGCGCCAGGCCATCGAAGGCGCGGTGCAGATCGCCGAGCAGTCGGTGCTGCAGGCCGCGCGCTACGACCAGCTCAACGCCGTGCTGCAGCACCTGCACGAGGCCGTGCTGGCGGTGGACGTGCAGCAACGCATCACCGCCGCCAACCCGCTGATGGACCGCGTGCTGGGCTCGCCCGCCGAAGGCCTGCTGGGGCGCGACCTGCGCATCGTGGCGCCCTCGCTGTCGCTGGGCGACGTGCTGGCCGAGCGCGACGAGGCCGTGGACACCGTGGTGCAGCTGGCCGGCCGCACCTACCTGATGACGCGCGTGCCGCTGCGCGACGCCGGGCGCATCAGCGGCGCGCTGCTGACGCTGTACGACGCGCAGTCCATCCAGCGCGCCGACAAGGTGGTGCGTTCGCAGCGCCGCAGCCGCGGGCTGCTGGCGCGCTACCACTTCGACCAGATCCAGGGCATCAGCCCCGCCATCCGCCAGGCGCGCTCCGTGGGCCAGCGCTGCGCGCGCACGCTGTCCACCGTGCTCATCACCGGCGAGAGCGGCACCGGCAAGGAGCTCTTCGCGCAGGCCATCCACAACGCCAGCGCGCGCGGCGACGGCCCCTTCGTGGCGCTGAACTGCGCCAGCTTCCCGGAGTCGCTGCTGGAAAGCGAGCTCTTCGGCTACGAGGACGGCGCCTTCACCGGCGCGCGCAAGGGCGGCAAGCCGGGGCTGTTCGAATCGGCGCACACGGGCACGCTGTTCCTGGACGAGATCGGCGACATGCCCATCACGCTGCAGACGCGCCTGTTGCGCGTGCTGCAGGAGCGCGAGGTGGTGCGCCTGGGCGGGCAGACGCCGCTGCCGGTGGACGTGCGCATCATCGCGGCCACGCACTGCGAGCTGCCCGAGCGCATCCGCGAAGGCAAGTTCCGCGCGGACCTGTACTACCGGCTCAACATCCTGCGCGTGGCCCTGCCGCCGCTGCGCGAGCGCGCTCAGGACATCCCGGGCCTGGCGCTGCAGCTGCTCTTCACCGCGCTGCGCCGCCAGGGCTGCAGCCTGCCTGCGGACCAGGCGCTGGCGCCGCTGATGCCGGCGCTGCTGCAGTACCCCTGGCCCGGCAACGTGCGCGAGCTGGAGAACATCATGGAACGGCTGGCCGCGTTCCTGGGCTCGTTCAGCACCGTGGCGCACATCGACTACCAGCAGTTCCTGATGGAGGCGCCCGAGCTGGCGAGCCCGGCCTTTGCCGCGGCGCCGGCCCCGGCGCCGGCGGCCGCAGCGGCCGCGAGCGCGACACCCCAGCCGCTGCAGGCCGCACCCAGGCTGGACACCTCGGCCATCGTCGGCGCGCTCACGCGCGCCGGCGGCAACCGGCA
This sequence comes from Rubrivivax sp., assembly GCA_016790395.1. Lineage (GTDB taxonomy): Bacteria > Pseudomonadota > Gammaproteobacteria > Burkholderiales > Burkholderiaceae_C > Rubrivivax. Next base: position 8,132 of record JAEUPH010000139.1, on the reverse strand, counting down.
GCTGGCCGCGGCCATGCTGGGCGTGAGCCGCACCACGCTGTGGCGGCGGCTGCGCGAAGAGCAGCTCGACTGACGGCGTCCCGAACCGTCCTGAACCGTCCGAAATGCGGACGTGAAGCCCCGCCCGCTGCGGCGCGCCGCGGCGCGCGGGTAGGCTTGCCGCACCCGATCCCCTGCCACGAGGAAGACCGTCCATGCGCTCCACCACCGTCCAGGCCGCCGCACTGCTGGCCCTGCTGCTGCAGCTGCCCGCCCAGGCGCAGACTGCCCCCGCCGCCGACCCGCAGGTGGCGCGCGGTCAACGCCTCTTCCTGCGCTGTGTGGCCTGCCACGACGTGGCCGACTCCAAGGTGGTGAAGATCGGCCCCAACCTGAAGGGTGTGGTCGGCCGCCAGGTGGCCGCGCAGGCCGGCTTCAACTACTCGGCCGCGCTGAAGAAGCAGAACTTCAAGTGGGACGAGGCCAAGCTGCACGCGTGGCTGCAACGTCCCGGTGCCGTGGCGCCCGGCACCAGCATGGCCTTCGAAGGGATGCCGGTGGAGGCCGACCGCAAGGCGCTCATCGCCTACCTGGCCGCGCAGCGCTGAGGATGGCGGCCGTGCCGCCCCCGCGCATCGGGCCGCCGCGCTGCGGCACCGTGGTGGTGGCCGATGCCGACGCCGGCATCGCCGCCTACCGCGACCATCTCGACCTGCACGTCATCAGCGACGCCCCGCTGCCCTCCACGCAGGCCGCGGCCTGGGGCCAGCCGTCGCTGGCCGGCCTGCGCTGCGTGCTGATGGGCGCCGATGCCGCCGACCCGTCCACGCACTGGCTGCGCCTGCTGGCAGTGCCTGGCGCCACGGCGCCTGCGCCGATGCGCCAGCGCGGCTGGCTGGCGCTGGAGGTGCTGGTGCGCGACGTGGTGGCGCTGGGCCGGCGCCTCCAGGCCGTGGACGGCGGGCCCTTCCGCATCCTGGGCCAGCCGCGACCGCTGTCCGTCAGCGACGACATCTGGGCCATGCAGGTGGCCGGCCCCGGCGGCGAGACGCTCTACCTCACCGAAGTGCGCGCGCCGGTGCCGCCCTTCGAGCTGCCGATGAACGCGCGCTTCACCGCCGAGCGCCTGTTCATTCCCGTGCTCAGCGCGCCCAGCCGCGACGACGCACTCGCCTGGTACACCGAACGCGCCGGCGGCAGCGGCTTCCGCTTCGAGAGCCGCGTCTCGGCCCTCAGCCGCGCTTTGGGGCTGGACCCGGAACACCGCCGGGCCGTGGCCACGCTGGGGTTGGCCGGGCGTTCGATCATCGAGATCGACGAAGTGCCCGAGCACCCCGCGCCGCCCGCCGTGGCCGCCGGCCTGCCCGCCGGCCTGGCGATGGTCAGCCTGCACGCCGACGGTCTGCCCGCCGGCCCGACGCTGGAAGCCGGTCCGGCCGGCGAATGGATCGAATGGCTGCCGCCGCTGGCGCAGCCCTGATGGAGTTCACGAGCATGAAACTGCGACACCTCATCGCCACGCCGCTGGCCCTGGCCCTGGCCACCGTGCTGCTGCTGGCCGGCACGGCCGCGCTGGCGGCCGACGCTCCGGCCTCGGCGCCGTTCACCACCCGCACGCTGCCCCGCGCCGACGTGATCGCCAAGCACGCCGACGCGGCGTCGAAGTTCGTCGATCTGGACGGCGTGAAGGTCCACTACAAGGACGAAGGCCAGGGCCCGGCCATCCTGCTGGTGCACGGCACCTTCGGCGACCTGGCCGACTGGGACGGCTGGGTGAAGGTGCTGAAACCCGCCTACCGCGTGGTGCGGCTCGACCTGCCGGCCTTCGGCCTGACCGGCCCCATCGCCAGCGGCGTGTACTCGGTGGAACGCAAGCATGTGGTGATCGACGCGCTGATGGACCACCTGGGCATCGAGCGCTTCGCCATCGCCGGCGTCAGCTACGGCGGCCTGGTGGCCTTCCGTTATGCCGCCACGCGCACCGAGCGCGTGACGGCGCTGATCCTGGCCAACTCGGCCGGCATCCAGTTCGGGCAGCGGCCGGCCGCCGCTTCCGCCGCGGCTGCGGCCGGCTCGGCACCGCCGGCGCCGGTCTACAACATCACCACCGACCCCGTGGTGCGCTACAGCGACGCCGAGAGCTTCCTGCGCTTCCTGCTCAACAACTCACCGGTGATCACGCCGGCGCTCATCGAGCGCAAGCTCGCCTTCACCAACACCGCGGGCCGGCTGGAAGAGTCGGTGCTGGCGGGCCGCCAGTACGAGCGCGGCTCGCCCGAGCGCGTGCTGGCCCATGTGCGCGCGCCTTCGCTGGTGCTGTGGGGCGGGGCCGGGCAGGCGCTGTCCACGCGCACCGCCGATGCCTTCTTCAACGCGCTGAAGAACGCCCCGGTGAAGGAGAAGATCCTCTACCCCGAGGGCGGCCACATCATCAACCTGCAGCGCCCCGAAGAGACGGCCCGCGACGCCAAGGCCTTCCTGGACCGGAACGTCAGGCCCTGAGCTTCGCCAGTTCCTGCAAGGCGCGCTCGAGGCCGATCACCTCGGCGTACTTCGCCTGCAGGTCGAACAGGTTGGCCTCGTGCGGGCGCGCGTCGCGGTCGCCGCAGGCCTCGCGCACCACGAAGGGCGCAAACCCGTGCTGCAGCGCGTCCAGCGCCGTGGCGCGCACGCAGCCCGAGGTGGAGTAGCCGGTGATCAGCACCGTGTCCACGCGCGCCGCGTTCAGCGTGCTGGCCAAGGAGGTGCCGAAGAAGGCCGAGGCGTACTGCTTGGTCACCACCGTCTCGCCGGCCAACGGCTCCACGCCTTCGACGAAGGCACCCAGCGGTGAACCCGGCAGGAAGCTCCGCAATGCGGGCACCTTGCGGAAGAAGAGGCCACCGTTGCGGCCCGCAGCGTCGAAGGCGACGTTGGTGAAGACCACCGGCACGCCGGCCGCGCGCGCGGCCGAGATCAGTGTCCGGTTGGCGGGCACGGCGTCGACGAAGCCGGGCGCGTACAGGCCGCTGTCGGGCCGCGTGTAGGCCTGCACGACGTCCACCACCACCACGGCAGGGCGCGGGCCGAAAGGCAGGGTGGCGCCGAAGCCGGCGCCCTGGTAGTCGGCGTGCAGATCGGGTCGGGTGGCGTCGGTCACGGTGCGTGCGGGCGGAAGGAGGGAGCATGCCACTGTGGCGCTCGGCTTGGGGCCGCCACAAGGGGCGACAGGGGGTCATCCGCATCCCGGACAAGCCTTCGCGCAGGCGGGCGCCACCGCGGCCGGCGAACCATCATGGACGCCTGTTCCCGGGGCCACCGGGCCCGCACCGAAGGAAGCACCATGTCCAGCTCCAGCACTGTCAGCTACCGGCTCGGCGTCGACGTCGGCGGCACGTTCACCGACCTGCTGCTGATCAACGAGACCACCGGCGAAACCTACTCGGCCAAGGTGCCGTCCACGCCGGCCGATTCGTCCATCGGCGTGCTCAACGGCATCAACAAGCTGTGCGAGCAGAACCGCATCGATCCCACGCGCATCACCCACGTGATGCACGGCACCACGGTGGCCACCAACACCGTGCTGGAAGGCAAGGGCGCGCGCGTCGGCCTGGTGACGACGAAGGGCTACCGCCAGGTGCTGCAGATCGCGCGTTCCTACGTGCCGGGCGGCCTGGGCGGCTGGGTCATCTACAACAAGAAGCCGCTGATGGCGCCGCTGGAACTCACCATCGAGGCCGACGAGCGCGTGGACGCGCGCGGCCAGGTGATCAAGGCGCTGGACGAAGCCGCGCTGCGCGAGCAGCTGGCCACGCTGCGCGGCCAGGGCATCGAGGCGATGACCGTCTCGCTGATCCACGCCTACGCCAACGGCGCGCACGAGCGCCGCGTGCGCGAGATCTGCGAAGAGATCCTGCCCGGCCTGCCGGTGTCGATCTCCAGCGAAGTGATCCCCGAGATGTACGAGTACGAGCGCACCGAGACGACGGTGGTGAACTCCTACGTGCGCCCCATCGTCGGCCGCTACATCAAGAACCTGCACGCCGAGGTGGACCGCAAGATGCCCGGCGTGAAGCTGCACGTGCTGCGCAGCGACGGCGGCCTGGCCGCCGTGGAAGCGGCGCAGAACAACCCGGTGGCGCTGCTGATGAGCGGCCCGGCCGGTGGCGTGACCGGCGCGCAGTGGATCGCGAAGCAGAGCGGTTTCGGCAACCTGCTGACCTTCGACATGGGCGGCACCTCCACCGACGTGGCGCTGATCGAGAAGGGCGTGGCGCAGACGCGGCGCGAGACGCGCGTGTCCGACGTCACCGTGCGCGCCCCGTCCATCGACGTGCGCACCGTGGGCGCCGGCGGCGGCTCCATCGCCTACGTGCCCGACCTGACCAAGGCGCTGCGCGTGGGCCCGCAGAGCGCGGGCGCCGTGCCCGGCCCGGCCGCCTACTGCAAGGGCGGGGAGAAGCCCACGGTGACCGATGCCAACGTGGTGCTGGGCTACCTGCCCGCCAATTCCAAGCTCGGCGGCGACATGAAGATCGACCGCACGCTGGCCGAGAAGGCCGTGAAGACGGTGGCCGATGCCCTGGGCAAGACGGTGAAGGAAGCCGCCGAAGGCATCATCAACATCGTCAACGAGAACATGTTCGGCGCGCTGCGGCTCGTCTCCATCGAGCAGGGCCACGACCCGCGCGACTTCGCGCTGGTGGGCTTCGGTGGCGCCGGCCCGCTGCACGCCAACGCGCTCGGCAGGCTCACGGGTTCCTGGCCGGTGATCATCCCGCCGGGCCCGGGCGTGCTGTGCGCCTACGGCGACGCCACGACGCGGCTGCGTGACGAAGCCAGCCGCACCTTCGTGCGCCGCTTCCACGAGACCAGCGACGCCGAAGTGCTGGCCATTCTGGACGAGCTCACCGTCGCCGCGCGCCGCAGCCTGGTGGCCGAAGGCGTGGCCGATGCCGACCAGACCGTCATCTACCAGGTCGACGTGCGCTACCACGGCCAGGGCATGCGCTTGAGCGTGGACGTGACGCACGAGCAGTTCGCCGCCAGCGGCCTGGCCGCGGTGGCCAGGCGCTTCGACGAGATGCACACGCAGCTCTACACCTTCGCACTGGACGCCGAGCAGGAACTGGTGAGCCTGCGCGCCATCGTGCTCGGCCCCGAGACGGTGGTGAAGGCCGAGCAGCTGGCGAAGGCCGGCCCCGACGCCAAGGCCGCCGTGATCGACGAGACCACCATCTACTTCGAAGGGGCCGACCACGCCGCGTTCGTCTACGACCGCACCAAGCTGCTGGCCGGCCACCGCGTGCCGGGCCCGGCCGTGGTGTGCCAGATGGACACCACCACGCTGATCCTGCCGGGCCACACCGGCGAGGTGGACCCGGTGGGGAACATCCTCATCCGCCCCAACGCCTGATCACGCCGCCCGAACGAACGCCGCGAGGAGCCCCACATGCCCGCCCAGATCATCCAGACCAACCCCGCGCCCTTCAAGCCGGTGGCGCTGAACAGCATCACGCTGGACATCATCGAGAACGCCCTGCGCAACGCGCGCGCCGAGATGGACGCGGTGCTGTTCCGCACCGCCATGTCGCCCGGCATCCGCGAGCAGCACGACGCCTTCCCGATGATCGCGAACCACGAAGGCAAGATGGTGGTCGGCCAATTCGGCTCCTTCATCTACGGCTTCATCGCCGGCTACGAAGGCACCATCGAGGAAGGCGACGTCTTCCTCACCAACGACCCGTACTCGGTGAACGGCGCCGTCAGCCACCTGAACGACTGGCTGACCATGATGCCGATCTTCAAGGACGGTCGCATCGTCAGCTGGGCCGCGATGTTCGGCCACATGACCGACAACGGCGGCAAGGTGCCCGGCAGCCTGCCCACGGATGCGGCGCAGATCTTCGAGGAAGGCCTGCAGATCCCGCCGGTGAAGATCTTCAGGAAGGGCGAGCTCAACACCGAGCTGTTCTCGCTGCTGGTGCGCAACGTGCGCATGCCGCACTGGAACCGCGCCGACTTCGACGCCATCATCGCCGCGCTGCGCCTGGCCGAGCGCCGGGTGCACGAGATGATCGGCCGCTTCGGCGTCGACGAGTACATCGCCGCGATGCAGGAGATGCTGGCGCGCAACCACAGCGCCATGAGCACCATCATCAAGATGGTGATCCCCGAGAAGGCGCAGAGCTTCGAGGACTACATCGACGACGACGGCGTCGGCATGGGTCCGTACAAGATCGCCTGCAAGATGTGGCGCGAGGGTGACAAGGCCGTCTTCGACTTCGCCGGCACCGACCCGCAATCCATCAGCTCGGTGAACTTCCTCCTCAACGAGGAGATGTTCAAGATGTTCCTGGGCGCCTTCTTCATCAACCTGTTCGATCCGCAGATCCTCTTCAACGACGGCTTCTACGACCTGGTGGAAGTGCGCATCCCCGAGGCCACGATCCTCAAGCCGCTGCGCCCCGCGGCGCTGTCTTGCCGCACCCACCTGCTGGGCCGCATCTTCGACATCATGGGCGGCGTGCTGGGCCAGGGCGCGCCCGAGGCGCTGAACGCCGCGGGCTTCTCCGACAGCCCGCACCTGATGTACTCGGGCTACGACAAGAACGGCGAGTGGTACCAGCTGTTCCAGATCGGCTTCGGCGGCGTGCCCGGCCGGCCGGTGGGCGACGGCCCCGACGGCCACTCGATGTGGCCCGCGTTCACCAACGTGCCCAACGAGTACCTGGAGGCCTACTTCCCGATGCGCATCGTGGAGTACAGCTCCATCCCCGATTCCGGCGGCGCCGGCAAGCACCGCGGCGGCAATGGCGTGTGCACGGCCTACGAATTCCTGGCGGACGGGCAGATCTCCATCCACGACGACCGCTGGCTCACCTACCCCTGGGGCGTGAACGGCGGCGCGCCGGGCGCGCGCAGCACCAAGCTGCTCAAGCGCAAGGACGGCACGCAGGAGTGGCTGCCCAGCAAGTGCGACCGCGTGAAGGTGACCGACGGCGACATTCTCTACTTCAACACCTGGGGCGGCGGCGGCTGGGGCGACCCGCTGCAGCGCGACGCCGCGCTGGTGGCCGCCGACGTGAAGCGCGGTCTGGTGACGCGTGAAGGCGCACGCCGCTACGGCGTGGTGATCGCCGCCGACGGCAGCGTGGACGAGAAGGCCACGCTGGCGCTGCGCGCCCGCATCGCGGCCGAGCGGCCGGAGCCGCAGCTGTTCGAGCGCGGCGGCACCATCGAGGAGCTGCGTGCCCGCTGCAAGGAAGAAACGCACCTGGAGCCGCCCAAGGCGCCGGTTTTCGCCAAGCGCTACCAGCGCAAGGCGGCAGCCTGATCTGGTGATGAGCGGCAGCGGCATCTTCGGCGGCCTGCGTGGCGTGGGCGACATGCTCACGCGCAACGCGCGCGTGCACGGCCACAAGCTGGGCCTGGTGTTCGAGGACACGCGGCTGAGCTGGCTGCAGGTGAACGAACGCTGCTGCCGCATCGCCAACGCGCTGCGCGCGCAAGGCGTGAAGCGTGGCGACCGCGTCGGCATCTACGCCCGCAACAGCCACCAGTGGGTGGAAGCCTCCTTCGCGCTCAGCAAGCTGGGCGCGGTGGTGGTGACGGTGAACAACCGCCTCGCGCCGTCGGAAGTGGCCTACATCCTGAACAACGCCGGCGCCACCGGACTCATCGTCGCCAAGCCCGAGCTGCCGGCGGCGCGCCGTGCGCTGGCGGAAGCGCCGGGCTGCACGCTGCTGGTGGGCATCGAGTGCGGCGAGTCCGAGGTGCTGGACTACGAGACGTTGCTGGCCGGCGGCGCGCCCACCGAGCCCGAGCTGGACAGCCCGCTGCGGTACGACGAGCCCTCGATGCTGCTCTACACCAGCGGCACCACCGGCTTCCCCAAGGGCGCCACCTACACGCACGGCAGCACGCTGGTGGGGATGTTCGTGCACGTGCACGCCATCGGCAGTCGCAGCACGCACCGCGTGATGCTGCCTTCGCCGCTGTACAGCGCGGCGGGCACCGCGGGCATCTACTGCGCGCTGTACGTGGGCAGCACCAGCGTCATCGTCAACTTCGACGCCGAGAAGGTGCTGGGCGTGCTGGAGCGCGAGCGCATCACCTTCACGAACCTGGTGCCGACGACCATCCAGCGCCTGCTGGCGCGCGAGGACTTCGGC
>JAEUPH010000121.1 GCA_016790395.1 Rubrivivax sp. | reverse complement strand
CCGCATGGGCGGGCCGGGGAACTGGGGGCCGGTGCCGATGATGGCCAACGATGTGTCGAGGATCAGCGACGCCGACCTGAACACGCTGCTGGCCTGGGTGCTGAAGACCCAGTGATCGCGGCCGGCCGTCCTCGAGCGGTCACCAACTCGGGCGCAGCGCGCCCGGAACGACGAAGCCCGTCGCGACGGACGGGCTTCGGCAGGGAATTTGGTGGCCTGGGGCGGAATCGAACCACCGACACGCGGATTTTCAATGCCATCCCAGCGTATCCGGGGCGTTCGCGTCTCTACGCAAACCCAGGGAAATCAAGCACTTGGCGCGCAGTTTGAGGCAATCAACCGCAGTGGCGAGCACGCTTTCGCACCCGATTCCTGTCGTCTCCTGCACAAACTGCAGCACAAAGTACCAAGCCAGATTCTAGCTCTTCGACCCGCTTGGCCCAAGACACGCGGACGTCTCGCACGCGGGCCTCATGCCCTGTTTTGAGTGGGCAAGGGCGGCGGCAGCAGGGGCTTGGTCACCGGCCGGGATAGGGCACCGGCGTCAACTTTTGTTCGTTGACCAGGGTCGCAAAGAAGCTCGCCAGCGGCCGGACATCCCCGTACGAGCTGGCCTGCTCGAGCGCCTGCATGTAGGGCCCGCGCTGCTGCAAGGGCACGACGGTCCAGGCATAGCCGCCAGTCACCAGCATCGCGTTGAAGATGAACCGTGCCAGGCGCCCGTTGCCGTCCATGTACGGGTGGATGTAGACGAAGAAGAAGTGTCCCAGCACGGCGCGCACCGCCGCATGCGGCTCGGCCGCGAGCAAGTCGAAGAAGACGGGCATGGTCTCGCGCACAGCCTCCTTGGACAGGGGCACGTGCAAGGCCCCGCGGATGAAGACCTGGTCGTTGCGCCAGCCTGCCAAGTCCGACGGTCGAAGGATGCCGGCGGTCACGCTAGGCCCGAACAACGACCGGTACCAACTGGTCAGTGCGTCGTACAGAGGCCAGCGTTCCGGCCGCGTTCGCAGGACCTCGGCGATGTAGTCTTTGACCTTGAGGTGGGCCTCGAAGTACCCCTTGGCGGCCATCGCGTTGCGGGCTTCGGCGTCTGGCCCGTCCTGGGTGTCGGGCTGCCACTTGCCGCTCTTGACCCGCTCGATGAGCTCGGCAGTCACCTGGTAGCCCTCGATGGACAGTGAGTGGTAGGCGTCGGTGACGTAGCGCTCCTCGACGCGTTCCAGCGTGGCTTGCACATCCGTGGGCACGGGACCCGGCGCCGGAAAGTTGTCGATGACCACCTGCCGCATCTCGGCCCACATCAGGCGAAGACGCTGCACATAGGGAGACTCAGGCCGTCCAGCAGGCAACGGCGTCAGCGCTACTTCGAACGGCTGGTCCTCCCGGACCGTGAGGCCTGCGGCCTCCATCGTGTCCAGGATTTCCTTGGCCACTTCGGCTCTGCCGATGGCGCGCATAGCGCCCGCCAGGCGGCCGGCAATGTGGACATGGCCACCGTCCAGCAAGGGGCGCAGCAGGTCTGAGGGGTCCTCGACGCTGGCCAGGGCGATGCGGGCTGCCATCGGCTGCTGCGCAAAGAACGCCGGGCCCACGGCCAGCAGAGCTGCGGGGGTCTCAGCCAGGCGCAGACCGCCGGCTGCTGGCGATTCCGAAGCCGCACACAGGCGCGGCGGCTTGTACAGGAACAGGCTGCAACCGTGTGGCAGCTTGACGGGCTGGTTGGTGGCCTGCCCGGCCCAGACCTGCATCTGGCGGGGCAGGGTGCGGTCCCCGCTGCGCAGCATGAGCGACTGGTCCGGTGAGACATGCCACTCCTCGCCGAAACGCTCCTGGCAGTAGCCGGCGATGAACTCGCGCATCCCTGCGAACCAGGGCGCTGTGCTTCCGACAGGCTCGTCCGGTCGCGATGGCAGGTACCAGCCTCGGATGACCTCTTGGATGTACCCCGCGCGGAGCAGGCGCTCGCGGTCCGGGCGCGGCAGGTCGGCGCCCCGGAGGACGCGTTTGCCAGCCTTCTGGAGCTGCGCGAGCAGGGTCAGGGACTTCGCGAGGAGTTGATTGGGCGGCGCCATCACACGAGTGAGCTGCTTTGCATCGCACGAGTGAAGTGTAATGCATCACACGAATTAAAAGCATTTAATCGCACGAGCGAGCTGCAGGAGAGGCGTCTGTACCTCTTCCTTAGAATCTGAGGAGGCGCAGCGGAATCGGGGGTGCCGGCGGCAAGAGCGGGCACATCCACAAGGACATCGGCCCCGAGAAACGACCGAACATCACCCAGTCAAGAGCCAGCGGCATCCACGAAGAGACCGGGCCGCAGCCCTAAGCCAGCGAGCGGAACCACGGCACTCTTCGGTCACCCTGAACGCGGTACTCAAGCCGAAACAGCCGGGACTCGCTCAGGACCTGCGGCCAGGTCCTGCAGCCGTAGCGCTCGGGCACCTGGTCGGGGTGGTGCAGGCCCATCCACGCCCGCGCGGCATCGAGGCGCACCCAGCCGTCGACGGAGTCTGCTTTGACGGCCTCGACAAGCGCCCGCACGATGCCGGCATGGGGCCAATCGACCGTGCCGTCGGGGGCAATGCCGTTGACGACCATGTCCTGGAAGGCCGAGCTCCGCATGAAGTCGGCCGTTGCGACGCGGGCCTCCTCCATGTGCTCTGCCCACTGGCGAAGTTCATGGAAGTGCAGGTCGATGCGGTCGTAGCTGTGCGTCAGGTGCTCGATAGCGGCTTCGCAGCCCTCGTCGGTCCAGCAATCGAACTGCTCGATGAGGTGATGCACCAGGCCGTTGCGCAGCCGTACGAGCTCCTCGATGGCCGCCTTGACTTCGGCACGGCGCTCATCAGTCATCTCCAGCCGGAACCGAAACGCCATGGAGACCCGGTCCGTTGGGGCCTGTGTGTCGTCAAGAGGCTCGGACGGTGCGCCCTCGGCGACAACGTAGTCCTCGAACAGATTCTCGACCAACTGGCCCAGCGTCTTCTTGGCGAACTTGTCGATTCGGCTTGCCTGCCGAGCCTCCAACTCATCGGCCGGTCCGCAGAGCTCGACACCGGCCAGCAATGCCTTGAGCAGCCGCTCGTACTGCTGCAGGCGCAGCAGGCAACGCCCCATGAGGCGTTGTACCTCCCGTTGTCGCTCCGGTCGTGGGTCCTGCAACATTGGTAGGGATGGTAGTGCGCCTGTGCGGACGGAGCGGCGCTGGCGCCTATGACTCAGGCTTCACTTGGCGGTCCGGGGGCAGCGCCATCGAGGGCGGCGCGGGACGCGCTCGAAGCGCCCTCAAGAACTCCTGCGGTCGGCCGAAAGACGACCTGCCGACTCGGCACTGCAGAGTCGGATGCGATGTTCTTTGACAACTTGACCTTCAAACACATTTCAACGAATCGAACTCGTTGAGGGGTAAGCCACCGGGCCGGTGACGGCTCCGGGGTGCGTCCTGTTAATGCTTCGTGCCGCCGCAAGGCGGCCGACCCGTGGAGGGTCAGCCCCAGCAGGGGCTTCCATCCCCATTAACTCTGCCCACGTCCTGAGCGACGGGGGTTATGCAAGAAGGACATTTCAATGACCACGACGATTCTTAGCACCGAAGGCACCCCTCTGACCTCAAGCGCAAAGCCCACTCCTGGTGGGTTCCAGGCCTTGGGGGTTACCGGCAACAAGCTGGCCGTGTTCTCCCTTCTGAACAAGCACGTTCACCTCCTCAGTCCCTCGGACTTGAAGGAGATGAACATGAAGGCACTGTTCGGCGCCGAGTGGTGCGAGGAGAACTACGAGGAGTTCGACCCCAAGAAGGAGGCGCTGGTGTTCAACCACCGGCGCCTCGCGACTGACGTCATTTCGGCCTGCCAGCACGCCGGCCCATACTCGGAAACACTCGAGCGGAAGGTCGGCGTCTGGAAGATGGACGATGGGCAGTTGGTGGTCAATGGCCGCCAACTCTGGCGTCCGGATGGGACGGTCATGGAGCACGGCATCCACGAAGGACGGGTCTACCCGGCCAGCGGCGATGTCCAGTTCGACTGCGACACGCCGGCAGCCACCGATGCTGAGGTCAGGAAAATCTTGGCAGCCTTCAATTCACCGCGATGGATTCATCCCATGGCAGGTGAACTGGTGCTGGGGTACATCGGTGTGGGCATCGTGTCGGTGGCACTGCGCCGCCGGCCGCATGTGCTCATGACCGGACCAGCGGCCTGTGGGAAATCCACGGTGCTGGAATACGTTCGCTGGCTGATGGGAAGCCTTGCCTACGCCTGTACGGGCCCGCAAACACTTGCGGCGTTTTATCAGAGCTTGGCGGGGACGACCAAAGTCGTCGTGAACGATGAGTTCGAGGCCGACCCCACCCGCAAGGCCTGCAAGGACACCTTCGAGATTGCTCGCATGTCCTACAGCTTGCAAGAAGGCGACGAAGGCATTGTGCGGGGTACTGTGACCGGAAAGTCCAGGAGCTACCGGTTCTACTCGCCGTTCATTGCGGCGGGTATCTCCCCGGGCAAGATGGAGCCAGCCGACCTCACGCGCTGGCTGATTCTGGAAGCCAAGGGCAAGCCCGTTGGTGACCGGTTGACCGAAGCCGAGGCCCGGGACATTGGGCCAAAGCTAGCGAGGCTCTTCGTCAATCGTTGGAATGTGTTCCAGGCGTCCGAGGACATGGTGCGGCAGCGCATCCTGGCCTCGGGAGGTGACGGCCGTATGGCCGACACTGTCGGCACCTTGCTGGCGAGCTACTGGGCTTTTGTGTCTGAGACGCCGGCAACGGAGAAGGATGCAGAGTTCCTGGTCAGCATGCTCGGTATCGAGGAGCGAATCGCAGTCCATGCGGTCAGCGACGAGCTTCAATGCCTGGAGGCGTTGACCAGCCGGGTGATTCCAGTCAAGTTGATGGATGGCCCAGCGCTGGTTACCCGACACTTGTCCATCGGCCAGGCCATTCAGACGGTCTGCAAAGACCCGACTGGGCAACCTGAACTCGTCATGCGTCTCGCCCAGTTGGGCCTGCGTGTGGCGATGGCAAAGGGCAGGTGGTCGCTCTATGTGGCGAACTCCCATACGCACCAAGAGCTCCGAAAGCTCTTCTCAGGTAGCAAGTGGGCGACGGGTGGGTGGTCGGTGGTACTTCGCCGGCTACCAGGTGGCGAGGAAAGTACTCAACGCATCGGCGCCGGCCTTGGCGCCTCGAAGGTCACGGTGATTGACGTTCCGGGGCATCTGCTCCCGGACGACGAAGACGACATGCTGCTGGCAGCCTAAGCTGGCAGTAGGAGAGGCGGGCCTGCAAAGGTCCGCCACTCTTTTTTGGCACCAGCCGTTTCGGGCCGACGAATAGCGTGTCGGCGGCCGTGGCGCTCCGTCAACTCGAGCAGAACTCCCGCTGGAGCGGCCAGCCGGGGTCGCGCTGTTGGGGGTGGTTCCGCCAAGGGTGAACACCTCAGGGTGGCAGCACCTCATCCATGCCGAGGCGCGATGGCGCTACCTGCGTTACCCAACTTTCGACGCAAGCGACCTCAGTGCTGGTAGCGCGAAGTGGTCGGCCAATCGAGGTCGGCGACAGAGTCACCGGCGCTTTGCTGGCGCTTGTTCAAGAGAGCCTCCACCGCTGGGGCGACCACATGCCTGCAGGCGCAGTACCAGTCGACAAAGGCATCGAACACCACGCTGTGCAGCCAAGCATTCCCCGCATGGCGCTCTTGGGTGAGGGCGTTGGCGAGCGAATCGCGCAAGACCAGAAACGCGCTAGGCTCGCATTGGGCCTGTCGGGTCATGTCGAGCCAGAGGTGGGTGGCTACCTCCGCCGGGCCGCCCGGGCTGAAGTGGCGCATGAGGAGCGACTGCGCCACCTGCGACGTGCTCATGAACATGCCGGGGCCCGGCACAGCTGCCAGTGGCAGTAGGTAGGGGTCGGCCTGCTTGTACGCCCGCGCCCAAGCGCCGTACATCAGCGACGCCAAGCGCATCCACTCGACCGGGGCGAGACCGCCTTGGTGCTCGCCTGACTGGGCGAGCTGGGCGACTTCCTCGAACGTGTGTTCGGCCTTAGCTCGGTTGGCGCGCTGGGACAGCAAGCAGATGTTCCCTGCCCGATAGCTGACCTCGTTGACCAAACGGTCAACGGATGCGTTTCGCGGTGACTGCCCTCCGCCGAACCGGAGTTGCTCGTGAGTCACGGGGCATCGCCCGTTAGCAATGCGCTCCAACAGCTGCGCTGTCACCGTGCGGTCTACCAGCATGCCCCGATGGACTGCACTCAGTCGGAGGCTGAGTACCTTGACCTCGAAATAGGTCAGTGCCCGGGTAGGACCCCGGTACTCGATGAACGCCTCGCGGTACGCGTCGGGGGCCCTCTTGTCCATTCGCAAGCCGGCTGCAGCCGATTCGCGCCCGATGTCCATCCACTCAGCGGTGAGCTCGTCACCTCCACTGCAGGTAGCTCCACGCGGATTCGTCACGCTGGCGCCTTGAATCGGTCAAGGCCTATCTTGCCGGCGAGGTGCGCCTCAAGCGCCGAACGCACCGTCATCGGAGCGTGGATAGCCGCCGAGCGCTTCGCGATGCGCCGCCGCGGCCGTGGGCCATTCGCCTGGGACGGCGCTGGCCTGCAATGAACCGTCCGGCGCCGCCTGTGCGCTGGGCGACTCCATCCATTCGACGCCGCGCACACATCCAAGGGTCTTGCCTGGGCTCCCGGGCTCGTCCTGCTGACGCAGGGCGGGCCCCGCCACGCGCCGCCATTCAGGCGGTGGCAGGGCCCCGGCATCAGGCCCGTCGCCGAACCGGAAACGCCAGCACGTTGCTGCCGCGAGGCGCCTGGGCGGCCACCTGCTCGAGCTCGCACAGGGCGACCTTGGTCGCGGGCGCATTGCTCGCGTCCACAAGCTCGCCTGGGGCGCCTGTCGGCTGGGGCTCCGCCGGCTCCCCGGACGCTGCCGGCTTCAGCTGGCCATGCATGAGCTTGACCACGTCGTCGGCTCCGACATTCACGTAGCGCTCGAGCATGTCAAGAGTCTTGTGCCCGGTCAGCGCCTTCACCAGGAACACGTTACCCGACTTGAGCGCCATGCGCGTCGCGGCGGTGTGGCGCAGGTCTTGCAGCCGCAGGTCGTCGATTCCGGCTCGCTCAAGCGCGCGCCGCCAGGCCGCGCTCAGAGACGCGTAGCTGATGCTCACGATGAGGTCGTCTTCCTTGCCCTTGCTGAGGTCACGAATCGTCTTCAGCGCCTCCATGGCCGCCGGCGACAGCGGCACCTCGCGGTCACCGCTTTTCGCGTCATGCAGCTTCAGGACCTTGCGGGTGCTGTCGACATCGCGCCAGGTCGCATGCTTGAGCGGCTCGGAGGCTCGCATCGCCGTCTCGCGCAGCAGGAGCAGGGTAGGCTTGACCAGCTGGTTACGGCAGTCGGCCACTGCCGCGTCCAGGAGAACCTGTTCTTCCTCGCCCAGGACCCGCGAGCGGCCGTTGTCGACCGTGGGCATGTCCAGCCTGGACGCCGGGTTGTCGCGCAGTTCAGTCCAGCTCCACTTGGTGACCGCGTAGTTGTAGAGGCGCCGCAGTAGCGCCCGCTCCAGGCCCACCGTGGCAGGCGCGTTGCCTTCGCGTGTCATCGTGTCGACGAATGCCTGAAGCATCTGTCGGGTCACGTCCGCCGTCGCGGAGGTCGCCAGCACGGCACGCCACTTGTCGGTGCCAGCGTTCGCGGTGAGCAAGGCCTTCCGATGGGCAGCCAGCCCGTTCGGGATGGCGCGCTCGCTGATGTGCTCCACCAGGCTGACTTTGAAGTAGGCGCCCTTGCCGGACTTTCCTGGGGTGGTGCTGGTCCGCGGCAGCTCTCTGACCTTCAGCAGCCGCAGGCCTGCGGGGCGAAGGTAGGCATTGATGCGGCGGGCTTCCTGGTCGGCGCCCTTGAGGAAGGGCAGCCGGGCCACGGCGTAGTCCTGCAGCGCCTGGGCCAGGCTGGTGCGTCGGGGACCGCTCCCTGCCGGCTTGCTATTGGCGTCGATGGCGGCCATCGCCAGGTTCACCGCCCGGGTGGCTTCGCTTGAGGTCTTGAAGCCGCTGAGGAAGATGTCCTCGCCGCGGTAGCTGCGCCGGATGGCGTACCCCTTGCCGTGCAGGCGGGGCGCCGATGGGGCCCTCTTGCGGGTGCCGCGCCCGCCCTGGGCGGATGTGGCTCGAGGCTTTCGGGCCTTGTTTTGGCTGTCCAAGACGGCCTGGGCCTTGGCGGCCGTGCCGCTCGTGTCGTCGGTGTGCATGTCAACTCCAATCTGGTTGTTGGAGTTGCGTAAAGCACGAGAGGTTTATCTCTCACCCAGCACTGGAGCGATGTCCAGCGCAGTGGCGCGCACCGGCGCGCGGTCAAACACTGATGCCTGGCCTGGTCATCAACACAATCTGCAGCACAAACCAAGGCCAGAAGCGAAAACGGCGGCCCTTCCGAGGCCGCCGTCTGTTCTAAGTGGTTGATTCACTTAGGGTATTTCTTGGTGGCCTGGGGCGGAATCGAACCACCGACACGCGGATTTTCAATCCGCTGCTCTACCAACTGAGCTACCAGGCCGTGCAGAGCCCGCAAGTATAGCCCGACGCGCGGGGCCGACTTCAGCCCCCGCCGCGCTTGTTCCGGGACAGGTCCACGCCCAGCTGCTTGAGCTTGCGGTACAGGTGGGTCCGCTCCAGGCCGGTCTTCTCGGCCACGCGCGTCATCGAGCCACCTTCCTGCGCCAGGTGGAACTCGAAGTAGCTCTTCTCGAAGGCGTCGCGCGCCTCACGCAGCGGGCGGTCGAGGTCGAAGCTCTGCTCGCTGCGCGGTCCCTCGGCCACGGGGGCCAGCGGCGCATGCGGGGTGTGGGGCAGGACATGCGGGCCCTCGTGCACCGGGTCGGCGTGGCGCACCGCGCCGGCCAGGGCCTGCGCCAGGCGCTGCGCGGGCTTCACCAGCGCCTGTTCCACCGCGCGCAGCAGTTTCTGCAGCGTGATGGGCTTTTCCAGGAAGGCGCTGGCACCGAACTTGGTGGCTTCGACCGCCGTGTCGATGGTGCCGTGCCCGCTCATCATGATGACGGGCATCGAGAGCTGGCCGCCGGCGCTCCACTCCTTGAGCAGCGTGACGCCGTCGACGTCGGGCATCCAGATGTCCAGCAGCACGAGATCGGGCCGCAGCGACTCGCGCACCAGCCGCGCCTGTGCGGCGTTCTCGGCCAGTTCGACCGTGTGCCCTTCGTCGGTCAGGATTTCCGAGAGCAGGGCGCGTATGCCCAACTCGTCGTCAACTACCAGGATCGTTGCCATGCAGGGTTCAGTGGGCCGCGTTGCCGCTGCCTGACGTGGGGCCAGTCAGGGCCGCCGGGGCCTCCAAAGGCCCTTCGACGGTTGCGAAGATCGAAAATGATAGCGAAACGCGCGCGCCGGTCACCGGCGCGTCGGGTTCGTCGTGGTGGTGCAGGTTGGCGGCGCGCAGCCGTGCCCGGTGTTCGTCGGCGATCTTCTTGACCACCGCCAGCCCCAGGCCCGTGCCCTTGGCCTTGGTCGTCACGTAGGGCTCGAAGGCGCGCTTGAGCACCTTGTCGGCGAAGCCCGGGCCGTTGTCGATGACGGTCAGTCGCACCGCGCGCAGCTCGCCGTGCTCGCCGCGCGCCGCGCTGGTGATGAGTTCCACCTCGCCGTCGGGCCGGTCGGCCACCGCGTCCAGCGCGTTCTGCACCAGGTTGTGGATCACCTGGCGCAGCTGCGACGCGTCGCCCATGATGTGCGGCAGCTTCGCCTCCAGCTGCGGCCTCAGGATGCCGTTGTCCAGCGCCTGGCCGTACAGGCCCAGCACTTCGCCGGCCAGGGCGTTGAGGTCCAGCGCCTGCATCTGTGCTGCCGGGAGCCGCGCGTAGTCGCGGAACTCGTTGACCAGCGTCTGCATGGCCTGCACCTGCGTGACGATGGTGTTGACGCTGCGTTGAAGCAGTGCCGCGTCGGTGGGCTCCAGCTTCGCGCCCAGCCGGTGCTGCAGCCGCTCGGCCGAAAGCTGGATGGGCGTCAGCGGGTTCTTGATCTCGTGTGCCAGGCGCCGCGCCACCTCGGCCCAGGCGGCGCTGCGCTGGGCGCTCACCACCTCGGTGATGTCGTCGAAGACCATCAGCCGGGCCTCGCCGGGCAGCCACGCGCCACGCACCAGCAGCGTCAGGGTGGCGCCATCGCCGCGCGCGAGTTCGAAGCTCTCCTGCCACTGGTCGCGCTCGCCCGCCTCCGGGCTGGTGGCCAGCAGCTCGAAGCGCTGCTCGACGCTCCTGGAGAAGTCCTCCAGTCCCGCCACCTCCGACAGGCGCTGTCCCCGCGACGACGCCAGAGGCCGCTGCAGGATGCGCGTGGCGCCAGGGTTCACGGTGTCGATGCGGCCTTCGCGGTCGAACACCACCACGCCGGCGGTCAGTGTGTCGAGGATGGTCTGCAGCCGCGTGCGCGCGCCCTCCAGCTGGTGCATGCCGCGTTGCACCTGCTCGCGCGCGTCGGCCACCTGCGCCGTCATGGCGGCGAAGCTGCGTGTCAGGCCACCGAGTTCGTCGCCGCTGGCGAACACGGGCTTGGCGGTGAGGTCGCCCGCGGCCACCTGGCGCACGCCGTCGGCCAGCAGCAGCAGCGGCTTGGCCAGCTGGTTGCCCAGCACGATGGCCAGCAGCACGGCGGCGAACACGGCCAGGATGAGCGCCAACGTCAGCGTGCCCACGTACATGCGCCGCAGCGCGTCGCGCGCCAGGAAGCGCTGCTGGTACTCGCTGTATGCCGCCTGCACGGCCAGCGCGTTGGCGGCCAGCGCGCGCGGCACGGGCTGCACCACCATGAGGTAGCGCTCCTCGCCGCCGGCCAGACCGAGGTCGCTGCGCGGCACGCGGGTCAGGGCGCGCACGCGCGGGCCGGTGTTGCCGGGCGCCAGCGACTCCTCGTCCAGGCCTTCCACGGCCGTGGCCGTCCCCACGGCGCGCGCCTGGCGCAGCAGGGTCTGGCTGGGCCGCTCGGGCGGGCCGGCGGTGGCCGTGCCACCGGCGGCGAACAGCACTTGGCCGGCGGCGCCCACCAGCGAGGCCTCGCTGGCGCCGATCTGCTCGCGCAGCCTCTCCAGGGCCAGCGGCGCCACGGCGCTGCTGCTGTCGGCCATGCGCTCGGCGGCGATGCGTGCCTTGCCGGCGATGTCGTTCGTCAGCGCTTCCAGCGTGCCCTTGCCCAGCGCCAGCCCGGCGTCCAGCGCGCCCGCCACGCGGACGTCGAACCAGGCCGCGATGCTGCGGTTGGCGAACTGGTAGCTCACGGTGTAGATCACCAGGCCCGGCAGCAGCCCCACCAGCGCGAAGATGCCGGCCAGCTTGATGAGCAGCTTGCTGCCGAATTTGCCGCGCCGCACGCGCACCGCCAGCCGGATGGAGACGATGCCGATGACCAGCGTCAGCAGTGCCGCCACCGCGACGTTGACGCCGAACAGCCAGACGAAGTGCTTCTCGTAGAAGCCGCCCGAGCTGCTGAAGCTGAGCACGAAGGCCAGCACCAGCGCCGCGCCGGTGGCGGCCACGATCCCGACGATCCAGGCCCAGCGGGCCGAATTCGTCATGGCTGGGCGCTGAGGTCGACCTTCAGCGTGCGGCTCACGCCCACCGCCCAGTCGCCCTGCCCACCCAGGCCGAACTGCATCGGGCCGGGCAGCTGCGAGGTGTCGAGCCGGTAGTTGAACTCGACGTAGTAGCTCTTGTCGGCGTCCAACTGCGCCAGGTCGACGAGCTTCCAGCCGCCGCTGCGCGAGGCGAAGACCAGCGCTTCGCCCAGCGAGGGGAAGGTCTGGTACAGGCCCCCGAGGCTGACGCGCCAGGCGCTGGTCAGCGGCTGGTAGACGATGCGCCAGGAGCGCGAGACGCGGGCCACACGCTCGTCGCGCCAGTACCAGCGGTTGCGCAGCAGCTGCGCCTCGGCCACGAAGTACACCGGCACGCCGCGCTGAAGCGCGTCCTCGACGGCACGCGGCAGCGCGACGCGAGCGCTGAAGTCGATGTTGAGGGCGCCGTCGGCCTTCTGCAGCTGCAGCGCCGCCAGTTCCACGCTCTGGGCGCGCGCCGCCGGCAGGCCCGAGGCGACCACGGCCAGCCCCAGCAGGCCCTTGAGCAGCCCGGTCAGGAGTTGGCGGCGAACCGGGCTCTGGGACATGGAGGGCAGGGCGTGTGTGGCTTCAGGGGTCGCGGGCTTTGCGGATCGACGCGTAGAAGAAGCCGTCCTGCAGCGCTGCGCCGCGGGCGTCAGCCCCCAGCGCGCGATTGTCGGGCAGCGGCAGCAGGTGGCCGGGGGCGTGGGGCTCCTGCATGGCCTTGCCGGGGCCGTGACGTTGCAAAAATGCGTCGATCTGGCGCTGGCCTTCGTCCCTGAAGACGGAGCACGTGGCGTACAGCAGCCGACCGCCGGGTTTGAGCAGGGGGAACAGCGCTTCCAGCAGTTCGGCCTGCGTGCGTGCCAGTGCCATGACGTCGTCGGCGCGGCGCAGCCAGCGCACGTCGGGGTGGCGGCGCACGATGCCACTGGCCGTGCAAGGGGCATCCAGCAGGATGGCGTCGAAGGGCTTCCCGTCCCACCAGGCCTGTGGGCGGCGGCCGTCGCCGGCCTTCAGCGTGGCCTTGAGCTGCAGGCGGTTCAGGTTCTCCTGCACGCGCGCCAGGCGCACGGGGTCGCTGTCCAACGCCAGCAGGTCCAGGTCGGCCAGCTCCAGCAGGTGCGCGGTCTTGCCGCCCGGCGCGGCGCAGGCGTCGAGCACGCGGGCACCCGGGGCGAGCTCCAGGCCCTGCAGCAGCAGCAGCGCGGCGCGCTGGGCGGCGGCGTCCTGCACCGAGACCTCGCCCTCGGCGAAGCCGGGCAGTTGTGTCACCGGGCAGGGCTGGGCCAGCACCACGGCCTGGCCGCCCAGGTCGCCGAACCTCGCCGGGTCGTCGAGCAGCGAGGCGTGGCGGCCCAGCGCGGCCAGGCCCTGCACGTAGTGGCTGCCGGTGCCGCGGCGCGCGTTCACGCGCAGCGTCATCGGCGGGTGCAGGTTGGCCGCCGTCAGCAAGGCCTGCCACTGCTGCGGCCAGTCGCGCTTGACGCGCTCGATCCACCACAGCGGGTGGTTGAAGGCGCCCAGCGGGCTGGTCCTGGTGGCTGCGGCGAGCGCGTCGCGTTCGCGCAGGAAGCGGCGCAGCACGGCGTTGATGAAACCGGCAGCCGCCGGAACGCGCAGCCGTGCCGCACTGACGGCCTGGTCCACCAGCGTGTGGTCGGCGTAGGGAGGTGCCTGCCCCGGTACGGGCCACAGCAGGGCCAGCGCGGTGACCAGCAGCGCATCCACGGCCGGCGGTGGCGTCTTCGGCGCCAGCCGCGCGCGCACTTCGGTGGCGCTGCCCAGCCAGCGCAGCGCATGGAAGGCCAGGGCCTGGACGCCGGGGCGCAGGTCGGGCGGGCAGCGCGCCAGCCAATCGGTCAGGGACTGCCCGCCGCGCACGGCCTGCACGGCATCCGCCGTCTGCTCGAGCAGACGTGACAGCGGCGGCGACGGGGTGTTCACCGGAGCAGTCTAGCCTTCGGCCAGCAGGAATTCGGACGGCGACGCACAATGCGCGCCCTGCCCCGGAACGAGCCTCCGCCCATGGCCCGCACGCTGACCCCTGTCCCCGCCGACGCACCGCGCATCTTCCGCACCGAAGAGGAACTGGCCCGGCTGCCGCCCAGCGAGCGCATCCGCTACCGCCTGGTGGCCGCGGGCCGGCGCTACCACGCCAACGACAACATCAGCGCCTTCGTGAAGGACGGCGAGCTGACCGAGCTGAAGGCCGAGGTGCAGGCCAAGCTGCAGGAAGTGCTGGAGTCGCTGGTGATCGACACCGAGAGCGACCACAACACCAACGAAACCGCCAAGCGCGTGGCCAAGATGTACGTGGAGGAGGTGTTCCGCGGCCGCTATGTGCCCATGCCCGCGGTGACCGAGTTCCCCAACGTCGAACGGCTGAACGAGCTGATGATCGTCGGGCCCATCACCGTGCGCAGCGCCTGCAGCCACCACATGTGCCCGATCTTCGGCAAGGTGTGGATCGGCATCCTGCCCAACGAGCACAGCAACCTCATCGGCCTGTCCAAGTACGCGCGCATCGCCGACTGGATCATGAGCCGGCCGCAGATCCAGGAGGAGGCCGTGACCATGCTGGCCAACGAGCTGCAGGAGCGCGTGCGGCCTGACGGCCTGGCGCTGGTGATGGAGGCCGACCACTTCTGCATGCACTGGCGCGGCGTGAAGGACACCGACAGCGCCATGACCAACAGCGTCATGCGCGGTGCCTTCCTGAAGGACGCCAACCTGCGGCGCGAGTTCCTGTCCCTGCTGTCGCGCAAACAAGGCTGATGACATGCTCGTGAGACTGCTCTATGCCAGCCGTGCCGTGCCCGCGCTGGACACCGAAGAACTGCTGGCCATCCTGCGCAAGAGCAAGGCCTGCAACCCCGCGCTGGGCGTCACCGGCGTGCTCTGCTACAGCGAGGGCATCTTCCTGCAGGTGCTCGAAGGCGGCCGTGCGGCCGTGAACCTGCTCTACAACCGCATCGTCGCCGACCCGCGCCACACCGAGGTGACGCTGCTGTGCTACGAGGAGATCGGCGAGCGCCGCTTCGCCGGCTGGAGCATGGGCCAGGTGAACATGTCGCGCCTGAACCCGGCGCTGCTGCTGAAGTACTCCGAGCGCGCGACGCTGGACCCGTTCTCGGTGTCCGGCCGCGTGTCGATGGCGCTGTTCGACGAGCTGATGGCCACGGCCAGCATCGTCGGCCAGCCCTGAAGCGGTTGTGAATCCGTCACGCGGCGGGCGTGACGGACGACGCTGAGCGAAAGCGCCAGCGCGAAGACATTGGAGCCACGCCGATGCATGTGCACCGGCCGCTGCGAAGGCAGCCAACGTCAACGCCAGGAGCCCGCCATGTCGAACCTCACCACCCTGATCGCCCGCACCTGCGCCATCGTGGGCGCCACGCTGTCGCTCGCCGCCCATGCCGGCGACATCACCCCCGAGAGCCTGGCGCTGATGGCCGCGCCCTGGGGCGGCGCCAAGAAGGTGCTGCTGGACAGCAAGGCCGAGCAGGCCGCCAAGCCGGCCGTGAAGACCGCCGCCAGCGAGCCCTACGACTACGACCCGCCCGCCGGTGGCTGGCACGTGCCGGGGACGCCTGTCCGTCCCGCGAAGATCAGCGTCGCCGCGCGCTGAAGGGCACGCCGGCCGCGTCGTCTAGCATCGTCGCCCCGCGCCCACCCGGGCGCGCCTGACGAGGACGACACGGCATGGCCGACACCCACCTCATCCCGCTGCCGCGCCTGACCGAGGCCATGCGCCTGGTCGTGCGCGGCTTCGGCAGCCACGAAGCCGAAGTCGAGGCCGTCGCCGGCAACCTGATCGAGGCCAATCTCACCGGCCACGACTCGCACGGCATCGGCATGCTGCCCCGCTACGCCGCGGCCTTTCTGGAAGGCGGCCTGGCACCCAACACAGGCGTGCAGGTGCTGCACGACGGCGGCGCCTTGCTGAAGCTCGACGGCCGGCGCGGCTTCGGCCAGGTCATCGGCCAGCAGGCCATGGCGCTGGGCATCGACCGCGCGCGCCGGCATGGCAGCTGCATCGTCGCCCTGGGCAATTCGCACCACCTGGGCCGCATCGGCGCCTGGGCCGAGCAGGCCGCGGCGGCGGGCCTGGTGTCGCTGCACTTCGTGAACGTGATCTCGCGCGCCATCGTGGCGCCGCATGGTGGCGGCGATGCGCGCTTCGGCACCAACCCCTTCTGCGCCGGCGTGCCGCTGGCCGGGCGGCCGCCGGTGATCCTGGACTTCGCCACCAGCGTCATCGCGCAGGGCAAGACGC
The DNA here is from genome assembly GCA_016790395.1 of Rubrivivax sp. Taxonomy (GTDB): domain Bacteria; phylum Pseudomonadota; class Gammaproteobacteria; order Burkholderiales; family Burkholderiaceae_C; genus Rubrivivax. The sequence continues at coordinate 933 of JAEUPH010000121.1, read as the reverse complement.
GCGTGGCCATGAACAAGGGCGAGCCCGTGCCCGAAGGCTGCCTGCTCGACGATGTCGGCCTGCCCACCACCGATCCCCGCTACTCGGTGGTGCCACCCTTCGGCGCGCTGCTCCCCTTCGGCGGCGCCCTGGGCGGCCACAAGGGCTACGGCCTGGCGCTGATGTGCGAACTGCTGGGCGGCGCGCTGGCGGCGGGCATGACGCAGCGCGACGACGACGCCTCCCGCAAGCGCGTGCTCAACGGCATGTTCAGCGTGCTGCTGGACCCGGCCGCGCTGGCCGGTGGCGACGAAGGAGCGGCGGCCTTCGGGGCCGAGGCTCAGGCCTTCATCCACTGGGTGCAGGCCTCGCCGGCGCGTGAGGGCTTCGGCCCCGTGCAGGTGGCGGGGGATGCCGAACGTGCGCACCGCGCCCGCCGCAGCGCCGAGGGGGTGCCGGTGGACAGCACCAGCTGGCAGGAGATCCTGGCCGCCGCGCAGAGCCTGGGCGTATCGCCGCAGGCGGTGAACGCGGCAGCGGGCCTCAGGGGCTGACGGTCGGTTTCCTGCCCGGGCTGCCGAAGGCCATGCTCCATGGCGCGCGAGTCGGCGCGCCGGTGCGACTGCGCACAGCCGTCGACCCCATCGCCATCCCGCCAACCCGCTGGCAGCGGCTCAGGCCGCCGATGGCCGGCGGCGTCGCCGCGCCGCACCGCCCACGCCCGACAGCGACAGCGCCAGCGTGGCCAGCGCCAGGCTGCCCGGTTCCGGCACCTGGCTGTCCGTGACGACGGACACGCCGTCGATGAGTGCGTAGTGCTGCAGCGGGTTCTGGTTGTTCCAGAAGCGCACCACGGTGCTGCTGTCCGTGGCCGTGAAGCTGAAGCTGCGCTGGGCCCACAGCGTGGCCACCGTGCTGGCGTCCGGCGTGGCGATGTCCACCAGGTCGAGCCCG
>JAEUPH010000041.1 GCA_016790395.1 Rubrivivax sp. | reverse complement strand
CCTGCTCGCCGGCCGCGTGCCCAGCCTGAACATCGAGTCCAGCTTCGGCCGCGCCTTCCCGCGCTTCTACATCCGCGGCATCGGCAACACCGACTTCGACCTCAACGCCAGCCAGCCCGTGAGCCTGGTGTACGACGACGTGGTGCAGGAGAACCCCATCCTGAAGGGCTTTCCCATCTTCGACATGGAGCGCATCGAGGTCCTCAACGGCCCGCAGGGCACGCTCTTCGGCCGCAACTCGCCGGCCGGCGTGGTGAAGTTCGAATCGGCCAAGCCGGGCAAGAAGTTCGAGGGCTACGGCCTGGCCAGCATCGGCCGCTACAGCGCGCTGAACCTGGAGGGCGCGGTCAACGTGCCGGTGTCCGAGGCCTTCTCGCTGCGCGTGGCCGCGCAGTCGCAGAACCGCAGCGACTGGGTCAAGAACACCAACCCGAGCGGTCCGACCCAGGACCTGGAGGGCTACCACGACAACGCGCTGCGCCTGCAGGGCCTGCTGACGCCCAGCAAGGACCTCAGCGTGCTGTTCAACCTGCACCACCGCAAGCTGGACGGCTCGGCGCGCGTGTTCCGCGCCAACATCATCCAGGCCGGCACCAACAACCTGGTGCCCGGTTTCGACGAGACGAAGGTGTCCCAGGACGGCATCAACAGCCAGGACGTCACCAACACCGGCGGCAGCATCAAGCTGCGCTACAGCTTCGGCGAGATGGCGCTGACGTCCATCACCGGCTACGAGACGGTGGAGTCCTACAGCCGCGGCGACATCGACGGCGGCTACGGCGCCGTCTTCCTGGGCGCCGGCAACTTCGGCCCGGGCTTCATCCCCTTCGACGCCGAGTCGGCCGACGGCCTGCCCAGCCACAAGCAGTTCACGCAGGAGTTCCGCCTGGAAAGCACCGGCAGCGGCGCGCTGAAGTGGCTGGCGGGGCTGTACTACTTCGACGAGCAGCTGAAGATCGACAGCTTCAACTACAGCAGCCTGGGCGGCAACGCACAGAACGGCTACGCCACGCAGGACCAGGACAACAAGGCCTACGCGCTCTTCGGCAGCGTGAACCTGGACGTCAGCGAAGCCGTCAAGCTGCGCGGCGGCATCCGCTTCACCAAGGACAAGAAGGACTACTTCGCCGATCGCATCACGCCGCCGCCCTTCTCGTCCACTTTCGTCGGCCGCCGCACGGCCAACACCGACGTCAGCAACACCAGCGGCGACTTCTCCGCCAGCTACGCGCTGGACAAGAGCAGCCAGGCCTACTTCCGCGTCGCCACGGGCTTCCGCGCGCCGTCGATCCAGGGCCGGCTGCTGTTCGGCGACCAGATCTCGGTGGCCAGGAGCGAGAAGGTCACGTCCTACGAGGTGGGCTACAAGGCCGACCTGATGAACCGCCGTGTGCGCGTGTCCGCCGCCGCCTTCACCTACAGCATCAAGGACCAGCAGCTCACCGTGGTGGGCGGCGGCACCAACTTCAACACGCTGATCAACGTGCCGAAGTCGGTGGGCTCGGGCATCGAGTTCAACACCCAGTTCCTGGCCACCGACAACCTGCTGTTCGCCCTGGGCGGCAGCTACAACAGCACCAAGATCAAGGCGCCGGGCCAGTACGTGGCGGTGTGCGGCGGCGGCTGCACGGTGACCGACCCCACGGCCGTGGTGGGCGGTGCGACGCTGGCGCTCATCGACGGCAACCCGCTGCCGCAGTCGCCCAAGACCACCCTCAACGGCAGCGCGCGCTACACCTTCCCGGTGGCCGGCGGTGACGTCACCGTTCTGGCCGACGTGGCCTACCGCAGCAAGGTGAACTTCTTCCTCTACGAGAGCACGGAATTCACCGGCAAGGCGCTCACCGAGCTGGGCGTGCGCGCGGCCTACAGCTTCGGCAACGGCAAGTACGAGGCGGCGGCCTTCGTGCGCAACCTGACCAACCAGATCCGCGTGGTGGGCGGCATCGACTTCAACAACCTCACCGGCTTCATCAACGAGCCGCGCACCTTCGGCGCGTCGTTCAAGGCCACGTTCTGATGTTGAAGCGTTGGGGGCTGGCCGCGCTGGCCGCGGCCTGGGTCACGCTGGCCCAGGCCCAGCCCGCGCTCATCTTCGAACTCGGCGGCAAGAACGACAAGAGCTTCGGCCAGGCCGCCTGGGAAGGTGCCGAGCGCTGGAAGAAGGCCACCGGCAAGCCCTACCTGGAGTTCGAGATCGCGAACGCCGCGCAGCGCGAGCAGGCCACGCGCCGCTTCGCCGAGCGCGGCGCCGACCCCATCGTCGGCGTCGGCTTCCCGCAGGCCAGCAGCATCGAGGCCGTGGCGAAGAGCTTCCCGCAGCGCCGCTTCGCCATCGTCGACATGGTGGTGCCGCTGCCCAACGTGCAGAGCTTCGTGTTCCGCGAGCAGGAAGGCAGCTTCCTGGCCGGCATGCTGGCCGCCATGGCCAGCAAGAGCGGCAAGCTGGGCTTTGTGGGCGGCCAGGACATCCCGCTGATCCGCCGCTTCGCCTGCGGCTACGAACAGGGTGCGCGCCACGCCAGGCCCGGCACGCAGGTGCTGGTGACGATGACCGGCACCACCAACGCCGCCTGGACCGACCCCGCGCGCGGCGCCGAGATCGCGCGCAACCAGGCCTCGCAGGGCGCCGACGTGATCCTCGCCGCGGCCGGCACCACCGGCCTGGGGGTGCTGCAGGCGGTGAAGGACCTGGGCCTGCTGGGGATCGGCGTGGACAGCAACCAGAACGGCTTGCACCCCGGCCGCATGCTGACCAGCGTGCTCAAGCGCACCGACGTCGCCGTCGAGCAGGCCTTCGCCGGCGTGAAGCCCGGCGTCACCGCGCTCGGGCTGAAGGAAGGCGGCATCGACCTCGCCTTCGACGAGCACAACGCCAAGCTGGTGACGCCCGAGATGCGGCGCGCCGTGGACGCGGCACGCGCCGACATCGTCGCCGGGCGCATCCGGGTCATGACCGACGACGGCAAGACCGGCTGCCGCTGAGTTCTAGACTCCCGGCCCATGCGCATCCAGCAGCTGGGCCCGCGCCCCTATGCCGAGACCGAGGCCGCGATGCGCGCCTTCACGGCGGCGCGCACCGAGACCACCGAAGACCAGCTCTGGCTGGTGGAGCACCCTCCCGTCTTCACGCAGGGCATCGCCGGCCGCGAGGCCCATGTCCTGGCCGCCGGCGACATTCCCGTGGTGCGCACCGACCGCGGTGGCCAGGTCACCTACCACGGCCCCGGGCAGGTGGTGGCCTACCCGCTGGTGGACCTGCGGCGCATCGGCATCTACGTCAAGGAGTACGTCTTCCGCATCGAGGAAGCGGTGATCGACACCTTGTGGCAGTGGGGTGTCGTCGGCCACCGCGTGCGCAACGCGCCGGGCATCTACGTGCGCCTGGCCGACCCGTTCGCGCACGGCGTGCTGCAGACCTCGGGTCTCGATCCCTTCGCCGGCCTGGGCAAGATCAGCGCTTTGGGCATCAAGGTCAGCAACCACCGCAGCTACCACGGCGTGGCGCTGAACGTGGCCATGGACCTGGAGCCCTTCTCGCGCATTGACCCCTGCGGCTACGCGGGGCTCAGGACGGTGGACCTGCGATCGGTCGGCGTCGAAGCGCCCTGGGCGGCCGTGGCGGATGTCCTGGCCACCCGCCTGGCAGCGCGGCTGGCGCCCTGAAGGCTTGAGTCCGGCGGCTACTTGCCGCAGTCCAGCTTGACGATCATGTCGTTGTCTTTGGTCTGGATCGCCTTCAGGCAGGCCTCGTACTTCGCCTTGGCCAGCTCCAGTTTGATCGACGAGCTCATGTCCTCCGCCTGCTTGGCGTCGCGCGTCTTGAACGCATCGAAGAGCTTGCCGATGGCCTCGAAGTAGGCCGCGATGATGGTCGCCGGCAGTTTCAGGAGCGCGACGAGCTCGCCGTCGGTGGTCTGGTCGTACTGGGTCGGCACGCCGTCGTCCAGCGTCACGGCGGCGTCGCCGTCGGCGAAGAAGGTGCGGGCGATCGGCAGCGACTTCAGCGGCGCCACCGACGGCGAGTACAGGATGGCCGCCGTCTTGATGGTGCCGTCGACGGTGACGAGAAAGGGCTCGGCCTGCCGGTAGTAGAGGCCCGAGTAGGCTTCTTCGAGGGCTTTGGCGGTCGGTCGGGGACCGCTTCCCTCGGCACGGGCCTCGGCGCCCGTCAGCCGCTTGATCGTCAGCTTCAGGCCGCAGGCCGTCTGTTCCTTGTCCTCGGTGACCGGGTACAGGAAGACATGAGTGCCGTTGCCGCAGGTGCCTCTCGTGGCGTTGATGGAAACGCGCCCCGCCTGCACCGAGCCGGCGATGCCGGCCAGGCTGCTGGCAGCGTCGGAAACGCCGCTGGTCACCGTGGCCTTCGTCGACTTCAGCAGGCCATTCGCGCCGACGCCGATGGTATTGGCCGTCTTGCCCAGCGCGTTGGGCCCGTTCCTCAGCACAAAGGCCTGGCGCAGGTCGGGGTAGGCCGGGGTCGTGGCCAGCGAGACGGTGGAGACGGCGTCGCCTGTGACGACGACCGTTACCTGGATGTCCTTCTTGGGCAGGTAGTAGGTGAGGCCCTCGCCCAGCTCGCCATCCTGGCTCGGCGACGACGTCAGCGCCGCGCAACCCGGCAGCAGCAAGGCCATCAACATCAGGCCCGGCAGTCTCGGCATCCCCTGCTCCCCACGCTGTGCATCCAGGGCCGGGAGTCTTGCCGACCGCCGTCGCCTTGTCCCTAGGTGAAGTCCAGCAGCGGCTGGGCGCCGCGGCCGCCTACTTCAGCAGGCCCTCGGCCTTCATCGCGGCCTGCACCGCCGGGCGCGCAGCCACACGGCCCTGCCAGGCCTTCAGGTTCTGCAGGCCGCCGATGTCCACACCGACGTAGCCGCACCAGCTGGCGACGACGAACAGGTAGATGTCGGCGACGGTGAAATCTTCGCCCAGCACCCAGGCCTTGCCGGCCAGCTGGCCGTCGACCCAGGTGAAGCGCTCCACCAGCTTGTCGCGGAAGACCTTCTTCGTGCCCTCGTCGGTGATGGCCGGGTTGAACAGCGGGCTGAAGCCCTTGTGCAGCTCGGAGGTGGTGAAGTTGAGCCACTCCATCAGGCGGTAGCGCGCCATCGTGCCGGCGGCGGGGGCCAGCTTGCTGGCAGGGGCCTGGTCGGCGATGTACTGCACGATGGCCGGGCCTTCGGACAGGCGCTCGCCGTTGTCCAGTTCCAGCAGCGGCACGTAACCCTTGGGGTTGATGCCGAGGTAGTCGGTGCCGTCGGCCAGCTTCTTGGTCTTGGTGCTGGCCATCACGGCCTGGAAGGGCAGGCCGGCTTCGTGCAGCGCGATGTGGGGAGAGAGCGAGCAGGCGCCGGGGCTGTAGTAGAGCTTCACGGTGTGTCTCCAGGGAGGGCGTTGGGTGGGGAACGATATCGCCGCCGGCCGACGCCCGGCCCGCGCCGGCACGAAGGCAGCGTTTGAATGCTTTGAATGACGGGCGTCAGCGCACGAGAGCCGGCCGCTTGGGGTCGAAGGCCCAGCCGGGCAGGAGGTACTGCATGGCCATGGCGTCGTCGCGCGCGCCCAGGCCGTGCTGCAGGTAGAGCTGGTGCGCCTTCTCCACCTCGGCCATGTCCAGCTCCACGCCCAGGCCGGGCTGCCGCGGCACCTGCACGAGCCCGCCCTCGATCTTCAGCGGCTGCTTCGTCAGCCGCTGGCCGTCCTGCCAGATCCAGTGCGTGTCGATGGCGGTCACCCGGCCCGGTGCGGCGGCGGCGACGTGCGTGAACATGGCCAGCGAGACGTCGAAGTGGTTGTTCGAGTGGCTGCCCCAGGTCAGGCCCCAGTCGCGGCAGGTCTGCGCCACGCGGACGCTGCCGGCCATCGTCCAGAAGTGCGGGTCGGCCAGCGGGATGTCCACGCTCTGCAGCGTGAGCGCATGCACCAGCTGCCGCCAGTCGGTGGCCACCATGTTGGTGGCCGTGGGCAGGCCGGTGGCGCGGCGGAACTCGGCCATCACCTCGCGGCCGCTGAAGCCGGCTTCGGCACCGCAGGGGTCTTCGGCATAGGCCACCACGCCGCGCATGCGCTGGCCGAGGCGGATCGCGTCCTTGAGCCACCAGCCGCCGTTGGGGTCCAGCGTCACGCGGGCTTCGGGGAAGCGCTCGTGCAGCGCGGTCACGGCGTCCACCTCGGCGTCGCCGGCCAGCACGCCGCCCTTGAGCTTGAAGTCGTTGAAGCCGTAGCGCGAATGGGCGGCCTCGGCCAGGCGCACCACGGCCTCGGGCGTCATGGCCGGCTCGTGGCGCAGGCGGCACCAGTCATCGGCGGCATCGCCTTCGTCGGCCGGGCTGGCGTAGGGCAGGGGTGTCTTGTTGCGGTCGCCGACGAAGAACAGGTAGCCCAGCATCTCCACCGCGTCGCGCTGCTGGCCTTCGCCCCGCAGCGCCGCCAGCGGCACGCCCAGGTGCTGGCCCATCAGGTCGAGCAGCGCCGCTTCGACGGCCGTCACGGCGTGGATGGTGGTGCGCAGGTCGAAGGTCTGCAGGCCGCGGCCACCGCTGTCGCGGTCGGCGAAGGCCTGCTGCATGCGTCGCAGCACGGCGTGGTGCTCGCCCAGCGTGGCGCCGACGACCAGGTCACGCGCGTCTTCCAGCGTCTGGCGGATCTTCTCGCCGCCGGGCACTTCGCCCACGCCGGTGCGGCCGGCGCTGTCGGTGAGGATCAGCAGGTTGCGCGTGAAGAAAGGGGCGTGCGCGCCACTCAGGTTGAGCAGCATGCCGTCGCGGCCTGCGACGGGCACGGCGCGCAGGGCCGTGATGCGGGGGGCTGTGGACATCATCGTGCCCTCAGGGTAGCGCGGCCCACCGGCCCGGGCAATGCGAAGTCGCCGCCACCCGCCCCCCGGCCGGCCGGCTAGAACGCCACCGGCGCCTCGGTCTCGCTGGTGGGGGGTGTCACCTGGTTCAGGCCCAGCGGTGCCGCCGTTTCGCTGCGCGGCAGCGATGCGGCGTACTGCGTCCAGGTGGCGGCGTTGGCTGCCGCAGTGCTTGGCACCTCGGAGGCCGTCGCGGACGGTGGTGCTTCCGGCCCCTGGGCGGGGTCGTCACCACACGCGGTGAGCAGGGCCGCCAACGCGCAGGCGGCGAGCAGGGGGATCGGCTGCCTCATGGTCGATGCCCTCCTCACTGGGCGCCCGGGATCGGCGTGTTCAGGTAGGGGAAGCCGGGCAGCAGCGGCACCACGGCCTGGTCCACCGCGTCGTGCAGTTCCAGCGAGGTGGCACCCAGCGGCACGGCGGCCGGGTTGCATGCCGCGCCGAAGCCGAAGGCGTTGTTGTTGCCGTTGGCGATGCACAGCCCGCCCATCACCGCCACCAGCGAGATGTCGACGATGTCGTCCTTCGGCCGGCGGCCGTTGGGGAAGCCGGCGAAGTCATTGCCGCCGTCGCGGATGCTGCCGACGATGCCCAGCCGGTTCTGCTGCGCGAAGGGCACGGGCGCGATGGCCGTGTTCAGGCGCAGCATCTCCGAGCCCACCACGTTCTTCGGCTGGTTCACGCCCGGGATGCCGGTGAGGAAGGTGGTCACGAGATCGGTGCGCGGGAAGTTGGTCGGCGCCGAGCCCGGGATGTTGAGCACCGCGGACAGCAGGGCCGGCAGCGTCGGGTTCGTCACGTAGGCGGCGAACTGCCCGTCGGCCTTGGGCAGGCTGGCGTTGAACTTGTCCTTGTCCTTGAGGCCGATCACGACCTCGTTCACCAGCGGCATGCCCAGGCGCGACACCTGGACCCAGGCACCGCCGGGCTTCTCGCTGGCCTGGTGGCCGCTGGCGGGTGAGGGGTTCAGCAGCCGCGCCTGGCGCAGGCTGGCCGTCGTCCAGCCGCCGATCACGTCGTCGCCGGCGCTCTTCAGGCAGTCCTTGTGCACTTCCAGGGCCAGCGTGGTGACGTTCTTGTCGCCGATGGTGTTGGGCAGCGCGCCGATGTTGGCGCGGTTGGTGATGACGCCCACCTGGGCATTGACCAGGTCGAAGATGGTGCCCAGGTTCACCGCGAAGGCGTCCTGGCGCTGGCCCACGAACACCTTGGCCGGCAGGGCGCAGCCGGGGATGTTCACGGTGTGGACGTGCTTGCCGGCATAGGCGGCGTAGTCGGGGATGCTCTTGGTGCCGATGTTGTCCACCGGCTTGTCGAAGGTGGCGCTGCCGCTGGCGGCGTGGGTCACGGCGCTGGCGCTGCCGGTGCGGCGGTCACCGCGCACCAGTGTCAGCGTGAACTGTTCGGCCAGCGCGAGGTTGGGGTCGCGCACCTGGCTGACGGGGCCACCGAGGATCAGCGGGCTCGACAGCGTCATGCCGCCGACATCCACCGTCTGGCCGCTGCCGCTCTTGGCCAGCGTGTGGCTGAAGCGGAACTGGAAGCTCAGGTCCTCCTGCGCGTCGCCGTTGTTGTCGATGTGGATCTCGTACAGCGCGTTGGGGTCCATCGCGAAGTAGTTGGGGCCGCCGTAGGCGTCCTGCAGCGGCAGGTAGTTGGCGATCAGCGTCACGTAGCCGTCGCGGCCGGGCTCGTAGCTGCGGAACATGTAGAAGTCGGTGCCGTCCACCTTGGGGCTGGTGGTGATGAAGGGCGCCTCGCGGTGGCTGGACGCGCCGGCCGTGCCGGCGATGGCCAGCAGCGCGGCGGCGGCCGTGGCGGACAAGGCGGCGCCGGCACGGCGGCGGGTGAAGGAAGGCTGCATGTGGGTCTCCTGGGTTGAAGGGGCCGGATCCATCGGCCGGCCCCTGCTCTACGGCCCGCAACCGGGCCTGGATGGGCCCACCCGGCGCGCAGCTCGGGCATGCATCCGGTGCGGGCCGGCCTGCGTAGCGCTGGGGTCCACCCCCGCTTCGAGGAGAGATCCCATGTTCCGCTTCATCCCGTCTGCCAGCGTCGCACTGCGCCGCCTGTCGATTGCGTTCGCGCTGGCGCTGCCCCTGGCTGCGGCGGCGGACCCCGTGACCTTCTTCGTGCCCTTCAACGGCAGCGGCAACGTCTCGGTGTTCGACGCCGCCGCCGGCACCGGGGGCTGGGTCGGCAGCGCGGTGCAGACGCCGCCGCCGGACGTGCCCGAGCCGCTGTCGCTGGTGTCGGTGGTGCTGTTCCAGTTCGACGCCGCGACGCTCACGCTCAGCGGCAGTTTCGAGTTCACCTCGGCCACCGACCTGGCCAGCACGCTGTTCGGCACGCTGTCCGGCAGCGGCAGCAGCGCCGACCTGCTGGATGCCGGCGGGCAGTTCAGCATCGACTACCAGATCACCGGAGGCACCGGTGCCTTCGCCGACGCCAGCGGCTTCGGCCTGTCCTTCGTGGACTACACGCCCGGCGCGGCCTTCGACAACTATGCCGAGGCCGGCCTGCTGAACTTCACCGTCCCCGCGCCGGCCACGCTGGCATTGGTGCTGGCCGGGTTGCTGGGGATGGCCGTCAGCGGGCGCAAGGGGCGGCTCGTAAAATCCGCAGGATGAGCACGCCCCCGCCCGCCTACGACGCCACCGCCAAGCAGAAGTCGCAAGCCAAGACTTCGCGCATTCCCATCAAGGTGGTGCCGGCGGGCGAGGTGCTGAAGAAGCCGGAGTGGATCCGCGTCAAGGCGGGCTCGCCCAGCACGCGCTTCTACGAGATCAAGCAGATCCTGCGCGAACATCGGCTGAACACGGTGTGCGAGGAAGCCTCGTGCCCGAACATCGGCGAGTGCTTCGGCAAGGGCACGGCCACGTTCATGATCATGGGCGACAAGTGCACGCGCCGCTGCCCCTTCTGCGACGTGGGCCACGGCCGCCCCGACCCGCTGGACGCCGAGGAGCCGCTGAACCTGGCCAAGACCATCGCCGCGCTGAAGCTGAAGTACGTGGTCATCACGAGTGTGGACCGCGACGACCTGCGCGACGGCGGCGCCGGCCACTTCGTCGATTGCATCCGCAAGACGCGAGAACTGTCGCCCGGCACGCAGATCGAGGTGCTGGTGCCCGACTTCCGCGGCCGCGACGACCGCGCCTTGGGCATCCTGCGCGAGGCCCCGCCCGACGTGATGAACCACAACCTGGAGACCATCCCGCGCCTGTACAAGGAAGCGCGGCCGGGCTCCGACTACGCCTTCAGCCTGAACCTGCTGAAGAAGTTCAAGGAGCAGGTGCCGGGCGTGCCCACCAAGAGCGGCCTGATGGTGGGCCTGGGCGAGACCGACGAGGAGATCCTCGCCACCATGCGCGACATGCGCGAGCACGGCATCGACATGCTCACCATCGGCCAGTACCTCGCGCCCAGCGGCCACCACCTGCCGGTGCGGCGCTACGTGCACCCGGACACCTTCAGGATGTTCGAGCGCGAGGCCGCCGCCATGGGCTTCACGCATGCCGCCGTGGGCGCCATGGTGCGCAGCAGCTACCACGCCGACCAGCAGGCGCACGCGGCCGGCGTCGGGGCGCCCTGACACCCCGCGTTCGCGGGTGATCGGCGGGCCTGCGGCCCGCTGCGGATTCACCCGACTGGTGCAAAGTCCCGGGTTTGATCGTCCGAGATGGGGTCCCCATGAGCTGGCTTCGCTGGATCGCTTCCGTGGCTGCGGCCCTGGTGCACGGCGCCGTGGCGGCGCAGGCGCCGCTGGTCGTCCACCACATCGGGCCCTTCACGGGTGTGCTGGCGGCGTCGAACAAGGAAGCCATCGACGGGGCGCGCCTGTACCTGGACCAGCTGAACGAACGTGGCGGCGTGCAGGGCCGGCCGGTCAGGCTGGAGACCCTGGACGACGGGCAGGACCCCAAGCGCAGCAAGGCCCTCTTCGACGAACTGGTGGCGCGCGGCAAGCCCCTGGCACTGCTGATGGCGCGCACCACGCCCACCATGGAAGCGCTGCTGCCCGGCCTGGCCGCGCAAGGCGTGCCGATGGTGGCGCCGCAGACCGGCGCCAGCTTCATCAACGAGCCGCCGCGGCGCGAGATCTTCCCCATCCGCGCCAGCTACCGGCGCGAGGCCGAGATGGCCATCCGGGCCCAGCACCAGATCGGCGTGCGCAGCTTCGGTCTGCTGCTGGCCGACGACGCCTTCGGCACCGACACGCTGGTGGGCATCGAGCGCGCCTTCACCGAGTTGAAGATCACCGAGGTCGTGCGGGCGAAGGTGGACAACCGCAAGCCCGACATCACCGGCCCCGTGCGCGAACTCCTGGAAAAGCGCCCGCAGGCGGTGTTGCTGATCGCCTCGGCCAAGGCCTCGTCGGACTTCGTCAAGCTCTACCGCGCGCAGGGCGGCACGGCGAACTTCGTCTCGCTGTCCAACACCAGCAACAACGACTACGTGCAAGGCCTCGCGGACCAGGCCCGCGGCGCCGTGGTCATGCAGATCATGCCTTCGCCCTTCTCGGGCACCACGGCGCTGGCGCGCGAGTACGCGGCCGCAGCGGCGCGCAAGAAACTGCCCCTGTCCTACGCCGGCTTCAGCGGCTTCGCGTCGGCCAAGCTGCTGGCCGTGGGGCTGTCGCGCGCCGGCCGCGAGCCGACGGCGGCTTCGCTCATCGCGGCGCTGGAGGGGGCCGGCGAGATCGACCTCGGCGGCCACCGCGTGCGCTACGGGCCGGGCGACCGCACCGGGTCCACCTTCGTCGATTCCGCCATCATCACCACGGGCGGCAAGTTCCTGCGGTGACATCGCTACAGTGCGGGGCATGAGAGACGTTCCCCGCACTGAACTGCCGGCCCTGCTGCGGCGCATGCCCAAGGCCGAACTGCACATCCACATCGAGGGCTCGCTGGAGCCCGAGCTGATCTTCCAGCTGGCGCAGCGCAACGGCGTGACGCTGCCCTACGCGAGCGTGGAGGCGCTGCGGGCGGCCTACGCCTTCACCGACCTGCAGAGCTTCCTGGACATCTACTACGCCGGCGCCAGCGTGCTGCTGCAGGAAGCCGACTTCCACGACATGGCCTGGGCCTACTTCCAGCGCGCCGCGGCCGACCGGGTGGTGCATGCCGAACTGTTCTTCGACCCGCAGACGCACACCGAGCGCGGTGTCGACATCGGCGTCGTCATCCGTGGCCTGCGCCGCGCTGGCGAACGCGCGCAGGCCGAGCTGGGCCTGAGTTCGGCGCTCATCCTGTGCTTCCTGCGACACCTCAGCGAAGAGGCGGCCTTCGCGACGCTGGAACAGGCGCTGCCGTACCGCGAGCACTTCATCGGCGTGGGGCTGGACAGCTCGGAGAAAGGCCACCCGCCGGAGAAGTTCGCGCGCGTCTTCGCGCGCTGCCGCGAGCTGGGCCTGCGCGTCGTGGCCCATGCCGGCGAGGAAGGGCCGCCGGCCTACATCGAGAGCGCGCTCGACGTGCTGCAGGTGCAGCGCGTGGACCACGGCGTGCGCTGCGTCGAGGACCCGGCGCTGGTGCGCCGGCTGGCCGCGATGCGCATGCCGCTGACGGTGTGCCCGCTGTCCAACCTGAAGCTGTGCGTCGTGAAGTCCCTGGCCGAGCACCCGCTGCCGGCGCTGCTGGCCGCCGGCCTGTGCGCCACGGTCAACAGCGACGACCCGGCCTATTTCGGCGGCTACCTCAACCAGAACTTCGTCGAGACCTTCGAAGCCCTGCCGCAGCTGGGCGCGCGCGAGGCCTACACGCTGGCGAAGAACAGCTTCGAGGCCGCCTTCGCCACGGCCGAACAGAAGGCGCGCTGGACGGCGCAGCTGGACGCCGTGTTCGCCTGACGCCGTTTCAAGCGGCGGCCGGCGGCGGCGCGAAGCGCTTCACGGCCCAGCTCAGCAAAGCCGCCAGCGCCAGCACCAGCAGGGTGCCCAGGCCCCACACGGCCCACACCAGCACGCTGCCGGCGGCGCCCAGCCAGCCGGTCAGCGTGGTGAACACGGTGGCCACTGCGGCGGCGGCCGCCTGCCAGTCGGGCCACCAGGCTTCCAGCACGCCGATGCCGGGCAGCGAGGCGGCCCAGTCGGGCAGGCCGTCCAGCCAGGCCGGGCCGTGGGTGAGCAGGGCGTGCGCACCCCAGCCCAGCAGGGTCCAGGTGCCGATCAGGAGCAGGGCCAGGAGCCAGATGAGGATCTTCATGGCACAAGCCTAGCAAGCCCTCCCCTGTCCTGGGGCGGCGCGGGGCCTTCGCCGCCCTGGCCCTGGCGGCGGCGGGGCAATGGGTTACCTTCGCGGCATGTCCAGTCCTGCTGCTGCCACTCCGCCCCCTGTCCACCTGCTGGCCTGGCGCCAGGCCTTGCGCGACTTCCGCGCCGGTGAACTGCGCCTGCTGGCCGTGGCCGTGACGCTGGCCGTGGCGGCGCTCACGGCCGTGGGCTTCTTCGCCGACCGGCTGAGCAGCGGCCTGCAGCGCGACGCCCGGCAGCTGCTGGGCGGCGATGCCGTCATCGGCAGCGACCGCCCGGCGCCGGCCGACGTCGAAGCCAAGGCGCGCGCGATGGGCCTGCTCACCGCCCGCAGCGCCAACTTTCCCAGCATGGCACGTGCACCCGACGAGCTGGGGGGCGAGTCTCGCCTGGTGGCCGTGAAGTCGGTGACCGAGGCCTACCCGCTGCGCGGCCAGCTGAAGTTGCAGGCCACGGCCGACGGCCCCGTCGTCACCACGGCGGCCGCGCCCAGGCCCGGCACCGTGTGGGTGGACGCCGCCGTGCTGAGCGCCCTGCGCCTGAAGCTGGGCGACGAGCTGCTGCTGGGCGACGCCGCGTTGCTGATCGACCGCGTCATCGTCATCGAGCCCGACCGCGGCACCGGCTTTTCCAGCTTCTCGCCGCGCGTCATGCTGGCCGAGGCCGACCTGGAGGACACCGGCCTCGTGCAGCCGGCCAGCCGCGTGGGCTGGCGCCTGGCCGTGGCGGCGCCGCCGGCGCTGGCCGGCGCGCGCGGCGACGCGCGGGTCCGCGAGTTCACACGCTGGGTGGAGGCCGAGGCCCAGGTGCGGGGCTGGCGCGGCCTGCGCGTGGAGAGCGTGGAGAGCGGCCGCCCGGAGATGAAGCAGACGCTGGACCGGGCCGAGAAGTTTCTCAATCTGGTGGCCCTGCTGGCGGCGCTGCTGGCCGCCGTGGCAGTGGCCATCGCGGCGCGCGACTTCGCCAGCCGCCACCTCGACGACTGCGCCATGCTGCGCGTGCTGGGCCTGTCGCAGCGGCGCATCGCCGCGGCCTACACGCTGGAGTTCGCCTTCGTCGGCCTGCTGGCCAGTGCGGCCGGGGTGCTGCTCGGGCTGCTGGTGCACTTCGGCTTCGTGCTGCTGCTGGCCGGGCTGCTGAAGGCCACGCTGCCGCCGCCGGGGCCCTGGCCGGCGCTGCTGGGCCTGGGCGTGGGCATGTCGCTGCTGCTGGGCTTCGGCCTGCCACCGGTGCTGCAGCTGGCGCGCGTGCCGCCGCTGCGCGTGATCCGGCGCGACGTGGGCGGGCTCAAGGCCTCGTCGCTGGGCGTGCTGCTGGCCGGCGTGGGCGGCTTCGGTGCGCTGCTGCTGTTCCTGTCGGCCGACACGCGCATGGGTGCCATCGCCCTGGGCGGCTTCGCGGTGGCCGTGGCGGTGTTCGCGGGGCTGGCCTGGCTGGCCGTGATGGGGCTGCGCCGCGCCGTGCCCGAGGCGCGCGCGCCGCGCTGGCTGCTGCTGGCCACGCGCCAGATCGCCGCGCGGCCGGCCTTCGCCGTGCTTCAGGTGTCGGCGCTGGCGGTGGGCATGCTGGCGCTGGTGCTGCTGGTGCTGCTGCGCACCGACCTCATCACCAGCTGGCGCCAGGCCACGCCGCCGGACGCACCCGACCGCTTCGTGATCAACGTGCAGCCCGAACAGGCCGCCGCCTTCCGCCAGCGGCTGACGGACAGCGGCGTGGCGAAGTTCGACTGGTACCCCATGATCCGCGGCCGCCTGGTGGCCATCAACGGCCGCACCGTCACGCCCGACAGCTTCGGCGGCGGCCGCGCCAGCCGGCTGGTGGAGCGCGAGTTCAACCTGAGCCATGCCGCCGACCTGCCGCGCCACAACGAGGTGGTGGGCGGGCGCTGGACCTCGGGCGAGGCCGACGGCCTGTCGGTGGAAGAGGGCCTGGCGCGCGAGCTGAACCTGAAGCTCGGCGACACGCTGCGCTTCGACATGGCCGGGGTGGTGCAGGAGGGCCGTATCACCTCGCTGCGCAAGGTGGACTGGGGGTCCATGCGCGTGAACTTCTTCGTGCTGTTCCCGCGTGCCGAGATGGCCGAGCTGCCGCGCACCTTCATCAGCGCCTTCAAGGCGCCGGCCACGCCGGGCTTCGACAACGCCCTCAGCCGCGACTTCCCGAACATCACCAGCATCGACGTCTCGGCCACCATCGCGCAGGTGCAGCAGGTGCTGGACCAGGTGGTGCGCGCGGTGGAGTTCCTGTTCGGCTTCACGCTGCTCACCGGGCTGGTGGTGCTGTTCGCGGCCATCAGCGCCACCAGCGAGGCCCGCTCGCGCGAGTTCGCCATCATGCGCGCGCTGGGTGCCGGTGGCCGGCTGCTGGCCCAGGTGCAGCGCACCGAACTGCTGGGCATGGGCGCGCTGGCGGGGCTGCTGGCCTCGGCGGCGGCGGTGGCCGTGGGCTGGGCGCTGGCGCGCTACGCCTTCGAGTTCAGCTGGAACCCGTCGCCCTGGGTGCCGCTGGCGGGCATGGCGATGGGCGCGCTGCTGGCCTGGGCGGCGGGCTGGTGGAGCCTGCGCGAGGTATTGCGCCGGCCGGTGCTGGAAACGCTCCGGCGGGCCGGCGCCGTCTGACGATCAGGTGATCAGGCCCATGTCGGCGCTGGACATCAGGCCTTCGATGTCCATCAGGATCAGCATGCGCTCGCTCTCGTTCTCGCCCTGGCCCGTCTTCACGGTGCCGATGCCGGTGATGAACGAGGCGTCGACGCTGGAGTTCATCTCGGGCGAGGGCTTGATCTCTTCCTTCTTCAGCTCCAGCACGTCGGAGACGGAGTCGACCACGGCCCCGACAACACGGCCCTTCACGTTCAGCACGACGACCACCGTGAAGGTGTTGTAGTCGGCGGTGTCGCAGCCCAGCTTCAGGCGCAGGTCGATGATGGGCACGATGACGCCGCGCAGGTTGACCACGCCCTTGATGAACTGCGGCGCGTTGGCGATGCGGGTCGGCTGCTCGTAGGAGCGGATCTCCTGCACGCGCAGGATGTCGATGCCGTACTCCTCCGCGCCCAGGCGGAAGGTCAGGAATTCGCCCCCTTGCGAGGTGCGGCTGGCGGCCACGCCGGCAGCGCCGGCCGCGGCAACACGTGCGGCTTCGTGACGCGCTACGTGAGAGGCTTCGGCGATCATTTCCATGTCGGTTCCTTGGGGCGTTGGTGCTTCTCTGGTTTATCGGCCGGCGCGGGCGCCGTCTTGAGGCGGGATCAGAAAGTTTCCCAGTCGTCGTCCGGCGCGGTGGTGGTCGCCACCGGGGCGGCGGGCGCCTTGGGCGTCGCGGGCGGGGTGGCCCTGGCGGCCGGCGGCTCGGCCTTCGGCGTCGGGTCGGCCTTCACCGGCCTGGGGGCCGGCCTGGTGGCGGCGGTGGCCGGTGGCGCGGCCTTGGCCGCGACCGAGACCTGGCCGATCAGCTTCTGGGCCACGGCCTTCGGCGCTGTGGCCTGGCCGCCGATGCTGAACGCCGACAGCACGCCGGCGAGTTGGCGCGACTGGTCCTTCAGCGACTCCGCGGCGGCGGCGCTCTGCTCCACCAGCGCGGCGTTCTGCTGTGTCATCGCGTCGAGCTGTGTCACCGCGGTGTTGACCTGGCCGATGCCGCTGCTCTGCTCGGCGGCGGCGGCGCTGATCTCGCCGATGATGTCCGACACGCGCTGCACGCTGGCGACGATTTCGCCCATGGTGTTGCCGGCGTCCTGCACCAGGCGCGAGCCGCTTTCCACCTTCTCCACGCTGCTGCCGATCAGGCTCTTGATCTCGCGCGCGGCCTCGGCGCTGCGCTGCGCCAGGCTGCGCACCTCGCCGGCCACCACGGCGAATCCGCGGCCCTGCTCGCCGGCGCGCGCGGCTTCCACCGCGGCGTTGAGCGCCAGGATGTTGGTCTGGAAGGCGATGCCGTCGATGGTGCCGATGATGTCGGCGATCTTCTTGCTGCTGTGGTTGATCTCCTCCATCGTGGAGACCACCTGCGAGACGACGCTGCCGCCGCGCGCGGCCACCTCGCTGGCGGAACTGGCCAGTTGGTTGGCGGTGCGGGCCGAGTCGGCCGTCTGGTTGACCGTCTGCGTCAGCCGCGACATCGAGCTGGCCGCGTGCTGCAGGTTCGACGCCGTCTGCTCGGTGCGCACCGACAGGTCGGTGTTGCCCTGGGCGATCTCCTGGGCGGCCAGCGTCACGCCGTCGGCGCCGCTGCGGATGGAGCCCAGCGTGTGACGCAGCGACACCTGCAGCGCCTGCAGCGCGTCCATCATCGCGGCGATGTCGCGGCTGCCGCCGTGGCCGTGGATGTCCTGCGTCAGATCGCCCTTCGACAGCCGCTGCACGTGCTGCGTGAAGTTGACGATGAAGGCCTGCACCATCGAGGCGTTGACCAGCAACGTCACCACCGCCAGCCCGGCGCAGGTGAGACCCAGCCCGGCGGCCGCCACGGCGCCGAGGCCGAGGGCCGGGCCGGCGACGGCGGTGGCCTGTCCGGTGGCGATGAGCCCGATGGCCAGAAGCAGACGCTGGCGGGTCGTGAGGTGCTGGAGCATGGCTTCGCTTCCTGGAGTGATGCGGGTGCGGGTGAACTCAGAAACTCGCCCAGTCGTCGGCACCGGCAGCCACGGGCCGTGGCGCCGGCGGTGCCGGGGGCGAGGGTGGGGTGGGCGGCGCCGGGGCGCGGCTGCGCGCCTGCTGCACGGCGGCGCGAGCCAGCGGCGCAGCTTCGGCGCCGACACGGAAGCGCGACACGGCGCTGGCCAGGCGCGCTGCCTGCTCGCGCAGGCTCTCGGCCGCGGCGGCGCTCTCTTCCACCAGCGCGGCGTTCTGCTGCGTCATCTGGTCCAGCCCGGCGACGGCTTCGTTGACCTGCCGCAGGCCGGCACTCTGCTCGGTGGTGGCGGCGCTGATCTCGCCGATGACGTCCGTCACGCGGCGCACGCCGCCGACGATGTCGTCCATGGCTGTGCCGGCGTCGTGCACCTGCTTCGCTCCGGCGTCGACTTTCTCGACGCTGGCCTGGATCAGGCCCTTGATCTCGCGTGCGGCGGCGGCGCTGCGCTGCGCCAGGCTGCGCACCTCGCTGGCCACCACGGCGAAGCCGCGGCCTTGTTCACCCGCACGTGCCGCCTCCACCGCGGCGTTGAGCGCCAGGATGTTGGTCTGGAAGGCGATGCCGTCGATGGTGCCGATGATGTCGGCGATGCGGCGGCTGGCGGTGTTGATCTCTTCCATCGTCGCCACCACCTGCGCCACCACTTCGCCGCCGTGGGCCGCGGCGTCGCTGGCCGAGGCGGCCAGCTGGTTGGCGGTGCGCGCACTGTCGGCGGTCTGCGATACGGTGCCGGTGAGCTGCTCCAGCGAACTGGCCGCCAGCTGCAGGTTCGAGGAGGTCTGCTCGGTGCGTGCCGAGAGGTCCTGGTTGCCGGTGGCGATCTGGGCGCTGGCGGTGCCGATGCTGTCGCTGCCGGTGGCGACCTGACTGACCATCTCCCGCAGCGCGGCCTGCATGTGCTGCAGTGCGGTCAGCATTTCTGCCGCCTCGTCGCGGCCTTCGGCATGGATGGCCTGGGTGAGGTCGCCGCCGGCCACGCGTTCGGCCACGGCCACGGTCTGGCGCAGCGGGCGCGTGATCGAGCGCGTGATCGCGACGGCGAACACCGTGGCGATGACCAACGCCGAGGCCAGCAGCGAGGCGCCCCACACCTCGGCGCGCCGCGCCTCTTCGGTGATGCCGGCCGTGGCGTCCTCGACGCGCTGCTGCTGGTACGCCGCCATCTCGCCGACGGCCCCCAGGTAGGCCGCCACCGCAGGCTCCATCTTCTCGACCAGCTGTGTGCGCGCGGCGTCGGCCTGGCCGGCCTTCAGTGCCGCCAGCACGTCGGCACGCGCCTTCACGTAGACGTCGCGCCGCTCGCCGATCGTCTTCAGCACGGCACGGCCCTTGTCGCTGTCCACCATCTCGGTGAGCTGCTTCTGCACCGCCGTGATCCGTTCGCTGGTGGCCTTCATCTGCGGTGCGAAGTAGGCATCGACCTCGGCATTCGCGCCGGACTTCAGGATCGCCAGCGCACGGCTGACGTTGAGCTCGACGTTGCCACGCCACTCCGTGGCCAGGGCCACGCGGTGTTGCAGTGACAGCAGGTAGGCATTGGCCTGCTTGAGGCCGTCCACCTTCATCACGAGGATGCTCACGACGAATCCCGTGAGCAGGCCGACGAGGCCGAAGCCGAGTGCCAGGCGCCGGCCGATGGAGAGGTGGTTGAGTTTCATGCTTCGGACGTTGGATGCCGGCGCGTCAGGCCGCGTGCTCGGTGGTGGTCAAAGGGGTACTTCCTGGGCTGGGATCGGGGGTCTGGGGCTGGACGCCGACGGCGGCCGGATGTCGGTCAGCCGGCGCGCAGCCGGAAGGTGGCCACCAGCGAGCTCAGCGTCGCCGCCTGCTCGCGGAGCGATTCGGCGGCGGCGGCGCTCTGCTCGACGAGCGCGGCGTTCTGCTGGGTCATGCGGTCGAGGTCGCTGACGGCGCCGTTGACCTGGCCGATGCCCTGGCTCTGGTCGGCGGCGGCGGTGCTGATCTCGCCCACGATGTCGGCCACGCGCTGCACGCTGGCGACGATGTCGTTCATCGTGCTGCCGGCGCTGGCCACCAGCTGCGAACCGACCTCCACGCGCTCGACGCTGGCCCCGATCAGGCTCTTGATCTCGCGCGCGGCGGCGGCGCTGCGCTGCGCCAGGCTGCGCACCTCGCTGGCCACGACGGCGAAGCCCCGGCCCTGCTCGCCGGCGCGCGCGGCTTCCACGGCGGCGTTGAGCGCCAGGATGTTGGTCTGGAAGGCGATGCCGTCGATGGTGCCGATGATGTCGGCGATGCGGCGGGAACTGCTGTTGATCTCGTCCATCGTCGAGACCACCTGCGAGACGACCTCGCCGCCGCGCTGTGCCACGCCGGCGGCCGAGGCCGCCAGGGTCTTGGCCTGGCCGGCCGCCTCGGCGCTCTGGCGCACGGTGGCGGTGAACTGCTCCATCGAGCTGGCCGTCTGCTGCAGCGAGCCGGCCGCCTGCTCGGTGCGCTGGCTGAGGTCGCCGTTGCCGCTGGCCACTTCGGCGCTGCTGTGCTGGATGCTCACCGACGAGGCCTGCACCTGGCTGACCACGTTGCGCAGGCTCGCCTGCATGTGCTCCAGCGCAGCCAGCAGCTCGCTGGCCTCGTCCTGGCCTTCGTGCCGGATGGGGCGTGTCAGGTCGCCGGCGGCGATCGACTCGGCCACCTTCACGGCATAGCTGATGGGGCGCGTGATCGAGTAGGAGTTCAGCAGCGTCGACGGTGCCACGAACAGCACCACGGCCAGCAGCGTGGCCAGGAAGACGACCAGCGCCGTGCGCATGGTCGACTCGAAGTCGGCCCGCGTGCGCACCAGCTCGGCCTGCACGATGTCGGCGATCTGCTCGACGCGCTGCTCGGCCACCGCCACCTCGTCCTTGGCGCGCGCCAGCATCCTGTCGGCCACCTTGGCGTTGTCGTAGCCGCCGTCCTGGATGTTCTTCAGCACCGGCGCGGAGCGTTCCTCGTAGGCCTTCAGCCGCGCCAGCGCCTCGCGGGCGGGCGCGTTGTCCTCGTCGTCCTCGCCCTCGAGCAGGGACTCGAAGGCCTGGCGGACCTGGCCGAGTGCCGCCTTCCAGCTCTCGCGCAGCTTGCCGACCTCGGCGCCGTTCTCGTAGTCGATGACCATCTGCTTCTCGAGCAGGCGCACGCGGGCGAGGTGCTGGCGGACCGCGGCCACGGCCTGGGTCTCGTGCACCGAGTGCACCATGACCGATTCGTTCAGCGCCTGGATCTGCAGGCCGCAGGCCACACCGACGGCGCCGATCAGGCCGAACATGGCCAGCAGCACGCCGATGGCGCCCAGCATGCGCAGGCGGATGGTGAAGCGGCGCATCAGGGCCACGGCGGTGCTCAGCATGTCGGGGCTCCCGGTTGGCTGGACATCAGTGGCGCGAACGTCGCACCAGCGAGCCGATGTCGAGGATCAGGGCCACACGGCCGTCGCCCATGATGGTGGCGCCCGAGACGTCGTCCACCTTGCGGTAGTTGCTCTCCAGGTTCTTCACCACCACCTGCTGCTGGCCGAGCAGTTCGTCCACCAGCAGCGCGACGCGGCCGCCTTCGGCCTCCACCACCACCATGATGTTGGAGACGTGCTCGAAGTCGAAGCGCGGCACCTCGAAGACCTTCTCCAGGTCCACCACCGGCATGTATTCGTCGCGCACTTCCACCACGCGGCCCGTGCCACCGATGGTCTTCACCATGCCCGGCTGCACCTGGAAGGACTCCACCACGCTGGACAGCGGCAGGATGTAGCACTCCTCGCCCACGCCCACGCTCATGCCGTCCATGATGGCCAGCGTCAGCGGCAGGCGCACGCGCACCGTCATGCCGTAGCCCTCGGCGGAGTCGATCTCCACCGTGCCGCCCAGCGCGGTGATGTTCTTCTTCACCACGTCCATGCCGACGCCGCGGCCGGAGACGTCGGTCACCACCTCGGCGGTGCTGAAGCCCGGCGCGAAGATCAGCGCGTAGACCTCCTGGTCGGTCATCGAGTCCGGTGCGTCCAGGCCGCGTTCGCGCGCCTTGTTCAGCAGCTTGGTGCGGTTCAGGCCCTTGCCGTCGTCGCGCACCTCGATGACGATGCTGCCGCCCTGGTGGCTGGCGATCAGCGTGATCGTGCCGTGCTCGGGCTTGCCCTTGGCCAGCCGCTCGGCGGGCGACTCGATGCCGTGGTCCACGCTGTTGCGCACCAGGTGCGTCAGCGGGTCGGTGATCTTCTCCACCAGGCCCTTGTCCAGTTCGGTGGCTTCGCCCACCTGCACCAGCTCGATCTTCTTGCCCAGCTTGCCGGCCAGGTCGCGCAGCATGCGCGGGAAACGGTTGAACACCAGCGACATCGGAATCATGCGGATCGACATCACCGCTTCCTGCAGGTCGCGGGTGTTGCGCTCCAGGTCGGCCAGGCCCGAGGCCAGCTGCTGGTGCAGCGCGGTGTCGATGTCCTTGCTGTTCTGCGCCAGCATGGCCTGCGTGATGACCAGCTCGCCCACCAGGTTGATGAGCTGGTCCACCTTGTCGACGCTGACGCGCAGCGTGCTCGATTCGGCACTCGCTGCGGCCTTCTCGACGCGCGGCGCGGTGCCGGCCTTGGGTGCGGCCGCGGCCGCCGGCGCCGCGGCGGCGGCAGGCTTGTCGGCTTCGGCCTCGGCCGCGGCATGCGGGTTGGGCGCGCCGGGGGCGTTGTCGAAGAAGCCGTAGCCGGGGTCGACCTCGGGCTTGGCCGGCTCGACGGCAGGGGCACCGGGGTTGCCGGCATGGAAGCCATAGCCGTCGGTCAGCGGCTTCAGCGCCACCTGCTCGCGCGAGACGTGGAACGAGAAGAGGTCGATGAGGTCGTTGTCCGCCGTGGTGGTGGTGACCTTGAAGCGGCGCATGCCGTCGGCGGCGCGGCCGGCGTCCAGCGGTTCAATGCTGCCCAGGTCGGTGATTTCCTTGAACAGCTCCACCAGCTGGTCGGCCTGTTCCACGTGCTCCAGCGGGCCGACGGTCAGCTCCAGCAGCCGGGCGCCCGGCTTGGCCGCCGGCGCGGGCGGCGGCGGGGGCGGGGCCTTGGCGGCCACGGGGCGCGCGGCCGGGGGCGGCGCGCCGCCTTCGACGAGGCCGCGGATCGCGAACAGCAGTTCGGTGGTGTCGATCGGGTCGGCGCCATTGCCCTGGTGGCGCGCCAGCTGGGCCTTGAGCGCGTCGCCCGAGCTCAGCAGCACGTCCACCATGGCGGCCGTGGGCGCCAGCTCGTGGCGGCGCAGCTTGTCCAGCAGCGTCTCCATCTGGTGCGTCAGCTCGGCCACGTCCGCGAACCCGAAGGTCGCCGCGCCGCCCTTGACGGAGTGCGCGCAGCGGAAGATGGCGTTGAGCTCCTCGTCGTCGGGGTTGCCGATGTCCAGGTTCAGGAGCTTCTGCTCCATGCTCTCCAGGTTCTCGCCGGCTTCCTCGAAGAAAACCTGGAAGAACTGGCTGAGGTCGATGCCGGCCGCGAGGTTGGCCGCTTCGTTGGTCATTTCACCCATGTCGGGTCTCCTGATAGCCCAGATGCTTGGTCAGCGGATGACCTTGCCGATCACTTCCACCAGCTTGGCGGGGTCGAAGGGCTTCACCAGCCAGCCCGTGGCCCCGGCGGCGCGACCGGCCTGCTTCATCTGGTCGCTGCTCTCGGTGGTGAGGATGAGGATCGGCGTGCTCTTGAACTTCGGGTTCTCGCGCAGCTTCTTGGTCAGGCTGATGCCGTCCATGCGGGGCATGTTCTGGTCCGTCAGCACGAGGTTGAACTCGCGGCCCGTGGCCTTTTCCCAGGCGTCCTGGCCGTCCACCGCCTCGACGACGTTGAAGCCGGCGTTCTTGAGCGTGAAGGACACCATCTGGCGCATCGAGGCGCTGTCGTCAACGGCAAGGATCGAGTGCATGGTTGCTTCTTTCGGTTTCGTGTTTCGGCGCGGGCTGGGGCGGCGTTCAGAACAGCTCGATGGACCCGGCGTCCATCTCGTCCTGCGTGACGGGGTTGGGGCGCAGCGGGGCGTCCTCGATGAGGGCGGCACCGTCCTCGTCGTCGCCCATGGCGTCGCTGGCGATGCGGTCGGCGCAGTTGCGCAGCCGCCGCGCGGTGTGCGTGATGAGCTGGCTGGCCATGTCCTGGAACTGCATCGCCGTGATGGCACCGGCCATGTGCTGCATGGCGTTGTGGAGCTCGTTGCCGTTGATCTCGGGGTGCGCGGCGGCCGAATGCAGCAACTGCTTGAGCTCGCCGGTGGCGCCGTAGAAGTGGGTGAGCAGGGCGTCGCAGGCGTCCGACAGCAGTCGCTGCAGGCGGTCCATGTCGTTGCCGGCCACCATGAGGTGATCCTGCAGCTCGGCCGCCGCCAGCAGGCCGATGCCCCCGGGGGGCGGCTCGGGCGGAGCGTCGATCAGCGGGGGCGCGTCGTGGGCGAACATCCAGGCTCCAGGATCTTGTTGCGGGTGGGTCGGCAGTCGGGGTCCCGGCGGCCGAGTGCCCGGGGCGCCAACCCGGCCGGGGGGAGGCTTCCAAGGCATTTTCGGCAGCACCCCGCCCGACATTGAGGGGAAGTTCGGGGCGAAGCGACGCCAATTCCTGCTCGCTTCCTCAGGGATCGCCTGCCGGCTTTGCGATACTGGATGCCATGGACACGGCCGAGCGCATCCCGCCGGAACCCGACGCCGAGGCGTCGGCGCGTCCTTTCCGGCTGCTGCACCTGGAAGACTGCGAGCCCGACCATGCCCTGGCGCTGGCCTACCTGCAGCGCGCTGGTCTGCGCCCGCGGGCGCGCCGCGTGGAGACGCGTGCCGAATTCCTGGCGGCGCTGGACGAGCCCTGGGACGTGGTGCTGTCCGACTACCACCTGCCGGGCTTCACCGGCCTGGATGCGCTGCAGCTGCTGCGTCAGCACACCACGCCGGGCGAAGCGCACGCGCCCTTCATCCTGGTCTCGGGCCAGATCGGCGAGGACACCGCCGTCGAGGCCATGCGCCACGGCGCCGCCGACTACCTGCTCAAGAACAACCTGGCCCGGCTGGCCCCGGCGGTGGAGCACGCCATCGCCGCCGGGCGCATGCACCGCGCGCGGCTGGCCGCCGACCGCGAACTGCAGGCCTCCAAGCGCCGCCTGTCGGAACTGGCGCAGCACCTGCAGACCAGCGTGGAGGCGGAACGCCAGGCCATCGCGCGCGAGATCCACGACGACGTCGGCGGCTCGCTCACGGCCTTGAAGTTCGAGCTCGACTGGATCCGCCGCCATGCCGGCAACCCCGAGGTCGCGCAGCGTGCGCTGGCGGCGCTGGAGACGGTGTCCAGCGCCATCGAGGCCAGCCAGCGCATCATGCAGAACCTGCGCCCGGCCATCCTGGAGCAGGGCCTGGTGGCCGCGCTGCAGTGGATGACCAGCCGCTTCGAGAAGCGCACCAACATCGCCTGCGAGTTCCGCACCAGCGCCGAGATGCTGGCCGGCCCGTTGCACCTGCCGCCCGGCGTGCCGCTGGTGGCCTACCGCACGGCCCAGGAAGCGCTCACGAATGTGAGCAAACACTCCCAGGCGACGCGCGTGGTGGTCGACCTCTCACTGACCGGCGGCGTGCTCTCGCTGGAGGTCAGCGACAACGGCCGCGGCCTCGGCCAGGCCGATCTGGCCAAGACACGCAGCTTCGGCATCCGCGGTCTGCACGAACGCGCCGGCACCGTGGGCGGCTGGGTCGACCTCAGCAGCGGGCCTGCGGGCACCACGCTGATCCTCTCGGTGCCGCTGCACGCCGACGGTGACGACGAGGCGGCCCTCGATGCCGAGACCTCGGCGTGGACCGCACTCTGACCACGAGCCACCCGCACGCCATGATCCGCGTCATCCTCTGCGACGACCATGCCCTCATCCGACGCGGCATCCGCGACACCCTGTCCGATGCCCCGGACATCCGCGTCATCGGCGAGGCTGGCGACTACGGCGAACTGCGCGCGTTGATGCGCACCCTGTCGGCCGATGGTGGCGGCGACACGCCCTGCGACGTTCTCGTGCTGGACATCAACCTCCCCGGCCGCAGCGGCCTGGATGCGCTGCACGCGCTGAAGGACGAGGGCTCGCCGATCAAGGTGCTGGTGGTCAGCATGTACCCGGAGGACCAGTACGCCATCCGCGCCCTGCGTGCCGGGGCCTACGGCTACGTCAACAAGGGCGGCGACCCGCAGCTGCTGGTGCAGGCCGTGCGCACGGTGTCGCAGGGCCGCAAGTACGTCACGCCCGAGATCGCGCAGATGCTGGTGGAGAGCCTCACCGCGCCGGCCACCGAGAACCCGCACGAGAAGCTGTCCGACCGCGAGCTGCAGACGCTGGTGATGATCGCCAGCGGCAAGCGCCTGGCGGACATCGCCGAAGACCTGACGCTGTCGCCCAAGACGGTGTCGGTCTACCGCGCCCGCGTTCTGGAGAAGCTCGGCCTCAGCAACAACGCCGAGCTCACGGTCTACGCCATCCGCAACGGACTGGTGGGTGGGTAGCTCCGCGGCGGCCACGCGAGCGCGGCCGCTGGACGACGGCCCCGCCATCCGCCGTGCCGGGCCCGACCTGCTGTCGCTGGCGCTCATCGACGCGCGCAACGCCCTGCTGGCCCTGCTGGCGCACGAGACATCGCCCCGCGCGCTGCGGCTGGCCGCGCGTGCCGGCCATGACCAGGAGTACTGGATCGCCCGCCACGTGCAGCGCCAGCGCGGCGAGGCCTGCGACCCTTCCGCGCCCCGCCTGGCCGGCATCGAGCCGCGCAGCGCGGCCTGGTGCGCCGAGGACGGTGAACTGCCCGCACCCGAAGCCTTGCGCCAGTACCTGGCCGACAGCCTGGAGCTGACGCTGGACCTGCTGGCTGCGCTGCCTCCGCGCCTCCACGAAGAGCCCGGCGGCGACGCCCAGCTCCACTTCTTCCGCAACGCGCTGCTGCACGAGGACCGTCTGACCGAGGCCCTGGCCGAGGGGCTGCGTCTGGGCCAGGCCCCGGCGCGCGCCGAGCGCGAGCCGCTGTGGCAGCCGGCGCAGCGCTGGCAGCTCGGCTCGGCGCCGGGCGGGCTGGTGCCCCACAACGAGCGTTGGGCGCACGAGGTGGCGGTGCCGGAGTTCGAGATCGACGCGCAGCCCGTCAGCTGGGCGCGCTACGTGGAGTTCGCCGAGGACGGCGGCTACGACCGCCGCGAGCTCTGGAGTGGCGCCGGCTGGGCCTGGCTGCAGGCCGAAGGCCGCCGCGCGCCCGGCGGCGTCGAGCAGCTGCTGGGCGGCGTGCTGGTGGCGCGCGGCGGCCCCGACGCCGGCCTGCAGCGCGCCAGCCCCGCCCAGCCCGCCGTGCACGTGAGCCGCCACGAGGCCGAGGCCTGGTGCCGTTGGGCGGGCCGGCGCCTGCCCACCGAACCCGAGTGGGAGATCGCGGCCTGCCAGGGGGCCGGCCGCGGCTTCGTCTGGGGCGATGTCTTCGAGTGGGTGGCCGGTCGGGCGCGCAGCTGGGTCGGCGCCGGCGTGCCCGCGCCGGGCTGCCTGGACCCGCTGCCACCGCCCGGCTTCGGCGTGCTGCGCGGCGGCTCCTGGGCCACGCGCTCGCGCTGCAAGCATCCCAAGGCCCGGCGCTTCCTGCACCCGGACGACGACCATGCCTTCAGCGGCTTCCGCAGCTGTGCGCCCTGAGCGGGCATCATCGCGATCTCCGCCCGCGAACCCCTCCCCATGCCCCAGATCACCTTGAACGTGAACGGCCAGCCCCGCACGGCCGACGTCGAAGCGCAGACCCTGCTCGTCGACCTGCTGCGCGGAGCGCTGGCGCTGACCGGCACCCATGTCGGCTGCGACACCGGCCAATGCGGCTGCTGCACCGTGCTGCTGGACGGCCGCTCGGTGAAGGCCTGCAGCACGCTCGCCGTGCAGGCGGCCGGCCGCAGTGTCACCACGGTGGAAGGCCTGGCCAAGCCCGACGGCACGCTGCACCCGGTTCAGGAAGGCTTCATCGCCTGCCACGGCCTGCAGTGCGGCTACTGCACGCCGGGCATGCTGATGTCGGCCACCTGCCTGCTGAACGAGAACCCGAACCCCAGCGAAGCCCAGATCCAGCAGGCGCTGGAAGGCAACCTGTGCCGCTGCACCGGCTACGTGAACATCGTGGCCGCCGTGAAGCACGCGTCGAAGCTCATGACGGAGGGCCAGGCATGAAGCTGCCGATCGAAGCCAGCCGCTTCGGCAGTGGGCATGCGGTGCGCCGCGTGGAGGACCCGGCGCTGGTGCGCGGCGAAGGCCGCTTCACCGACGACCACCTGCTGCCCGGCCAGACCTGGGGGGCCTTCGTGCGCAGCGACCGCGCGCACGCGAGGGTCCTCGGCATCGACACGGCGGCGGCGCAGGCCATGCCGGGCGTCGTGGCGATCTTCACCGGCGCCGATCTCGTGGCTGCCGGCGTCAAGCCCATCGCCGTGGCCGTGCCCTTCAAGCGCCCGGGCGGCGGCGCCTTCAGCGTGCCGCCCAAGCGCGCGCTGGCCCACGAGGTGGTGCGCTACGTGGGCGAAGCCGTGGCGATGGTGGTGGCCGATTCGCGCGCCGCCGCCCAGGCTGCGGCGGCGGCGGTGAGGGTGGACTACGACGACCTGCCCGCTGTCGGCGACCTCCTGGCCGCGCTGGCCCCCGGTGCGCCGGCCGTGTGGCCCGAAGTGCCCGACAACATCGCCGCCGAGTCCCGCCACGGTGACGCCGCGGCCACCGAAGCCGCCTTCGCCTCGGCCGCGCACCGTGTGGCGCTGACGCTGGTCAACCAGCGCCTGGCCCCCAGCCCCTTGGAGCCGCGCAGCGTGCTGGCCTTCATGGACGGCGAACGTCTCACGCTGCGCATGAGCAGCCAGATGCCCAGCGGCGTGCGCGGCACCTTGGCGGCCTGCCTGCCCGGCCGCACCGCCGAGAACACCCGCGTGGTGGTGGGTGACGTGGGCGGCGGCTTCGGCATGAAGACCGGGGCCTACCCGGAAGACATCGCCGTCGCCCATGCCGCGCAGGCCACCGGCCGCCCGGTGAAGTGGCAGGCCGAGCGCGTGGAGGAGTTCCTCGCCGCCGTGCACGGCCGCGACCAGGTCAGCCACGCCGAGCTGGCGCTGGACGCCAAGGGCAAGGCGCTGGCGCTGCGCGTGCGCACCCTGGCCGGCGTGGGGGCCTGTCCCTCGGCCACCTCCTTCGTCATCCCGCTGCTCATCGGGCCCTGGGTCAGCACCAGCATCTACGACATCCCGCTGGTGAGCCTGAAGCTCAGCGGCGTGCTCACGAACCAGGCGGCCACCGGCGCCTACCGCGGCGCGGGCCGGCCCGAGGCCATCTACATCATCGAGCGCCTGTTCGACGCCGCCGCGCGCGAGATGGGCATCGACGGCGCCGAGCTGCGCCGCCGCAACATGATCCGGCCCAGCCAGCTGCCCTACACCACGGCCATGGCGCAGGTGTACGACAGCGGCCACTTCGAGCAGATCCTCGACCAGGGCCTGGAACTCGCCGACTGGGCCGGCTTCGCCGCGCGTCGCGAGGCGTCGAAGGCGCGCGGCAAGCTGCGCGGCCGCGGCATCGCCACCTTCCTGGAATGGACCGGCGGCAACGCGCTGGAAGAGAACGTCAGCGTGGCCGTCACGGCCGACGGTTTCATCGAACTGACCAGCGCCACCATGCCCATGGGCCAGGGCATCGCCACCAGCTACGTGCAGCTGGCGCACGACGTCTTCGGCGTGCCCATCGAGCGCATCCGCATCCTCCAGGGCGACACCGACCGCGCCAACGGCTTCGGCAGCGCCGGCAGCCGCAGCCTGTTCACCGGCGGCGCGGCGGTGCGCGTGGCCAGCGAGAAGACGGTGGACGAAGGCAGGCAGCTGGCGGCGCAGGCGCTGGAGGCGGCGGCCGGCGACATCGAGTACGCGGCGGGGCGCTTCACGGTGGCGGGCACCGACCTCGGCATCGGCCTCTTCGAGCTGGCGGCCCGACAGACGGGCCTGCGCTTCACGGTCAGCGCCGCGGCCAAGGCCAGCGCGCCCAGCTGGCCCAACGGCTGCCACGTCGCCGAGGTGGAGGTGGACCCGGCCACCGGCGAGGTGCAGGTGGTGGCCTATGCGTCGGCCAACGACATCGGCCGCATCGTCAGCCCTGCCATCGTGCGCGCGCAGGTGGAAGGCGGTGCGGTGCAGGGCATCGGCCAGGCGCTGAGCGAGGCCGTGGTGTACGACGCACAGGGGCAGCTGCTGTCGGCCAGCTTCATGGACTACGCCCTGCCGCGTGCCGACGGCTTCGTCGGCTTCAGGACGGTGTTCGACGAGCGCATGCCCTGCCAGACCAACCTGCTGGGCAGCAAGGGCGTGGGCGAACTGGGCACCATCGGTGCCACGCCGGCCGTGGTGAACGCGGTGGTGGACGCGGTGGCGTCCGCAGGCCTCGGCCGCGCAGCCGAGCAGTTGCAGATGCCGTTGACGGCCGAGCGCGTGTGGCGCGGCCTGCGCGGTGACTTCGGGCCGGCCCTCAGGCTGCCGGACTGAGCCGGTTCAGTGCCCGCCGCCGGCGGGAGGCACCAGCGCCTGCGGCACGGTGCCCATCCAGCTGGCTTCGCTGGCGTCCACCTCCTCGACGGTCATCTCGCGTGCGTCGATGCGCGTGTCGCGACGGTCGTTGCTCAGGGGCAGGCCGGCATCGGGGTGTCCGTGCTTGCCAGCATCCTCGCGCACCTCGGCGGCCACCTTCAGCAGCCGCAGCCGGTCGATCAGCTCGGCCAGCAGCGGCGACGCTTCGTCGATCACCAGCCGGTGCGCCTGCACCGTGGCCTTGTGCAGCACGGCGCTGGGCAGCTCGCCCACCGCGTCCCAGCCGCGACCGAGGGCGTCGAGCACGAAGACGAGATGGCGCATGGTGCGTGCCGCCTGGTCCAGGTCGCCCGCGATGAGCCGTGCATGCAATTCGGCGCGCAGCGCGTTCAGCGCGTCGGCCTCGCGTTGCTCGGGGCTGCGTCGTCGCTCCACCAGCGCCACGTGCAGCTTGCCATCGCGCCGCTCCAGCGCGATGGGGCGGCCCAGCAGGCTCTTGGCCCAGCTCAGCGAGCCCACCGGGCCTGCAGGGGCGCGTCGTTCACGCTTGACGCGGCCGGAGGCCGTCGGCTTTCGGGGTGGGGGTCGTTCGGGCATCCCGGCAACTTCGGCGCGCGCAGCGCCGCCTTGAGCCGCCGGGTGTGACGCAATTCAGCTGCGGCGGGTCGAAGCGCGTCGCGGCGCCGCCAGCGCGCGCGCCAGGTCGGCCAGGCTGTCCAGGTTGTGCGCCGGCAGGAAGGCGTCGACGTGCGGCAGCATGGCGCGGATGCCGCTGGCCTTGGGCTGGAACTGCTCGAAGCGCAGCAGCGGGTTCAGCCACAGCAGCCGGCGGCAGCTCTTGTGCAGGCGCTCCATCTCGAAACGCAGCCGCTCGCAGCGCGGGTCTTCCGGGCTGCCGTACTCCAGGCCGTCGCTGATCAGGAGCACGGTGCAGCGGCCGCCGGCCACGCGGCGCGCCCAGCGCTGGTTGAACTCATGCAGGCAGGCGCTGATGCGCGTGCCGCCCGACCAGTCCTGCACCTCACGCACCACACGGGCCACCGCGATGTCGGGGTCGCGCTGGCGCAGCGCGCGCGTGGTGCGCGTCAGGCGCGTGCCGAAGACGAAGCTTTCCACGCGCGCCTCGGCATGGCCCAGCGCATGCGCGAAGTGCAGCAGCATGCGCGAATAGCGGCTCATGCTGCCCGAGATGTCGGCCAGCACCACCAGCGGCGCCGGTTGGCGGCGCGGGCGGCGCCAGCGCAGCTCCCACAGTTCGCCGCCGTGGCGCGCCTGCGCCTGCAGCGTGGCACGGCCGTCCAGCCTTGCGGCGCCGCCGCCGTGCGGCGCGCGTTCGTGGCGTGGCGTGGGCAAGGGCTCGAACAGCAGCGCGATGTGCTTGAGCAATTGCTGCGCGGCGCGCCATTCGTCGGCCGTCATGGTGTCGAAGTCGGCCTTGCGCAGCTGTTCGCGCTCGTTCCACGTGAGCGAGGCGTCCACCTCCACCTGCTCGGGCGCCGGCGGCTTCGGCGCGTGCGGCGGTGTGGCGAACAGCGCGTCGGCCAGCCGCCGGTTCTCCGACATGGCCTGCTCCACCTGCGTCTGCACCTTGGGCAGCAGCATCGCCATCATGCGGCCGGCCACGTCGGGGTCGCGCCAGAAGATCTCGAAGGCCTGGTCGAAGAGCTCGCGGTGTTCGGCGCGGTCCAGCAGGCAGGCAGCCAGGGTGTCGTGGAAGTCGCGCCGGCTTTGCAGGCCCGCCACCTGCAGCGCGGCCAGCGCGAGCTGGATGCGGTCGGTGGGCATCGCGATGCCGGTGGCGCGCAGCACGCGGCCGAAGTGCATCACGTTGTCGGCCAGGTGGCCGGGCAGG
>JAEUPH010000016.1 GCA_016790395.1 Rubrivivax sp. | reverse complement strand
CACCAGGTCGGACGGCACCAGGTCGGGCGTGAACTGGATGCGCTTGAAGCTGCCGCGCACGGTGCGCGCCAGCGTCTTCACGGTGAGCGTCTTGGCCAGGCCCGGCACGCCTTCCACCAGCAGGTGGCCCTGGGCCAGCAGCGCCACCAGCACGCGTTCCAGGAAGCGGTCCTGCCCGACGACCACGCGCTTGGTCTCGTAGAGGATGCGCTCCATCAGCGTGGCGGTGGATTCAACGGAATCGGTCATTCGGGGCGCCTTCAGAAAGGATGCATGCCGGCGGCATTCGCGGCGTTCTCGATCGGCACGGCGAAGCCGATGCCGATGAAGGTGCGCTGCTCGCTGGGGTTGAGGATGGCGGTGACGATGCCCACCACCTGGCCGTCCATGGTGACCAGCGGGCCGCCGCTGTTGCCGGGGTTGGCGGCGGCGTCGAACTGGATCAGGTTGGACAGCGTCTTCTCGCCTTCGGGCGATCGGAACTCGCGTTTCATGCCCGAAACCACGCCGTAGCTGACGGACGGCCCGATGCCGAAGGGGTGGCCCACGGCGATGACGTGGTCGCCGGGGCGCAGGTCACCGGTGCTGCGCATCGTGGCGGCTTCCAGGTCATCGGGCAGGCTGCTGGCGCGCAGCACGGCGAGGTCGTTCTCGGGCTGCGCGCCCACGAGCGCCGCGTCGCTCTCGTGGCCGTTGGCGAAGCGCACCCGCACCTTCTTCGCGCCGCTCACGACATGCAGGTTGGTCAGGATGGTGCCGTTGTCGATGATGACGACGCCCGTGCCCAGGCTGCGCTCCATGGCGCGCTGCTCGGGGTTGTCTTCGCCGGTGTCGTTCTCGTCCATGAGGCCGATGACGCGCACCACGCTGGGCAGGATGGCCTCGTAGGCCTTGGCGGCCTCGGAGGGCAGGGGTTCCTTCTCCAGCGTGCGGCGCACGGCGGCGTCGATGTCGTCCTGCGTGACCGGCCGCGCGCCCGGGTGCAGGCGCTGCAGGCCGAGCAGCAGCGCCAGCGCCAGGAAGGCGCCGGCCAGGGCCCACAGCGGGGCGGCATGGCGCTGGCCGAAACGCTGCCAGCGACCGACCGGGGCCGCCGAGGCCGGCGCAGCCTGGGGCGGGTCCGCCGGCGTGGGCGCAGCGGCGGGCGGCTCGGGGCGGCGCGGCGAACGGCTGTACAGCGGGGCCTTCTTCATCGGCAGGCGCGGGCGGGCTGGAAGGTCGAAGCACGGTATCACGTTGCGTGCCCACCTGCAGCCGCCGAGGGCACCGCCTGAGCCATCATCGCGCCATGTGGACCGACACCCACTGCC
This sequence comes from Rubrivivax sp., assembly GCA_016790395.1. Lineage (GTDB taxonomy): Bacteria > Pseudomonadota > Gammaproteobacteria > Burkholderiales > Burkholderiaceae_C > Rubrivivax. The sequence goes on along the minus strand of JAEUPH010000016.1, from coordinate 12,883 downwards.
ACCTCGATGCCCCGGAGTTCGACGCCGACCGCCCGGCCGTGGTGCAGCGCGCCCGCGCCGCGGGCGTGGCGCGGCTGGTGCTGCCGGCCGTGGCCGCGGCGCACTTCGACAGCGTGCGACGACTCGCCCATGAACACGGCATGGCCTACGCGCTGGGACTGCACCCGCTCTACGTGGACCAGGCGGCCGACGACGACCTGGACCGGCTGGCCGAAGCCCTGCGCGCCCACCGCGACGACCCGCGCCTGGTGGCCGTGGGCGAGATCGGCCTCGACCACTTCGTGCCCGGGCTGGACCGCGCCCGGCAGGAGCGCTTCTACCTGGCGCAGCTGAAGCTGGCGAGAGAAGCCGGCCTGCCCGTCATCCTGCACGTGCGGCGTTCGGCCGACAGCCTGCTGAAGGGCCTGCGCCGCATCGAGGTGCACGGCGGCATCGCGCACGCTTTCAACGGCAGCGCCGCACAGGCCGGGCACTTCGTCCAGCGCGGTTTCCGGCTCGGCTTCGGCGGCGCGATGACCTTCGAGCGCGCGCTGCAGATCCGCGCGCTGGCGCGCAGCCTGCCACCCGAGGCCCTGGTCTTGGAGACCGACGCACCCGACATCCCGCCGCACTGGCTGTACCGCACGGCGGCGCAGCGCGCGGCCGGAGCCCGCAGCCGCAACGAGCCCGCCGAGCTGCCGCGCATCGCCGCCGTGCTGGCCCAGTTGCGGGGATGGACGCTGGCCGAGACCGCTGCCGCGACGGGGGCCAACGCCGAAGCCGCCCTGCCCCGGCTGGCGGGGGCCTTCGCGGTGGCATCCCCAACGCCCGGATGAGCGCGCTTTTCGGGGGATCGGGTCGGAGCGACCAGGGCAGCATCGGCGGCATGGACGACTTGAGCGCGGCACAGGCCTTCGCGCCGTCCCGCCGGCGCTGGCTGGCGGGTGCCGGTTGCGCTGCCGTGGCCGGCGTCGCCGGCCTGCATGCCGGCCGCGCCCGTGCGGCGGGCCTGGTGCGCGTGGCCCTCGTCATCGGCAATGCCGCCTACCCCAGCTCGCCGCTGCGCAACCCGCTGAACGACGCCAAGGCCATGGCCGAGCTGCTGGAGTCGCTGGGCTTCGAAGTCGTCCTGGCCGCCGATGCCGGCCGCGCACAGATGCTGGCGGCGCTGGCGCAGGCCGCCGCCGCGCTGCACGGCCGCCAGGGCGTGGGCCTGCTGTACTACGCCGGCCACGGGCTGCAGATCGACTGGCGCAACTACATGCTGCCGGTGGACATCCGCATCGAGACCGCCGCCGACGTGCCGCGCCAGGGCGTGGACGTGCAGCAGGTGCTCACGGCCTTCCAGCGCGCCGGGGTGCGCACCAACATCCTCGTGCTGGACGCCTGCCGCGACAACCCCTTCGGCGCCGGCGGCCCGCGCGGCCTGGCGCCGATGGACGCCCCGCCGGGCACCTTCTTCGCCTACGCCACGGCACCGGGCAACGTCGCCGAGGACGGCACGGCGGCCGAAGGCAACGGCCTGTACACGCGCTACCTGCTGCAGGAGATGAAGAAGCCCGAGGCGCGCATCGAGGACGTCTTCAAGCGCGTGCGGCTGCAGGTGCGGCTGGCCACCCAGGGCCGCCAGATCCCCTGGGAAAGCACCAGCCTGGAGGAGGACTTCGTGTTTGCCAGCGGCGAGGCCGTGGCGGCTCCCAACGCGCGCCAGCGGCTGCGCGAGTTCGACGAGCAGCGCACCACCTGGGCCCGCCTGCGCGAGACGGGGCGGGCCGAGGAACTGGCGGCCTTCATCGCGCGCGACCCACAAGGGCCCTTCGTGGAGCTGGCGCAGTTCGCGCTGGACCGTGTCGCGCCGCAGGCCCTGCGGCCGCAACTGCCGGCGGCGCTGGCAGCGTTGGCCTCGCGCCCGCCGCCCGGCCCCGGGCAGGACCGCTACCGCGTCGGCGACACCTGGACCATGGCCTGGACCGACCACCTGCGCGGCGACCAGCGCGAGCTGCGTCCGTACCGCGTGAGCGCCATCGAGGGCATGCGCGTGCTCGTCAACGACGGCCGCGTGGTGATGGACCAGATGGGCAACGTGATCGAGAACGAACTCGGCCGCCGCGACCCCGGCATCCTGATGGTGCCGGCGGAGCTGTCGGTGGGCCGGCGCTGGCACTCGGCCTACTACAGCCACCCGCTGTCGGGCGGGGCGCCCAGCCGGGTGCTCGTGGACCACCGCGTCGAGGCGCTGGAGGACGTGGAACTGCCGCTGGGCCGATTCCGCGCCTGGCGCATCGGCATGACCGGCAGCCTGCTGCGCGCCAGCGACGGCGCCGACCTGCGTGCCACGATGTGGGTGGATGCCGCCACGCTGTGGCCGCTGCGCACCGTGCGCCACTTCACGCGCATGCACCGCGACATCGTCGAGATGAAGAGCACCGAGGAACTGGTGGCCTGGCAGCGCGCCCCGCGCTGAAACCCCTGCTGGCGGCGCTGGCATCATTCCGCCCTTCTTCAACCAACGGGGCAGGGCGGGGTGATGGTACGAATCCGGGGATGGGGCATGGCGGCCTGCGTGCTGATGGCGACGGCCGGCGGCGCGTGGGCGCAGGCCGCGCAGCAGATGCGCAGCGACGTGCTGAAGGACGTGAAGGCGAAGTTCGCCTTCGACCGCGACCATGTCATGGCCGAGATGCCCGAGCTGACAGCCCACTTCAAGCGCTTCGGCGAACCCAACTCCGCCGGCACGTCGGAGTCGCCGCGCATGGTCTGGATCGTGCGCGTGCCGGGTGACACGCTGGGCAACTGCCTGCGCATTGACGCCCGCAAGTACAACAAGAACACACCCGGGCTGGAGTTCAAGGTGCTGACCGGCAAGTGCGAGATGTACCAGCGCGAGAAGCTCAAGGTCTTCGAAGGCTGAATGGGCGAGCGCCTCGTCGGGCTGCCGCCTGTCATCGCGCGTCACGCCCGGCTGCTGGTGCTGGGCAGCTTTCCGGGCGAAGCTTCGCTCCGTGCCGGCCAGTACTACGCCCACCCGCGCAACCACTTCTGGCCGCTCATGGGCAGCCTGCTCGGCGCCGACCTGACGGCGCTGCCCTACCGCCAGCGCCTGACGCTGCTGCGGGCGCGCGGCGTGGGCCTGTGGGACGTGTATGCCCGTTGCCGGCGCGAAGGCAGCCTGGACCAGGCCATCGAGGAGGCCGAGTGGAACGATTTCGCCAGCCTGCGTCGGCGCGCGCCGGACCTGCGCCACGTGGCGCACAACGGCGGCGAGTCGGCCCGCGCCACGCGCGCCTTGCAGGCCCTGGGCTACACGGTCTGGCGGCTGCCCTCCACGAGCCCGGCCAACGCCAGCTGGTCCTTCGAGCGCAAGCGTGAGGCCTGGCACGCCGCTTTCGTGGCCGCGGGCCTCTGAGACGGTGCTTCGGGCACCATTCGCGTCCATGCAGGACACCACCTCTCCCCCCGACGGCGCGCGGCGCCGCCTGCTCGCCGGCCTGGGCGGGCTCCCGACACTGCTGGCCACGCCGGCCTGGGCCCAGGCGTCCGCCACGCGCGTGGCGCTGGTGCTGGGCAACGCCGCCTACGCGCGTTCGCCACTGCTGAACCCGGTGCGCGATGCGCGGGCCATGGCCGAACTGCTGCGCAGCCTGGGCTTCCAGGTCATCGAGGAGCGCGACGCCGACCTGGGCCGCATGGGCGCGGCCATCGAGCGGGCGGCCACCGCGCTGCAGGGGCGCCAGGGCATCGGCCTGCTCTACTACGCCGGGCACGGCCTGCAGATCGACTGGCGCAACTACATGCTGCCGGTGGACATCCGCATCGAGACCGCCGCCGACGTGCCCCGGCAGAGCGTGGACGTGCAGCGCGTGCTGAAGGCCTTCCAGGGTGCCGGCACGCGCATGAACATCCTCATGCTGGACGCCTGCCGCGACAACCCCTTCGGCACCCAGGGCGGCCCGCGCGGCCTGGCGCCGATGGACGCGCCGCCAGGCACCTTCTTCGCCTACGCCACGGCGCCGGGCAACGTGGCCGAGGACGGCAGCGAGAGCGAGGGCAACGGCCTGTACACGCGCTTCCTGCTGCAGGAGCTGAAGAAGCCCGAAGCCCGCATCGAGGACGTCTTCAAGCGCGTGCGGCTGCAGGTGCGGCAGGCCACCCAGGGACGGCAGATCCCCTGGGAGAGCACCAGCCTGGAGGAGGACTTCGTCTTCGCCGACGGCCGGGCCGTGGCCGCGCCGGCGCAGGACGAGCGGCTGCGCGCCTTCGACGAGCAGCGCACGGCCTGGGCGCGCATCAGCGCTTCCAGCCGGCCCGAGGACTTCTACGCCTTCATCCAGCGCGACCCCAACGGCCCCTTCGCCGAACTGGCGCAGTTCGCGCTGGACCGCATCGCGGCGCCCGCCGTGCTGCCTCAGGCGCCGCAAGGCCTGGAGCAGGTGGTGCGCCTGCCACCCGGAGCCGACCGCTACCGCGTCGGCGATGCCTGGGAGAACCGCCACACCGACCACATGGCGGACGACGCGCAGAAGACGATGTGGCGACGCGTCGGCTCGATCGAGGGCCAACGCGTGCTCATCGACAACGGGACCCTGGTGCTGGACCAGATGGGCAGCGTGATCGTCAACGGCAGCGGCCGCAAGGACCCGGGCATCCTCTTCGTGCCCGCCGACCTGTCGGTGGGCAAGCGTTGGCGTTCGGTCTTCACCAACACGCCGCGTGACGGTCGGCCCACGCAGAACTTCTACGACCACCGCGTCGAGGCGCTGGAGGACGTGACGGTGCCGGCCGGCACTTTCCGCGCCTTCCGCACGGTGCACCGCGGGCGTGCGCTGCGGCCGGATGGCGGTTCCAAGCTGCTGGTCACGATGTGGGTCGACGCCGCGACCCTGTGGCCCGTGAAGTTCGTGACCCGCCGCGAGGCGCTGCACCAGCGATGGCTCGAAGCCCACACCACCGACGAGATGCTGACCATGCGGCGGCTGCCGCGATGACCAGGCGCCGCGCGCAGGCCCTGCCGCCGGTCACGCTGTCCGAGCACGACGGCGTGCGCTACCTGCACCTGGGTTCGATCTGGATCCAGGGCGGCATGCGCATCAGGAAGCCGCAGGTGGTGGAGATCGACTACGTGCAGCGCATGCTGGCCGCGCTGCTGTGGCTGCCCACCGAGACGCTGCACGAAGGCCGGGCCGTGCAGCTGGGCCTGGGGGCGGGCGCGCTGACGCGCTTCACCGCCCAGCAGTTGAAGTGGCCGACCACGGTGGTGGAGATCAACCCCGAGGTCATCGCCGTCAACGCCGCCTGGTTCCACCTGCCGGCCGCCGCCGAGGTGGTGAAGGGCGACGCGGCCGACTGGCTGGCCCAGGCCGAAGCCGCCCGCGTGCGCCTGCTCCACGTGGACCTGTACGACCACGAGGCCGCGGCCCCGGTGCTGGATGACGAGGACTTCTATGCCGCCTGCCGCCGTACGCTCGAAGATGGCGGGGTGATGAGCGTCAATTTGTTCGGTCGCCATGCCAGCTTCCGTGACAGCATCGCGCGCATCGCCGCCGCATTCGGCGCCGACCAGGTCTGGAGCCTGCGCCCCACGCGCGAAGGCAACACGGTGGTCGTCGCCGGGCGCGGTGTCGAGGTGCCGGCGCGCGAGGTGCTGTCGGCCCGCGCGGCGGCGCTGGAAAGCCGCTTCGGGGCCGTGGGCCTGCCGGCCCGCAAGTGGCTGCGCATGGTGCGGCCTTATGTGCCAGATCCTGAAGGACCGTCGTTCCCATGACCCGACCCGCCGCCCCCCCAGCCCCGGCCCCGGCAGCCGCCGTGGTAGCGCGCGGCCGCCTGGAGTGGCCGCTGCTGCTGGGCTGGTTGCGCGAGGACGGCTACATCACGCAGGAAGACGCCGACGGCGTGTCGGCGCGCTTCCGCGCCGGCAGTTCCAGCATGCACGCCCTGGTGCGGCTGGGCGGCGCCGGTCTGCTGCGCGCCGGCCGCGGCTCGGCGCTGGACACCGAGGCGCTGACCGAATGGCTGGCGGCGCGCGCACGGCTGCCCTACCTGCGCATCGACCCGCTGCGCGTGGACGTGGGCCGCGTGGCCGACGTGATGAGCGTGCAGTACGCGGAACTGCGCCGCGCACTGCCGGTGAACGTGTCCCCCACCGAGGTGACCATCGCCACCGCCGAGCCCTTCGACACCGGCTGGGTGAGCGAGATCGAGAGCCACACGCGGCGCCACGTCAGGCTGGTGGTGGCCAACCCGGACGACGTGCGCCGCTACACGACCGAGTTCTACGCCCTGGCGCGCAACGTGCGCGCGGCCCAGAAGAGCGGCGAGGTGGCGGTCACCGCCAGCTTCGAGCAGCTGGTGGAACTGGGCAAGAGCGCCAAGACCCTGGACGCCAACGACCAGGGCGTGGTGCAGGTGGTGGACTGGCTCTGGCAGTACGCCTTCGAACAGCGCGCCAGCGACATCCACCTGGAGCCGCGGCGCGACATCGGCGCCATCCGCTTCCGCATCGACGGTGTGCTGCACACCGTCTATCAGGTGCCGCTGACGGTGATGGCGGCGATGACGGCACGCATCAAGCTGCTGGGCCGCATGGACGTGGTGGAACGCCGCCGGCCGCTGGACGGCCGCATCAAGACGCGCCGCCCCGACGGTGCCGACGGCAGCCCGGGCGGCGACGTGGAGATGCGCCTGTCGACGCTGCCCACCGCTTTCGGCGAGAAGATGGTGATGCGCATCTTCGACCCCGAGACCACGGTCAAGGGCCTGTCGGCGCTGGGCTTCGGCGCCAATGAATCGAAGGGCTGGCAGGAACTGATTGCGCGGCCGCACGGCATCATCCTCGTCACCGGCCCCACCGGCAGCGGCAAGACGACCACGCTGTACGCCACGCTCAAGCAGCTGGCCACGGAAGAGGTCAACGTCTGCACCATCGAGGACCCGATCGAGATGATCGAGCCGGCCTTCAACCAGACGCAGGTGCAGCCGGCGCTGGACATGGGCTTCGCCGAAGGCCTGCGCGCATTGATGCGGCAGGACCCGGACGTCATCATGGTGGGCGAGATCCGCGATCTGGAGACCGCCGAGATGGCGATCCAGGCTGCGCTCACCGGCCACCTGGTGTTCAGCACCCTGCATACCAACGACGCCGTGGGCGCCGTCACGCGCCTGGCCGACCTGGGCGTGCCCAGCTACCTGATCGCCGCCACCGTCATCGGCGTGCTGGCGCAGCGGCTGGCGCGCACCCTGTGCCCGGCTTGCAAGCAGCGCGACGACGCGGTGACGCGCGACACGCTGGACGCCGCCGTGCGCCCCTGGCGCCTGTCCGGCGGTGTGCGGCCCTACAAGCCCGTGGGCTGCCTGGAGTGCCGCCACACCGGCTACCGCGGCCGTGCCGGCCTGTACGAGCTGCTGCTGATGAGCGAAGGCGCACGCGCTGCCGTGCACCCCTCGCTCGACGCCGCGGCCCTGCGGCGCGTGGCCGTGAAGGAAGGCCTGCGCCCGCTGCGCCTGGCCGGCGCGATGAAGGTGGCCGAAGGCCTGACCACGCTCGAGGAAGTGCTGCGCAACACGCCGGCCCTGGACATCGCCGGCTGACCCGCGCCCCAGGGCGGGGCAGCGCCGTGCTTACGTGGAAACCACAGCGGCCCCCCGCGACCCCGTCCCTAGAATCCCGCCGCAACCGCAGCCGCCCGGGCTGAGGAGGAGACAGGCGTGAAGATCAAGAGCGAGAAGGACTTCTGGTCCGGACTCATGTTCATCGGGGTGGGCGTGGCTTTCGCGTGGGGGGCCACCGGCTACAGCTTCGGCAGTTCGGCGCGCCCGGGCCCCGGCTACTTTCCTTTCGGGCTGGGCATCCTCATGGCCATCCTGGGGGGGATGGTGCTGTTCAAGGCCCTCACCTTCGAGGTCGAAGGTGGCGACAAGATGGGCCCCTGGGCGTGGAAGCCGCTGCTGGTGATCGTCTTCTCGGTGGCCGGCTTCGGCTTCATCCTGCCGCGACTGGGCATGATCGCCTCGCTGCCGCTGCTGGTCGTCGTGGCGGCCATGGCCGGCGACGAGTTCCACTGGAAGGACGCGCTCATCAACGCCGTCGTCCTGACGCTGGGCAGCTGGCTCATCTTCATCGTCGGACTCAAGCTCACGATCCCCTTGTGGCCCGTGTTCGTGGCGGGTTGAGGGGCAACACATGGGCGACCTGCTTTCCAATCTCGCGCTCGGCTTCGGCGTGGCCTTCACGCTGCAGAACCTGGCCTACGCCTTCTTCGGCGCCATCCTCGGCACATTGATCGGCGTGTTGCCGGGCCTCGGCCCGGTGGCCACCATTGCGATGCTGCTGCCCAGCATCTATGCGCTGGACGCCACGCCGGCGCTCATCATGCTGGCGGGCATCTACTACGGCGCGCAGTACGGCGGCTCCACCACCGCCATCCTGATCAACGTGCCGGGCGAGAGCAGCTCGGTGGTGACCGCCATCGACGGCTACCAGATGGCCCGCAAAGGCCGTGCCGGTGCTGCGCTGGCCGCCGCCGGCCTGGGCAGTTTCTTCGCCGGCAGCGTGGGCACGCTGATCATTGCCGCCTTCGCGCCGCCGCTCACCGAACTGGCCTTCAAGTTCGGCCCCGCCGAGTACTTCAGCCTGATGGTGCTGGGCCTCATCGGCGCCGTGGTGCTGGCCTCGGGTTCGCTGGTGAAGGCCATCTCGATGATCATCCTGGGCCTGCTGCTCGGGCAGATCAACACCGACGTGATCTCCGGCGTGCCGCGTTACAGCTTCGACATCCCCGAGCTGACCGACGGCATCGGCTTCGTGGCCATCGCCATGGGCGTGTTCGGCTTCGGCGAGATCATCGCCAACCTGGGCCAGCCGGCCGAGAACCGCGAGGTCTTCACGAAGGACGTCAAGGGCCTGTGGCCGACGCGCGAGGACTTCAGGCGTGCCTGGCCCTCGGTCATCCGCGGCACCTCGCTCGGCTCGCTGCTCGGCGTGCTGCCCGGCGGCGGTGCGCTGCTGGCGGCCTTCGCGGCCTACACGGTGGAAAAGAAGGTGCCGATGAAGCCCGGCGAAGTGCCCTTCGGCCAGGGCAACATCCGCGGCATCGCCGGCCCGGAGAGCGCCAACAACGCCGGTGCGCAGACCAGCTTCATCCCGATGCTGACGCTGGGCATCCCGCCCAACGCCGTGATGGCGCTGATGGTCGGCGCGATGACGATCAAGGGCATCCAGCCCGGCCCGCAGGTGATGACGAGCAACCCGCAGCTGTTCTGGGGCCTGATCGCCTCGATGTGGGTCGGCAACCTCATGCTGGTGATCCTGAACCTGCCGCTGATCGGCATCTGGATCAAACTGCTGACGGTGCCCTACCGGTTCCTGTTCCCGGCCATCATGTCGTTCTGCTGCATAGGCCTGTACACGCTGAACAACAACAACTTCGACGTCTTCATGGGCGCGGGCTTCGCGGTGGTGGGCTACCTGTTCTACAAGCTGGGCTGCGAACCGGCGCCGCTGCTGCTGGGCTTCATCCTGGGACCGATGATGGAAGAAAACCTGCGCCGCGCACTGCTGCTCAGCCGCGGCGACTGGTCCACGTTCGTGACCCGGCCGCTTTCCGCCGGGCTGCTGGCGGGGGCCCTGCTGATGATCGTCATCGTCATGCTGCCGTCCATCAAGAACAAGCGTCAAGAGGCGTTCCAGGACGCAGATTGAGCGTCCGGAGTATCGTGGGCGCATGAGGCTGCCCACCGCACTCGCCCCCCTCCAAGGCCCCGTGTTCCGGGGCCTTTGGTTTGCTTGGCTGGCGGCCAACCTGACGATGTGGATGAACGACGTGGCGGCCGCCTGGCTGATGACCACGCTCACCACCAGTCCGGTGATGGTGGCCCTGGTGCAGACGGCCTCCACGCTGCCGGTGTTCCTGCTGGGCCTGCCCAGCGGCGCGCTGGCCGACATCCTGGACCGGCGTCGCTACTTCGCTGCCACGCAACTGTGGGTCTCGCTCAACGCCCTGGTGCTGGCGGCGCTGTCGCTGGCCGATGCGCTGACGGCGCCGATGCTGCTGGCGCTGACCTTCAGCAACGGCATCGGCCTGGCCATGCGCTGGCCGGTGTTCGCCGCCATCGTGCCGGGCGTCGTCACGCGCGCCGAACTGCCGGCGGCGCTGGCGCTCAACGGCATTGCGATGAACCTGTCGCGCGTGGTCGGCCCGGCGCTGGCCGGTGCGCTGCTGGCGGCCGTGAGCCCGGCCGCGGTGTTCGTGCTCAACACGCTGCTGGCCGGCCTGGCCTTCGTGCTCATCCTGCGCTGGAAGAGCGAGCCGCGCGCCAGCGCGCTGCCCGGCGAGCGCTTCGTCGGCGCCATGCGCACGGGCCTCGTCTATGCATGGCAGTCGCCGCGGCTGAAGGTCATCCTGCTGCGCATCTTCCTGTTCTTCCTGCAGGCCTCGGCCCTGATGGCGCTGCTGCCGCTGCTGGCGCGCGGCCTGCACGGCGGCGGCGCCGGCACCTTCACGGTGATGCTGTCCTGCGTGGGTGCGGGGGCCATCGTCGCGGCGCTGTACTTCCCGCGCTGGCGCCAGCGCTTCGATCGCGACCAGTTCGTGCGCGGCGGCACGCTCATCCATGCCGCGCTGTCGACGCTGATCGTGCTCGTGCCCGAGCTGTGGCTGGCGCTGCCGGCCATGGTGCTGGCGGGCATGGCCTGGATCTCCGTGGCCAACTCGCTGACCGTGGCGGCCCAGGTGGCCATGCCCAACTGGGTGCGGGCGCGCGGCATGTCGATCTACCAGATGGCGCTCATGGGCGGCGCCGCCGCAGGCTCGCTGCTGTGGGGCCAGGTGGCCGAATGGGCCGACGTGCGCACGGCCGTGCTCGCCGCCGCGGCCAGCGGCGTGGCCGTGGTGCTGCTGACCCGAAGGCTGTCGGTGGAAGGCGGCGAGAGCATCGACTTCTCGCCGGCCGCCACGCGCACCGCGCCCGAGCCCGCGTTCGCCATCGCGCCCGACGAAGGGCCGGTGATGGTGACGCTGGAGTACCAGATCGACCCGGCGCGCGCGGCCGGCTTCGCCGAGGTGATGCAGCGCACGCGCCGCGCCCGGCTGCGCCAGGGCGCGCTGAGCTGGGGCTTGTTCCGCGACGTCGCGGTGCCGGGGCGCTACGTCGAGTACTTCGTCGACGAGAACTGGCTCGAGCACCAGCGGCGGCTGGAGCGCTTCACCGCCTTCGACCAGGAACTGCGCCAGGCGCGGCTGGCCTACCACGTCGGCGCCGAGCCGCCGGTGCTGCGGCGCTACGTCGGCGACGCCGACACGCCGGTGCCCTGAGGCCCGCGGCGGCATACTCCCTGCCTCGCTGAAACGACCCATCGCATGACCCACGCCTTCGACTGGAGCACCGGCTACGCCAGCCGCCGCTCGCCCGTGTTCGCCCGCAACGTCGTCGCCACTTCGCACCCGCTGGCTGCACAGGCCGGACTGGCGATGTTGCGCCGGGGCGGCAATGCCGTGGACGCCGCCATCGCCACCGCGGCCGTGATGACCATCGTCGAGCCCTGCAGCAACGGTCTGGGGTCCGACGCCTTCTGCATCCTGTGGGACGGCCAGCAGCTGCACGGCTTGAACGCCAGCGGATGCGCCCCGCAGGCCTGGACTCCAGGTTATTTCAGGAAAAAGTACGGCGCCGAATCGAAGTCGCCGCCCAAGCGTGGTTGGGACAGCGTCACGGTGCCCGGCGCCGTGGCCGGCTGGGTGGCCCTGCACGGCCGCTTCGGCAGGTTGCCCTTCGCCGACCTGCTGGCGCCGGCCATCGAGATCGCCGAGCGGGGCTATGCCGTGCCGGTGATCGTGCAGCACAAGTGGCACAACGCGGCCACGCTGCCCGAGATCACGCAGCAGCCGGGCTTCGCGCAGGCCTTCCTGCCGCTCGGCCGCGAGCCGCGCGTGGGCGAGCGATTCACCTTCCCCGAGGCGGCACGCACGCTCAAGCTCATCGCCGCGACGCAGGGCGAGGCCTTCTACCGCGGCGAAGTGGCGGCGGCGGCCGAGGCGCACGCCAAGGCCCATGGCGGCGCCATGACCGCGGCGGACTTCGCCGCCTACCGGCCCGAGTGGGTGACGCCCATCGCGCAGCACTACCGCGGCCACACGCTGCACGAGATCCCGCCGAACGGGCAGGGCATCGCCGCGCTCATCGCGCTGGGCATCCTGGAGAACTTCGACCTCGGCGCATTGCCCGTGGACGGCGTGGCTTCGCAGCACCTGCAGATCGAGGCCATGAAGCTGGCCTTCGCCGACGTCTACCGCTACGTGGCCGACGCCCGCAGCATGCGGCTCACGCCCGCGCAGATGCTGGACCCGGCCTACCTGGCCGCCCGCGCGAAGCTGATCGACCCCCGGCGCTGCCAGGATTTCGGCCCTGGCCACACGCCGCAGGGCGGCACCATCTACCTCACCGCCGCCGACGAGAGCGGCATGATGGTCAGCTTCATCCAGAGCAACTACATGGGCTTCGGCTCCGGCGTGGTGGTGCCGGGCTACGGCCTGAGCCTGCAGAACCGCGGCCACGGCTTCACGCTGGACGAAACGCGCGAGAACGTCGTGGCCCCGGGCAAGCGGCCGTTCCACACCATCATCCCGGCCTTCCTCACGAAGGAGGGCCGGCCGGTGATGAGCTTCGGCGTGATGGGCGGCGACATGCAGCCGCAGGGCCACCTGCAGACCTTGGTGCGCATGCTCGACTACCGCCAGCAGCCCCAGGCGGCCTGCGACGCACCGCGCTGGCGCTGGAACGGCGGCGTGCTCAACACCGAGCAGGGCTTCGCCGCGGCCGACGGCCTGCGCGCGCTCGGCCACCGCGTGGAGAGCTTCGCCGACAGCTACCAGGACTACGGCGCCGGCCAGTTCATCTGGCGCCTCGGCGACCC
>JAEUPH010000337.1 GCA_016790395.1 Rubrivivax sp. | reverse complement strand
GGCCGGCATCCAGCCCGACGTGATGCCGATGGCCAAGGGCCTGTCCTCCGGCGTGCCCGTGGGCGCCATCGTGGTGGGCGAGAGGGCGAAGAACGTGCTCGGCCCCGGCAACCACGGCACCACCTTCGGCGGCAACCCGCTCGCCATGCGCGCCGGCGTCGAAACGCTGCGCATCATGGAAGAGGACGGCGTGATGGCCAACGCCGCCCACGTGGGCGCGCTGCTGCGTGCGGCGCTGGAAGAAGGGCTCAAGGGCCAGCCGGGCGTGGTGGAGTTCCGCGGCCAGGGCCTGATGATCGGCATCGAGCTCGACCGCCCCTGCGGCGCGCTGCTGCAGCAGGCGGCCGACGCCGGGCTCTTGATCAGCGTCACGGCCGAGCGCGTGGTGCGTCTGTTGCCGGCTCTGATCCTCAGCGAGGACGAGGCACGCCAGATCGCCGCCATCCTGGTGCCGCTGATCCGGCAGTTCCTGGCGGCCCCCGCATCATGAAGCCCGGGCACTCTCTGATGAAGCACTACCTGCAGTTCAAGGACTTCCGCGCCGAGGAATACGCCTACCTGTTCGACCGCGCGCGCATCATCAAGACGCGCTTCAAGAACTACGAGCGCTACACGCCGCTGACCGACCGCACGCTGGCCATGATCTTCGAGAAGGCCAGCACGCGCACGCGCGTGAGCTTCGAGGCCGGCATGTACCAGATGGGCGGCTCGGTGGTGCACCTGACCACCGGCGACAGCCAGCTGGGCCGCGCCGAGCCGGTGGAGGACAGCGCGCGCGTCATCAGCCGCATGGTCGACATCGTGATGATCCGCACCTACGAGCAGGCCAAGCTCGAAGCCTTCGCGGCGCACTCGCGCGTGCCGGTGATCAACGGCCTCACGAACGAGTACCACCCTTGCCAGATCCTGGCCGACATCTTCACCTTCCAGGAGCACCGCGGCTCGATCGCGGGCAAGGTGGTGGCCTGGGTGGGCGATGGCAACAACATGGCCAACACCTGGCTGCAGGCGGCCGAGATCCTGGGCTTCACGGTGCACGTCAGCACGCCCAGCGGCTACGAGGTGGACGCGGCCGTGGCCGGCATCCGCGACAGCCGCTGCTACAAGGTCTTCAACCACCCCATGGAAGCCTGCGAAGGTGCGCACCTGGTCACCACCGACGTGTGGACCAGCATGGGCTACGAGGCCGAGAACGAGGAGCGCCGCAAGGCCTTCGTCGACTGGTGCGTGGACGAGGAGATGATGGCCGTGGCGCAGAAGGACGCCCTCTTCATGCACTGCCTGCCCGCGCACCGCGGCGAGGAAGTGACGGCCGAGGTCATCGATGGCCCGCAGAGCGTGGTGTGGGACGAGGCCGAGAACCGCATGCACGTGCAGAAGGCGTTGATGGAGTACCTGCTGCTCGGGCGCATCGGCTGAACATGGCGGCCGAGCTGCAAGCACTGGCTGCGCTGGTGGCGGACCGGTCGGCCGACCTGCTGGACGACGCGGCCTTGCGCCGTGCCTACCCCACCGGCCCGGGTGAGACCTCGCTGGCCAAGGTGGCCGACCACCTCCACCCGCTGTACCGGCCGTACATCGAAGCCTCGCCCTTCGCGGTGCTGGCCACGCTGGGCCCGGAAGGCCTGGACACCTCGCCGCGCGGCGACGGGCCCGGCTTCGTGCACATCCTCGACGCGCACACCCTGCTGCTGCCCGACCGCCGCGGCAACCAGCGCATCGACAGCCTGCGCAACATCGCCTTCAACGCGCAAGTGGCGCTGCTGTTCCTGGTGCCCGGCGTGGGCGAGACGCTGCGCGTGAACGGTACGGCGCGCATCAGCGCCCTGCCCGCCCTGTGCGAACGCTTCGCGGTGGACGGCAAGTCACCGGCCTCGGTGCTGGTGATCAGCGTGCGCAGCGTGTTCTTCCAGTGCGCGCGCGCCATCAAGCGCTCGGAACTCTGGAACCCGGCCAGGCACGTGGCGCGCGACACCCTGCCCTCGCCGGGCAGCCTCCTGCAGGCCCTCAGCCGCGGGGGCGTGGACGGCGCCGCCTATGACGCCGAACTGCAGGAGCGCCAAGCCAGGACGCTCTACTGAGCGCCCCCAGGGCCGGGCCAGCCCGGCCCTCCCCCCGCCGGGGGTTCAAGCAAAGTGGCAGAGCCACATTTGCTGGAGAGCACCGCCGGTCACGAGGGCCTCATCGCTGGGCGGACCGGTAGGGCTGGAACCAGCCCAGGCCGGCCGAGGTGTCGCCGCGCGGCCGGTACTCGCAGCCGATGTGGCCGCCGTAGCCCAGAGCGTCGATCAGGTCGAACAGGAACTCGTAGCGGACCTCGCCCGCGTCGGGTTCGTGGCGGTCGGGCACGCCCGCGATCTGGAGATGGCCCACGCGCCCGCCGGGCAACCAGGCCTTCAGGCGCGAGGCGAGGTCGCCTTCGACGATCTGGCAGTGGTACAGGTCCATCTGCACCTGCAGGTTCGCGGCGCCGACGGCCTGCACGATGGCATGCGCCTGGGCCTGGCGATTGAGGAAGTAGCCCGGCATGTCGCGCGGGTTGATGGGCTCGATGCACAGCGCCACGCCCACGCTGGCGGCCTGGGCCGCCGCCCAGGCCAGGTTGGCGACGTAGGTGTCTCGCAGCCGGGCCGGGTCGGCAGCCTCGGGCACGACCCCGGCCATCACGTGCACGCGAGGGCAGCGCAGGGCCATCGCGTAGGGCAGTGCCTGCTCGGTGATGGCGCGGCGGAACTCGTCCTCCCGGCCGGGCAGGCAGGCGATGCCACGCTCTCCGCCGTCGAAGTCGCCCTGTGCCGTGTTGAAGAGCACCTGCTTCAGGCCCTGGTCCGTCAGGCGCTGTGCAAGCTCCGTCTTCGGCAAGGCGTACGGGAACAGCAACTCCACGGCCCGGAAGCCGTCGGCCGCTGCCGCGGCAAAGCGCTCGGTCAACGGGCGCTCGGGGTAGAGGAAGCTGAGGTTGGCAGCGAACTGCGGCATGTCGTCGGCAGGCGTCGCGGGCGGTACCTTCTCGGGGCCAGCTCAGGCCCGGACGAAGGCCGTGACGAGGGGCTGGTCACCCACCTGTCGGCTCCAGTGGCCATGGACCTTGGGGTCGAAGGTGGCACCCGCGGGCAGGGTGTCGGCCGAGTAGAAGTGGTCGCCCGGACCGAAGACGCGCGAGCTGCCGTCCTGCAGGCCGATCTCCATCTGCCCACCCAGCACGAAGAGCCACTGCGGGTCGGTCGTGCAGTGGAACTCGCTGCGGAAACCCACCGGGCTCATGCGCAGCTGCAGTCCGCCGCTGGGCATCAACGGCGACAGGCGTGCCGCCGGCTTGCCCTCGGTGAGGGGGATGTCGGCCTCGCGGAAGCGGGCGCGGCCGTCAGGGCCGGTTTCGAGGATGACTTGGGTGAAGTTCATGGGGACTTCCGGCGCCGCCAGGGCGCGAAGGCGATGCAAGAGACGCGCAACGATACGGGATCAGCCTCGGCACTCCGGCACCGGCGTCGGCAAGGGCCGGCCGGCAAAGTGCTCGCGCAGGTTGGCGAAGGCCAGATCGGCCATGGCTTGGCGCGTCTGTCCGGTGGCGCTGCCGATGTGCGGCGTCAGCACCACGTGCGGCAGCGCCGACAGGCGCACGGGAATGCGGGGCTCGTCCTCGAACACGTCCAGGCCCGCGCCGGCAATGACGCCGCGCTCCAGGGCATCGATGAGGGCCGCTTCGTCGACCACCGAGCCGCGCGCCACGTTCACCAGGATGCCCTCGCCGCGGCCCTTGCCCAGCGCCCGCAGCACCTCAGCGTCGATGAGATGGCGTGTGTCGGCGCCACCGGGCGTGATGACGACGAGGAAGTCGACCTCGGCGGCCAGGGCCCGCGGGCTGTCGAAGAAGGGAAAGGGCAGACCGGGCCGCGCGCTGCGCGCCGTGTAGGCGATGGACATGCCGAAGGCCGCCGCCCGCGACGCGATGGCCTGCCCGATGCGACCGATACCCACCAGGCCCAGCCGCGCCCCACTCATCTTGCGCGCCAGAGGCATGGGGGCCTGCAGCCAGCTGCCTTCTCGCGCATGGCGGTCGGCGGCGGGCAGCTGGCGCGCGGCGCAGAGCATGAGGCCCAGCGCGAGATCGGCCACGTCGTCGTTCAGCACCCCGGGGGTGTGCGTGACGACGATGCCGCGCGCCTTGGCGGCCTGCACCGCGATGCCGTCGTAGCCCACGCCCATCACCGAGATGACTTCCAGCGCCGGCAGCGTGGCCATCAGTTCGGCACTGACCTTCGAATCGCCGCTGGCGGCCAGGGCGCGGATCCGCGGCGCCAGCGCCGCGAAGGCGGCGGGGTCGGTCTCGTGCAGGCGATCGTGCAAGGTGAAGGCGGTGGCCAGTTGCGAGACGAACATCGGCGAGAGCTTCGCCACGGCCAGCGCATGGATGTCGGTCATGGGTCGTGCTCCTGGTGCCTTTGGCGGCTGCGAGGTCCGGCGTGACTCCACAATATGCGCCGCGAAGCGGCGTGGTCCACTCCGGGAAAGCCAGCGCCCCAGGCACACGAGGACAAGCACGGATGAAGACAGCCATCGTCACCGGCGCCGGCAGCGGCATCGGGCGCGCCTGCGCCCTGGCCCTGCTGGCCGAAGGCTGGGCCGTGGGCCTGATCGGCCGCCGCACCGAAGCCCTGCAGGAGACCGCCGCGCTGGCCGGCGCCCACGCCGCCAACGCCCTGCCCCTGCCCTGCAATGTCGCTGACGACCGTCAGGTGGCCGCCGCGTTCGACGCCTTCGTGGCGCGCTTCGAGCGCCTGGACCTGCTCTTCAACAACGCGGGCGGTGGCCTGGCCTCGAAGACGCCGGACCTGGTGACGGCCGAGGAATGGCGGCAGGTCGTCGACGTCAACCTCCATGGTGCCTTCTACTGCCTCAGCCAGGCCTTCCGCCTCATGAAGGCGCAGCAGCCGCAGGGCGGGCGCATCGTCAACAACGGCAGCATCTCCGCCCATGCGCCGCGACCCGGTTCCATCGCCTACACGGCCACCAAGCATGCG
The DNA here is from genome assembly GCA_016790395.1 of Rubrivivax sp. Taxonomy (GTDB): domain Bacteria; phylum Pseudomonadota; class Gammaproteobacteria; order Burkholderiales; family Burkholderiaceae_C; genus Rubrivivax. The sequence continues at coordinate 3,461 of JAEUPH010000337.1, read as the reverse complement.
GTCACCGGGCTCACCAGGACAGCGGCACTGGACGGGCGCCCCTTCGACATCGCCGTGGGGCAGATCGACATCGGCAACGCCGCCAGCGAGTTGACGGCGCGCATGGCCGACGGCGTGCCGCAGGCCGACGGCAGCATCAGGCCCGAGCCCCGCATGGACCTGCAGGCCGTGGTGGACACCTTCCTCACGATGGCAAAGCTGCCGCCCTCGGCCAACATCCTGTTCGCGACGGTGATGGCCACGAAGATGCCCTATGTCGGGCGGGGTTGATCGCGGGCCTGCCGTGCGGTCCGTGCGACCGCGGCTCGCCGGTCGGGCCGTCTGCATCGAGGTCGACACGCTCGCGAACACCGGAGGCAGCGAATCATGAAGCTTCTGCGGCATGGCCCCAAGGGCCGCGAAAGGCCCGGCCTGCTTGATGCGCAGGGCCGCGTGCGCGACCTGTCGGCGCTCATCGGCGACATCGACAGCAACACGCTCTCGCCTGCCGGGCTGGAGGCGCTGCGCGCCGTGAACTCGGAGGCCCTGCCCATCGTGCCGCAAGGCCGCCTGGCCGTGCCCTGGAAGGGGATGGGCAAGTTCATCGCCATCGGCCTGAACTACGCCGACCACGCGGCCGAGTCCGGCATGCCCATGCCCAGGGAGCCCATCGTCTTCAGCAAGACGGTGGACTGCGCCGTGGGCTGCAACCACCCGGTGGTGCTGCCGCAGGGCAGCGTGAAGAGCGACTGGGAAGTGGAGCTGGGCATGGTCATCGGCAGCACGGCGCGCTACGTGTCCGAGGCCGACGCGCTCCAGCACGTGGCGGGCTACGTGTGCGTGAACGACGTCTCCGAGCGGGAGTTCCAGCTCGAACGTGGCAGCCAGTGGGACAAGGGCAAGGGCTGCGACACCTTCGGCCCCGTGGGCCCCTGGCTGGTGACCGCGGACGAGGTGGGCGACCCGCAGGACCTGAGGATGTGGCTGGAGGTCAACGGCCACCGCTACCAGGACGGCAGCACGAAGACCATGATCTTCGGCCCCGCGATGCTGGTGAGCTACCTCAGCCGCTTCATGACCCTGCGGCCGGGCGACCTCATCACCACCGGCACGCCGCCGGGCGTGGGCATGGGCGTGAAGCCCACCCCGGTGTTCCTCAAGCCCGGCGACGTGATGCGCCTGGGCATCGAGAAGCTGGGCGAGCAGCAGCAGACCGTGTACGCCTGGGACCCGGCGCTGATCGACGGCTGAAGGCCGGGCGTCGAGGGCGACGCCAGGCCGCGGGGCGGTTCGATCAGCGGCGGCGGTGCCGAGCCGCGCCCGCAGCCAGCAGGCCGAGGCTGGCCAAGGCCAGCGCGCCAGGCTCCGGGACCGTGCTGTCCTGGCTGCCGTTGAGCGTGAAGGCGCCTCGCTGGGCGTTGCCCAGTTCCAGGGCATCCAGGCGCTGGCGGGCCAGCGGGCTGATGCCCGGGCCGGTGCCCTGCCAGAACACCGAACTGCCCGCGGCCGTGCCGGCGATCGTGAGGTAGTAGGTGCCGGCGGCGAGGTCGATGTCGGGGATGTCGAAGGCCAGATTGAACACGTCGTAGGTGCCCGAGTAGACGCCGAGGTGCGTCGAGGCGAAGCTGTTGGCGACGCCGCTGGCCACCGAGTTGCCGAAGAAGGCGTCGCCGAGGCTCCAGCTGATGCTGGCGACGCTGCGGCCCAGCGAGACCGCGGCGCCGATCACGATGTCGGTGAGGTGGGTCTGCGCGCCCAGCGTGAAGGCGTTGCTGACGATGAAGCCGCCGCTGGTGTTGTAGCCGCCGGTCGTGATGTCTGAAGGCCCGCTGCTGAACACGGGGCCGGCCTGGGCAGCGCCGGCCACAAGCAGGGGAACTGCAAAACGCAGGGCGAGGCGGGCAGCGGTCTTCATGGCGGGTTCCTCCGTCGGTGCTTGAAACCTACGCAGCACACGGCGCGGAAAAGGCTCACTCGCCGTGGCGCAAGGACCCGCGGGCTTCCGCCGACGATTCGAAGATGTGCGGCGCCACGCCGCGCGCTGCCAGCGCCGGGCCCAGCTTGGCGCGCAGGAATGCGCTGGTGGTGTAGCGGGCCACGTCGATGTAGAAGTTCTCCACCAGCTCGCGCACCATGGCCGCCCAGTCGTCCTGCACGGCCTCGTCCAGCACGAAGTGGTCGTAGTTGACCACGCCGTACACCTTGTGGCCCAGCGGCGCAAGGTGGCGCTCCACCTCGCGGCGCACGGCCTCCACGTCGTCGGCCGTGCGGATGGACAGGCGCTCGAAGTTGATGAACATCGTGCGCGAGGCGGCGTCGTAGGTGAAGCGGCTTGCCAGCGGCAGCATCAGCAGCCGCGCCCGCAGGCCCAGCGGCGCCTCGGCGAAGAGCGCCGCGTCCATGCGTGCCGGCTCGCGCTCGATCACGGGCCGGAAGCCCATGGCGGCCAGCACGTCGCGCTCCAGGTCCAGCCCGGGCGCGATCTCCAGCAGTTCGATGCCTTTCGGGTGCAGCCCGAACACGGCCACGTCGGTCACGTACAGCACCTGCTGGCCGCGGCGCCGCGCCTGCTCGCCGCTGAAGGTGCGGTGCTCCACCTGCGGCACGAACTTGTGCTCGCCCTTGGCCGCGAACGAGCCCACGAACACCACCTTGCGCGCGTTCTGGCTGATGTTGATGAAGCCGCCCGCGCCCGCCAGCCGCGGGCCGAACTTGCTGACGTTGACGTTGCCCTCGGCATCGGCCTGCGCCAGGCCCAGGAAGGCGATGTCCAGGCCGCCGCCGTCATAGAAATCGAACTGGTAGGGCTGGTCGATGACGGCCTGGGTGTTGACGGCACAGCCGAAGTTCAAGCCACCGGCCGGGATGCCGCCGATCACGCCCGGCTCGGCCGTCAGCGTGATGAGGTCGATGACGTGCTCTTCGGCCGCCACCGCGGCGATGCCCTCGGGCATGCCGATGCCCAGGTTCACCACCGCATTGGGCCGCAGTTCCAGCGCGGCGCGGCGGGCGATGGTCTTGCGCTTGCCGGCGTGCATCGGTTCCACGCTGGCCGCCGGCACGCGCAACTCGCCGGAAAACGCGGGGCTGTACGGTTCGCCGAAAGTCTGCGGGTGGTACTCGGGCTTCTCGGCCACCACCACACAGTCCACCAGCACGCCGGGGATCTTCACCTGCCGCGGGTTCAGCGTGTGCGCCTCGGCCAGGCGCTCCACCTGCACGACGACGATGCCGCCGCTGTTGCGCACCGCCATCGCGATGGCCAGCGATTCGAGCGTGAGCGCCTCGCGCTCCATCGTCACGTTGCCCTCGGGGTCGGCCGTGGTGCCGCGCACGAAGGCCACGTCGATGGGGAAGGCCTTGTAGAACAGGAACTCCTCGCCGTCGATGGGCATCAGCCGCACGCGTTCTTCGGTGGTGCGCTCGTTGATGCGGCCGCCGCCGTGGCGCGGGTCGACGAAGGTGCCCAGGCCCACGCGGCT
>JAEUPH010000310.1 GCA_016790395.1 Rubrivivax sp. | reverse complement strand
TCTGCTGGCCTTCCATGCCGGTCTTGGCGATCCACAGCGAGCGGAGCATGGTGTTCGGGTCCTCTTGTGCCTTGACGCCCATCTTCGTCGCGGCTTGAGTTCCCCGGCGGGCCGATAAGCGCCGCCTTTGCGCGCCAATCTTTACTGCGAGGACAGCAGCTTGGCCGCGCCCTGCTCGCGCTGCTCGGCGCCGCTGAGCATCTTCATCTGCTGCTCGAACTGGCGCGCCGCGGCGATCATGGCCACCATGGTTTCCACGGCGCTCACGTTGCTGCCTTCCAGCGCGCCGCTCTGCACGCGGGCGGCGGGATCGGCGGGCAGGTCACCGCCGTCGCGCGGGCGGAACAGTCCGTCGGTGCCGCGCGTCAGCGGCGCCTCGGGCGTCACCAGCTTCAGGCGACCGGCCGATTGCGGCCGGCCGTTGCCCACGGTGGTGCTGATGTTGCCCGTGGCCGACACCTCCACCGTGGCGTTCAGTGGCAGCGTGATCGGGCCGCCGTCGCCCAGCACGGGCAGGCCCTCGGGCGTGACCAGCTGGCCTTCGGCATTCGTCTGCAGGTGGCCGGCGCGCGTGTAGGCTTCGGTGCCGTCCAGCGCCTGCACGGCCAGCCAGCTCTTGCCTTCCACCGCCACGTCCAGCGCGCGGCCGGTGCTGGCCACCGGGCCGGGCGCGTCGTTGTGGCCGATGGTCGACTCCAGCGCGTAGACGCGCGTCGTCGCACCGTCGCCGCGCACGGGCACGGCGCGGAAGGCCTGCATCTCGGCGCGGAAGCCGGTGGTCGACGCGTTGGCCAGGTTGTTGGCGAGCGTGTCCTGGCGCTGCATCGTCGCCTTGGCGCCGGACATGGCCAGGTAGATGAGCCTGTCCATTCAGCGCCTCAGCGCAGGTTGACGAGCGTCTGCAGCACCTGGTCCTGGGTCTTGATGGTCTGCGCGTTGGCCTGGTAGATGCGCTGCGCGGTGATCATGCTGACCAGTTCGCCGGTGAGGTCGATGTTGCTTTCCTCCAGGGCACCGCTCTGCAGCGAGCCGAGGTTGCCGTCGCCCGGCACGCCGGTCACCGGGTCGCCGCTGGCTGAGGTGCGCGCCCAGGCGTTGTCGCCCATGGGCTGCAGGCCCTGCGGGTTGCGAAAGTTGGCAATCTCGATCTGGCCCGCCGGCCGGCTCTGGCCATTGGAGTAGCGCGCCGTGATGACGCCGTCGGACTCGATCGCCAGCGAGGACAGCTGGCCCGCCGCATAGCCGCTCTGGTCGACGTTGGTGACCGCGAAGGCGCTGCCGAACTGGGTGAGCGAGCCCAGGTCCAGCGCCGAAGAGATGGCGCCATGTCCAGCGTTGTTGGCCGAGGACGCGACGGCATCGATGGTCAGCGTGAGCGCAGTCAGGCCGGAGGGGCTGCTGTTCGCGGAGTCCAGGCTGCCGTCGGGCAGGAAGGTCATCGGCGACACCAGCGGCGCCCCGCCGTTGGTCACCGCGCCGTCGGCCGTGGCGTACACGTTCCAGGAGTTGTCGCCTGCCTTCTGGAAGTAGAAGGTCACCGGGACCGCGATGCCCTGGGAGTCGTAGGTCGCGAGCGAGGTGGCGTTGTTGTACGTGCTGGCGTTGGTGGGGTCGAAGCCGTTGGCCGACGTCACGGCACCCTTGGCGTGAAGGTTCAGCTCCAGGGTCACCTCGTCAGTGGCCTTCGGTGCGATGCCCGCCGTGCGCAACTGCAGCGGCACCGCCTGGCCGGGCTGGATGACCCCGGTGCCATCGGCGGCATAGCCCATCAGCTGCTGCTTGGCGTTGTTCACGATGTAGCCGTCAGCGTCCACCTTGAACTGGCCGTTGCGCGTGTACATCGTCGGGTTCTTGCCGTCGGTCACCTGGAAGAAGCCGGCGCCGTTGACGGCCAGGTCCATCGGGTTGTCGGTGGTCGTGATGCTGCCCTGCGTGAACTGCTGCGCCACCGCGGCCAGCCGGGTGCCGATGCCCACGGCGTTGCTGCCGGCGCCGTTCAGCGCGGCGGCGTAGACATCGGAAAACTCCGCCCGCGACACCTTGGTGCCATAGGTGTTCGCGTTGGCGATGTTGTTGCCGATGATCTCGAGGTTCTTGCTGCTGGCGTTGAGGCCGGACAGGCCTT
>JAEUPH010000303.1 GCA_016790395.1 Rubrivivax sp. | reverse complement strand
GGACAGCTGCGTTCATCGTGTCACCGGGATCGTGGGCCGCCGCAAGTTTGCGTCAGGCGACCTTGAACCGTGCAACAGAGGCTTTCAGTTCGTCGGCCGTGCGCGACAGCTCGCGCACCATCTGGGCCGTGCTGCGCGTGCCCTCGGAGGTCTGCTCGGTCACGGCGAAGATGTGCTGGATGTTCGCCGCCACCTCGTTGGCGGACTCGGCTTCGCGCGACGCGTTGGACGAGATGCGTTCGATGAGGTCGGCCAGTTCGCGCGTGACGCGGTCGATGTCGGCGAGGGCGGCGCCGGCGGCGTCCGAGAGCCGTGCCCCCTCCACCACGCCCTGCGTGCTGCGCTCCATGGCGGCCACGGCGTCCTGCGTGTCGGTCTGAATGGTGCGCACGATGGCGGCGATCTGCCGCGTCGCGTCGCCTGAGCGTTCGGCCAGTCGCTGCACTTCCTCCGCCACGACCGAGAAGCCGCGGCCGGCTTCGCCCGCGCTCGCCGCCTGGATGGCGGCGTTCAGGGCCAGCACGTTCGTCTGCTCCGTGATGTCCGAGATCAGCTCGGTGATTTCGCCGATCTCCTGCGAGCTTTCGCCCAGCCGCTTGATGCGCTTGGAGGTTTCCTGGATCTGGTCGCGGATGGCGTTCATGCCGCCGATGGCGTTCTGCACCGCGCCCAGGCCGGTCTCGGCGGCCTTCAGCGACTGGCGCGCCACCTGGGCCGTTTCCTGCGCCTGCGCGGACACGTCGTTGATGCGGCCGGCCATCTGCAGCACCGACTCACCCGTTTCGCGGATCTCGCGCAGCTGCTCGGTGGACGCCGCCAGCAGTTCGGTGGAGGTCTGTTCCACCTGCGAGGTGGTTTCCGTCACGCGGCCCACCGTGTCCTGCACCTGCGACACCAGCGTGCGCAGCTCCTCCACGGTGTAGTTCACCGAGTCGGCGATGGCGCCGGTGATGTCTTCCGTCACCGTGGCGGTCTGCGTCAGGTCGCCCTCGGCCACCGTCTGCAGTTCGTTCATCAGGCGAAGAATGGCGGCCTGGTTGGCGTCGTTGACCCGCTTGGCTTCCTGCTCCTGGCGCTCGGCCTCCAGGCGCTGTGCGTCGGCAACCTTGGCGCGGTTGGTCTGGTCGACGATCAGCAACTGCAGCAGGCCCCAGCCACCGGCCACCAGCAGCGCCACCGACAGCAGCAAGGTCACCAGGCGCAGGCCGCTGAAACCGGCTTCGCCGGACAGGCCCTGCTGCAGCGCGTCGAGGCCTTTGCGCAGTGGCTCGCTGTCCGTGATGATGGACGTCTGCGCCTCGCGCGCGGCCACCAGGCCCTGCAGGTTGCCCAGGATGGCGGCGGCCTCGGTGCGGGTCTGCTCGTACTGCTGCAGCAACTGCGTGAGCTTCTCCTTGACCTGGGGGTCGCGCGTGCCGGGCAGGCGCAGGTCGGCGTTGCCGTTGATCACGCCCTGGGCGATCTCGCGGAAGGAGTTCAGGTCCTTGCCGAGCAGGAACACCGCCTCGGCGCTGACGCCCTCGGTGGTGAGGAACTCGTTGGCGCTCTTGCCGATGCGCTGCGTCAGCATCACCAGCTGGCCCACGGCCGACAGCTCGGCGGCGGACGCGCCGCCCTGCAGCTTCAGCGACGACACCGTCTCGGCGGTCTCCAGCAGGTCGGCGCTCTGGCGGTTGATGGCACGCAGTGCGGCACCCACCTGGGTCAGCGTCTTCTGCTGGCTCAGCACCTTCTCGGCGTTCTTCTCGGCCCGGTCCACCAGCGGCAGCAGCTTGTCCAGGTCTTCCTGCAGGCCGCCCGGTGCCGCCGAGATGTCGCCATCGCCGTTCTTCAGGCCACGCACGTTCTTGGCCAGGATGCCGACGGAATCCTTCACTTCCGGGAAAGCGGCGGCGTTGCCCACCAGGGCTTGCGACACCGACTTGGCCAGGCGCTGCGACTGCGTGGTGGCCTGGCCGGCGGCACCCACCTGAGCGGCACTGCGATTGCCCGACAGCACGGCCAGGCCGCCGGCAATCAGGATGCCGGCCAGGCCGGCAATGAACACCGCGCCCACGGCGCGCTGCTGTCGCGCCAGGGGCCAGGTGCCGATGACGGGCAGGCCGCTGGCGAAGGCCTCGCCTTCGCTGCCGCCCTGGTGGGTCTCCGCGAACTCGGCCGCCAGCTCCGAGGGGGCGGCCTCGGTGATGATGGAGGAGTCTTCGTGCTCGGTGGGTTTGCCGTCGGGGCCGATAGGCCCACCCAGGCGCACCGTCACCTCCATGGGGCTGGCCGGCGCCATTTCGTCGAAGGGCTTCGAAGCGGCCGGTGCGTCGCCATCGGGCTTGGCGCCCTTGTTGCCGGAGAACCTGTCCAGGAAGCTCATCTCGTCCTCGTCGATGCTGAGGTCTTCGCCGCGGCGGCGACCGTGAGGGAAGCGGAAATCGGGAAACGGCGGCCGGTGCTCATGCCGCGATCGCCAGGAACTGCTCATGGCGGGCCAGGCTGGCGAGATCGAGCTCCTGCCACACCCGCCCGTCGGCGTCGCGCCAGCGTCCGCCGGCGAAGGCCGGGCGCTGGCCCGTCGATTCGTCGGCACCGGCCGGCTCGGCCGTCATCTGCTCGGGGCTGCGCAGGCCCGCCAGGCGGTCCACCAGCACCGCGCAGTTGGCGCCCGAACGCGCGTTGAAGGCCAGCAGCCGCGCCTGTTCCCGAACGGCATCGCGGGCGATCGGCGCACGCAGGCCCAGGAAGGCGCCGAGGTCGACGACGCCGTGAAGGCCCCCGCGCAGGTTGGCCACGCCCATGAACCAGCGGTGCGTGTGCGGCACCGGCAGCACCACGCCGACAGCGAAGATCTCGCCGGCCGTGGGCAGCGGCACCAGCAAGCCGGCACCGGCGCATTCGATGGCCAGCCACGACACCGCACGCACGTCGGTGCGCGCCTGCTGCAGCCGCTCGGCCAGGCGGCCTTGGAGTTCTCGCAGCGCTTCGCGTTTGGCCATCAGTGGGGGCGTCGGGTGCGGGCGGTTGGCGGGGTTGGGTTCAGTCGAACGCGCGGATCTTGCCGAGCAGTTCGTCGGTGGCGGCCGGCTTGACGATGTAGTCGCGCGCGCCCTGGCGCATGCCCCACACCTTGTCGGTTTCCTGGTTCTTGCTGGTGCACATGATCACCGGCACGTCGGCGAAGCGGGGGTCGCGCGTGATGGCGCGGGTGAGCTGGAAGCCGTTCTGGCCCGGCATCACCACGTCCATCAGGATGAGGTCGGGTTTCTCCTCGGCCAGGCGGCGCATCGCCTCCTCGCCGTTCTCGGCGGTGCGCACGGCGTAGCCGTGCTTGCCCAGAACGCTGGACAGGTGGTGCAGCTCGGTCTTGGAGTCGTCGACGATGAGGATCTTGTGGACCGGCATCGGTGTGTCCTTGGCTGGTGCGCAGCGACCGTCAGGCGGCCGTACCGCCGCGGCGGTACTCGTCCACCGCACGCAGCAGCTGCTCCTTCGTGAAGGGCTTGGTCAGGTAGTCCTCCGAGCCCACCATGCGCCCCCGCGCCTTGTCGAACAGGCCGTCCTTGCTGGACAGCATGATGACCGGCACATGGGCGAAACGCGGGTTGCGCTTGATGATGGCGCAGGTCTGGTAGCCGTCCAGCCGCGGCATCAGGATGTCGCAGAAGATCAGCTCGGGGTCGTGGTCGTTGACCTTGGCGAGTGCGTCGAAACCGTCCTCGGCCAGCACGACCTCGTGCCCGCCCTGGCGCAGGAAGATCTCCGCGCTGCGGCGGATGGTGTTGCTGTCGTCGATGACCAGCACCTTGGCGCCGGCAGATGGCACTTCAGCCGCGTTTTCCAAACGAGCCCCTTCCCTCACTCGAAGCGCCGAGATCTTGCCCCACGCGACCCAGCTTCCCGCCGCGGAAGCGGCTCTGCCGGGCCGCTGGCGGACGGCCCCCTCGGGGGGTAGCGAGCGCCAGCGAGCTCGGGGGCACCGCTAAATCTCTACCATCTCGAAGTCTTCCTTGCGCGCACCGCATTCGGGACATGTCCAGTTCATTGCCACATCGGCCCACGCGGTCCCCTGCGGGATGCCATGCTCCGGATCGCCGTCGGCCTCGCTGTAGATCCAGCCGCAGATCAGGCACATCCAGGTACGCGGTTCGCTCACGGTCAGACTGTCACCTCACTACAATGGCCGCGGATTGTAGCCACGCCTTTCCTGTGAATCTCGTGGATTTGTGAGGACCTACAACTCGTTCCTCAGAACTTGCTTTCGGTTCGGCTCCACGCCTCACGGCACTGCCGCGCCGCCCAGCGAAGAAGCCGCGACCCGATCGCGTTCAGGCCGACGCCCATGACCCCCGACTCCATCCCGGCCACGGCCTCCGAAGACCCCGCTGCCGAACCGCCGCCGCCCGCCTGCGTGATGTGCTTCAACGCCAGCGACCCCACGGGCGCAGGCGGCATCGCCGGTGACATCGCCACCATCGCGGCCATGGGGGCCCATGCGCTGCCGGTCATCACCAGCATCGTGATGCGCGACACCGCCGACACCTTCGACCAGCACGAGATCGAAGCCGACGCCGTGGCCGAACAGGCCCGCACCATCCTCGAAGACGTCACGCTCGCTGGCTGGAAGGTCGGCTTCCTGGGCAGTGCCGACAACGTCTCGGCCGTGGCGGAGGTTCTGAGCGACTACACCGACATCCCGCTCGTCAGCTACCTGCCGAACCTGAGCTGGATGGAGGAAGACGCCCAGCAGCCCTACCTGGAAGCCTTCCGCGAACTGGTGCTGCCGGCCACCGAAGTGCTGGTGGGCAACCACAAGACGCTGCAGGACTTCCTGCTGCCCGAGTGGGACAACGAACGCCCGCCGTCGGCGCGCGAACTGGCCGTGGCCGCCGGCGAGCACGGCACGCGCTACGTGCTGGTCACCGGCATCCTGCTCGCCAGCAAGGGGCCCGAGCAGTTCATCGACAACGTGCTGGCTTCGCCGCAGGGCGCCATCACCGGCGAGAAGTTCGAGCGCTTCGAAACCTCCTTCACCGCGGCAGGCGACACGCTGGCCGCGGCGCTGGCGGCGCTGCTGGCCGCCGGCACCGAACTGCAGGCCGCGGTGGGCGAGGCGCTGTCCTTCCTCGACCAGAGCCTGGACGCCGGATTCCGCCCCGGCATGGGCAACGTCGTGCCCGACCGCTTCTTCTGGGCGCTGCCGCCGCCCGAGGAAGGCGAGCCTGTCGACGGCGAAGCGCCGCTGGACCCCGATCCCGACGAGCCCAAGGGCAAGACGACCCCGCGTCGCGTCCACTGATCCCGAGCTTCCATGAGCACCAACGAAGAACTCTTCGCGCGCGCCCAGCGCGTCATTCCCGGCGGCGTGAACTCGCCCGTGCGCGCCTTTCGCGCCGTGGGCGGCACACCGCGCTTCATCCAGCGCGCCCAGGGCGCCTACATCTGGGACGCCGAGGGCAGGCGCTACATCGACTACATCGGCTCCTGGGGCCCGATGATCCTGGGCCACGGCCACCCGGCGGTGCTGGAAGCGGTGCAGAAGGCCGCGATGGACGGCTTCAGCTTCGGGGCGCCGACCGAGCGCGAGATCGAACTCGCCGAGGCGATCATCGGTCTCGTGCCCAGCGTGGAGCAGGTGCGGCTGGTCAGCAGCGGCACGGAGGCCGGCATGAGCGCGCTGCGCCTGGCGCGGGGCGCCACCGGTCGCAGCAAGATCATCAAGTTCGAGGGCTGCTACCACGGCCATGCCGACGCCCTGCTGGTGAAGGCCGGCTCGGGCCTGGCGACCTTCGGCTTCCCCACCAGCGCCGGCGTGCCGGAAGACGTGGTCAAGCACACGCTGGTGCTGGAGTACAACAACCTCGCGCAGATCGAGGAAGCCTTCGCCACGCAGGGCCACGAGATCGCCTGCGTGATGATCGAGGCCATCGCCGGGAACATGAACTTCGTGCGCGCCAGCGTGCCCTTCATGACCCGCCTGCGCGAGCTGTGCACGAAGCATGGCGCGATGCTGGTGTTCGACGAGGTGATGACGGGCTTCCGCGTCGGCCTGGGCGGCGCGCAGGGCGTGTACGCGAAGCTGATTCCCGGCTTCAAGCCCGACATGAGCGTGTTCGGCAAGGTCATCGGCGGCGGCATGCCGCTGGCGGCCTTTGGCGGCACCAGGGACGTGATGAGCCAGCTGGCACCGCTGGGCCCGGTCTACCAGGCCGGCACGCTGTCCGGCAACCCGGTGGCCACGGCCTGCGGGCTGGCGACGCTGAAGGAGATCGCCCAGCCCGGCTTCTACGAGGCCCTGGGCGCGAAGACGCGCGCGATGGTGGCCGGCCTGGAAGCCGCCGCCAAGGACGCCGGCGTGCCGCTGGTGGGCGACAGCGAAGGCGGCATGTTCGGCTTCTTCTTTGCGAGCGAGTTGCCGCAGAACTACGGCGTCGTGATGGCCACCGACAAGGAGCGCTTCAACCGCTTCTTCCACGGCATGCTGGAACGTGGCGTGTACCTGGCGCCGGCGCTCTATGAAGCGGGCTTCGTGAGCGCGGCACACACGGCCGACGACATCGCCGCCACGCAGGCCGCCGCACTGGCCGCGCTGCGCAGCTGACGTTCAGGCCGGCGCCGAGCGCAGGCCGTAGACGCCGCCGCCGGCGAAGAGATACTCGGCGCGCAGCACGGCCTCGCCCTTCTCGCCGGTGAAGGTGAAGCCAAGCACGCCGACGGTGTCGCCGGGTTTCACCGGCGCCACCTTCCACGCTTCCATGCGCGAGAGCGGCGCCAGCTCGATGGTCCAGCGGCGGTCCTTGCGCGTGGGCAGCTGCGCGGCCTTCAGCAGCGCAGGGCCATCCACGCCAGCGCTCTGTGCCGGCAGGCGGCGGCTGGCCAGGTCGGCCGGCAGCTTCGGCTGGGCCGGCAGCTCCAGCACCAGTTCGGCATGCGGATTGGCCCAGTGGACCTTCGTGGCCTGGCCCTCCAGCCAGAGCGGGCGGTTCTGGTCGAAGCTGCTCCAGCCGTGGTGGGCACGGGCGGGCAGCCAGGCGGCCAGCGGTGCGGCGAGCAAGAGACGTCTTTGCATGGTGGTGGCTTCCTTCAGACGTAGGCGATCCAGCGCCCGCAGATCATGACGCCCAGCCACAGGCCCAGCGACAGCAGGGTCTGCGCACGTGCCATGGCGTCGGCCTTCTGCAGCCCGCCGCGCGCGTGGAAGGCGGCGGCATTGAGCCCGGCGGCGAAGACCAGGCCCATCTTGATGACGAAAGCGCGGTTGGCCAGCATCTCGCCCGGATGCGCGGCGAAGAGGGCCAGCCCGGCCAGCACCACCAGTCCGAAGCCGGCCAGCGACACCGGCAGCGACAGGCGCGCCAATGCCGGCAGGTCCAGGCTGCGGCCCGCACCCCAGACGCGCAGTTCCAGCACCACCAGGCTGCCGAGCAGCAGCGCCACGCCCAGCAGGTGCAGCACCTCCAGGGCCGGGTAGGCCCAGGGGCTGGCAGAAAGCCACGCCACGCCCTTCATCGACGCTCCTCGGCACCGTTCTTCGGCAGGGGGTGAATCCTAGAATGACGCGCATGCATCTTCACATCCTGGGCATCTGCGGCACCTTCATGGGCGGCCTGGCCGCACTGGCGCGCGAAGCCGGCCACCGCGTGACGGGCTGCGATGCGGGCGTCTACCCGCCGATGAGCGATCAGCTGCGCGCGTTGGGGATCGATCTCATCGAAGGCTTCGGCGCCGACCAGCTGGCACTGAAGCCCGACGTCTTCGTCATTGGCAACGTCGTGACCCGCGGCAACCCGCTGATGGAAGCCATCCTCGACGCCGGCGCGGCCTGCACCAGCGGCCCGCAGTGGCTGGCCGAGCACGTGCTGTTCGGCCGCCATGTGCTGGCGGTGGCGGGCACGCACGGCAAGACCACCACCACGTCGATGCTGGCCTGGATGCTGGAAGAAGCCGGCCTGCAGCCGGGCTTCCTGGTGGGCGGCGTGCCGCTGAACTTCGGCGTCTCGGCGCGTCTCGGCGCGGGGCACTGCTTCGTCATCGA
>JAEUPH010000282.1 GCA_016790395.1 Rubrivivax sp. | reverse complement strand
ATCTTCGGCGTCATCTTCTTCGCCGTGTTCCTGCTGACGGCCGTGATGTTCATCATCTGAAGCGCTGAGCACTGAAGGAAGAAGGGCCGGCGCCGCGAGGCGCCGGCCCTTCTTCATGGACGGATTCAGCGCGCCGCGGCCGCCTTCAGCGCCGCGCCCGCCGGGGCCAGCACGCCTGGCGCCGTCACCACCTCGCGGGTGTTGTCCGCGGCGATGTGCATCGTGACCGCGTTCTGCGCCGGTGCCGCGTTGGCGATGAAGGAGAAGCGGAACATCGTGCCCCAGTTCAAGGCGTTGTTGCGCACGGCGGAGGTCCAGTACAGGCGCCCGTCGCGCACGCTCACCACCCAGTCGTTCGAGGCGTCCAGGTCGCCGTCGCCGAAGACGAAGTCGCTGACGGTGGCCGTACCGATCGGCACGCTGAAGTTGTCGAAGCCCAGGTTGCTGGTGACGCGCAGGTTGGGCTCGGCACCTTCGGTGCGGGCGCGCGAGAAGTCGAGGTTCATCACCGCGTAGTCGTAGCGCCAGCGGCCGCCGCCGAGGTCGGTGGTCTTCACCGCGACCTTGACGTTGCCTTCGGGCGTGGCCACGGCCACGTTGCGGGCGTTGGCACCGGGCGCGGACGGGTTCACCCAGCGGTCGATGGCCGGGCCCAGCTTGTACTGGTCGTTGCCACCCACCACCCACGTCGTGTTGGGACGCGAGAAGGTGGCGCGCACCGTGGCCATCGAGTTGTAGATGTTGACGTCCTGCCGCGCGAGGTACCAGCTCTCGAACAGGTAGGTGGCCCCGGTGTGGGCGGCGCCGCTGAACTGCGACTCCCGCACGATCAGGCGGTTGGCGAAGTTGTCGGCGGGCACGCCGTTGGAGATGCCGTCGCAGTTGGTGTCGTAGATGCTGCCGCAACGGCCCCACTGGTTGGTGGACGCGATGATCTCCGAGCGCGGGCCCAGGGCGCTGGTGGAGTCGTTGTTGCCCACGCCGTAGACGTCGGAGCAGCCGCGGCCCAGGATGTGGCTGTCGCCGGGGTCGTCCAGGCAGGCGGTGTTGATCGTCAGGAAGGCGTGCTTGACGCCCGAGCGGCCGATCTGGTCGATGCTGCCGTCGGCGTTCAGGCGGTACAGGTTCCAGATCAGGTAGGGGTGCTGGTCGTTGCCGTAGGGCGCGAAGTTGCCCGAGAACTTCTGGTACCAGGGGATGTCGGCGGTGTACAGCGCGCTGCTGGTGCCCAGCGGGTCACCGGCCACGGTGGCCTGCAGCGAGCCGTTGTTGACGTTGTTGCGCAGCGTGGAGGAAGGCGTGAAGACGACGCGCCCGTTGCCGCCGGCGCCCGTGCAGGTGTCGCAGCGGCTGTACTGCATGCTGAAGTTCTGCATGAACAGGTCGGCCTGGTAGGTGGCCCCTGCCACACCGGGCACGGGCAGGCCGTGCCACTTGGTGGAGCCGCGCGGCGCGTCCAGCGCGCCCTGGCGCACCACGTCGGCCATGAACTCCATGTCGGCGATGACCCAGTTCGCCACCTCGGGCTGACCCAGGCGTTGCGCCAGTTCGGGCGCGATGCGCAGGTCCATGGTGCGCACGGCCAGGCGCTGGTTGCGGTCGGTCAGCTCGTACATCAGGCGGTCGACGTAGAACCAGGCCTTGCCGTCGGCGCCCACCAGGTCCAGCAGCGCGGTGCCGCGGCGGGGAACGAGCCGGAAGTCGCTGAGGTCCAGGCGGCCGCCGGGCGCCTCGATGACGTAGCCGCCCTGCGCCTGCAGCTGGCCGCCGGTAAAGCGATGGAGGTTGCCGTTGCGCACGGTGAAGTCGAGGCTGCCGCTCTGGCGCAGCTCGAACACCTCGTGTTCGTAGAAGCCGAGCTGCGCACGCGCACCGGTGGCGCCGCCGATCTTCAGCCCGAGGTCGCCGGCGAGGTCGCGGTTCCAGCGCATGCCCACGGTGCCGCCCATGGCCGACCACTGCTGGGCCCGCTCCGTCGCGGCGGGGGCGGCCAGCGCCGGCGTGCCGGCAACGCCGGCGGTCAGGACGGCGGCGGCGAGCGCCATGGCATTCAGGACGTGCTTGCTCGGGAACTTCAAGGCGATGCCTCCGGTGGGAAGGTGGATGTGCCGGCGGGGTTCATGACCCTGGGGCAGGGCGGAAGCGAGGCATGCTACGGCAAGGGTCTGACTTTGTGACCCTGGGGCTCCCCGGCCCAGGGTCATGGGCGGCCCCCCCGGTTCGAGGGGTGAGAGGGGAGAAGGGCCATTGACCCGTGACGTGACGAAAGTTACGGTCCATGCACCGCACAGTTCGTCGGCAAGGGAACTTTTGTTCCCGTCGGCTGCGGCGTCCTGCCTTCCCAACACCAACCTTCCGGATCCCGACATGAGCACTCCAAGACTCGGTTCCCTCGATCCCTCCATGGTCGCGTCGCGTCTGGGCATGTGTGCAGCGGCGCTGGCCGCCGCAGCCGCCCCGATGTCCGAAGCCCAAGCCACGGTCATCACCTTCAGCACGCCCATCAACGTGCCCAGCACCTTCGACGGCATCTACGTCAACCTGCTGACCGGCGGCACCGGCGCCACGGGAGCGGCCATCGTTGGCTGGGACTTCAACCCCTACAACAGCGGCTCCGCGCTGAGCTTCTTCTGGAGGTCCACGCCCAGCCAGGCCAGCGGTGTGGCCGGCACCACCACCGGCCCGTACCTCGACCTCGCCGACGGCGCGGTGGTCTCCAGCGCTTCCGTCTTCGCGCAGACCACGGCCGCCGCCGCGACGGCCGCCTTCCAGACGCCGGGCACGCACACGCTGGGTTTCCGCTTCTACAACGAGAACACGTCGTCGGTGAACTACGGCTTCATGAGCCTCACCTCCGGTGGCGCCAACGGCTTCCCGCTCACCATCAACGGCTGGAGCTTCGAAGACTCCGGCGCGGCCATCACGGTCACCACGGGCGTGGTGCCCGAGCCCGCCACCAGCGCCATGCTGACGCTGGGTGCGCTGGCCCTGGGTGCCGCGCAGATGCGCCGCGTGCGCCGCCAGCAGCGCCAGGCCGCGCAGCACTGATCCCGGCCTCCGCGCCGCCGCAGCACGCCCGCGCCCGCAAGGCGCGGGCTTTGTTTTGTCTCCGCCGATGACCGCACCGCTGGCGAAAAGACTCCTGCTCCTGGGCTGGGACGCTGCCGACTGGCAGCTCATGCACCCGCTCATCGACGCCGGCCGCATGCCCCACCTCAAGCGGCTGGTGGAGCGCGGCACCATCGGCAACCTGGCCACGCTGCAGCCGGTGCTGTCGCCGCTGCTGTGGACCTCCATCGCCACCGGCAAGCGCGCCGACCAGCACGGCGTGCACGGTTTCGTCGAGCCCACGCCCGACGGCACGGCGCTGCGCCCCACGGCCAGCAGCTCGCGCCAGTGCAAGGCGCTGTGGAACATCCTCGCGCACGAGGGCCGGCGCTGCCACGCGGTGGGCTGGTTCGCCAGCCACCCGGCCGAGCCCATCAACGGGGCCTGCGTCTCGCAGCTCTTCCACGTGGCGCCGGCCTCGGCCACGCCGGAGCAGTGGCCGCCGCAGGCGCATGCCGTGAACCCGGCCTCGCTGGCCGAAGACCTGGCCGAACTGCGCTACCACCCGGCCGAGGTGTCGGGCGCGATGCTGCTGCCCTTCGTGCCGCAGGCCGCCGCGCTGGATCAGCGCGACCCCGAGGTGCGCCGCCTGCTCGACACGCTGGCGCGCAGGCTGGCCGAGTGCATCTCGGTGCACGCCATCACCACGGCGCTGATGGAAGAGCAGCCCTGGGACTTCTGCACCGCCTACTACGACATGATCGACCGCACGGGCCATGACTTCATGGTCTACCACCCGCCGCGCATGGCGCAGGTGCGCGGCGACCTCTTCGACGCCTTCCAGGGCGTGATGAACGCGGTCTACGAATTCCACGACCAGATGCTCGGCCGCCTGGTGGAACTGGCGGGACCCGAGGCGCACGTGATGATCGTCTCCGACCACGGCTTCCTCAGCGGTGCGGCGCGGCCGGCCACGCCGGTGGGGCCGGCGCAATGGCACCGCCAGTACGGCATGTTCCTGCTGGCCGGGCCGGGCGTGAAGGCGGACGCCGCGCTGCCCGGTGCCACGCTGCTGGACATCGCGCCCACGGTGCTCACCCTCTTCGGCCTGCCGGTGGGGCGCGACATGGAAGGCCGCGTGCTCGTCAATGCCTTCGAGGCGCCGCCCGAGATCATGCGCATCGACTCCTGGGACGAGGTGCCCGATGCCGCCTACGAGGCCCACCGCCGCGAGACCGCCGACGACGACCCCGAGGCCGCGGCGGCGTCGATGCGGCAGCTGGTGGAGCTGGGCTACATCGAAGCGCCGGGCGAAGACGTGGGCCGCGACATCGTGCGCGCGCGTGCGGCGCAGAAGTTCAACCTCGCCTGCACCTGCATCGACGGCCGCCACCCCGCACGCGCGCTGACGCTGGCGCAGGAGCTGGTGCAGCAGTTTCCGGAGGAGCCCGCCTATCTGGTGTTCGCCGGCCAGGCCGCCATCTCGGCCGGTGACGGCGCCGCGCTGGGCCCGCTGGTGGAGGCGCTGCAGCGCCTGGCGCCCACGCACCCGCAGCTGCCGATGTTCCGCGCCTTCCACCACTGGCTGCGCGACGACGTGCACCACGCGCTGCTGCACTTCGAGCAGGCCGCGCGCGAAGGGCAGGACAACGCCTGGCTGCAATGCCGCATCGGCCGCGCCTACCTCCGGCTGCGGATGTGGCGGCAGGCCGAACAGGCCTTCCGCCGTGCGCTGCGGCTCGACAAGGACCACGCCGAGGCGCATTACGGCCTGAGCGTGGCGCTGCCGCGCCAGGGCCGGCTGGAGGACGGCGTGCAGAGCGGGCTGCAGGCCATCGCGCTGGCGCACGACATGCCGCTCGCCCACTTCCAGCTGGGGGCCGTGCTGTCGCGCCTGGGCTGGTACGAGCGTGCGCTGCAGGCTTTCGAACTGTGCCTGGCCATCGTGCCGCACTTCGCCGTGGCGCACCGCTACGTGTCGCTCATCGCCGCCAAGCTGGGCCAGCACGAGCGCGCGCTGAAGCACCGCGAGGCCGCACGCCGCGCGCTGGCCGAAGGCGCGCCGCAGCCGGTGACCGACTGATGGCGGCCGAGGGCGGCTTCGTCACCGTGGTGAGCGGCCTGCCGCGTTCCGGCACCTCGCTGATGATGCAGATGCTGCACGCCGGCGGCCTGCCCGCCTGGGCCGATGGCGTGCGCGCCGCCGACGACAGCAACCCGCGCGGCTACTTCGAGCATGAGGCGGTGAAGCGCCTGCGCAGCGACAACACCTGGTTGCCGCAGGCGCGCGGCCATGTGGTGAAGATCATCCACCTGCTGCTGCGCGAGCTGCCCCAGCAAGCCGGGCTGGCCTACCGCGTGGTGTTCATGCAGCGGCCGCTGGCCGAGGTGCTGGCCAGCCAGCAGGCCATGCTGGCGCGCGAAGGCCGGCCCGCCGCCGACCCGGCCGTGCTGCACAAGGCCTTCGAGACGCAGCTGGCCCAGGTGGAGGCCTGGCTGGCCACGCGCGCCGACATCGCGGTGCTGCGCCTGGTGCATGCGCAGGTGATGCAAGAGCCGCGGGCGGCTGCCGAGCAGCTGTGCAGCTTCCTGGGTCTGCCGCTCGACGTGGCGGCCATGGCGGCCGCGGTGGACCCGGCGCTGCACCGCCAGCGCGCCTGAAGGTTCTTTCAGCCGCCGCCGCGCTGCATGCAGAGGTCGAAGCGGCGCAGGAAGGCCTGGCGCTCGGCTTCGGCCACGCCGACGAACTCGAAGTCCACCTGCAGCCGCGGCAGCCGCAGCAGCGCGATGCGCCGCGGCGGCAAGGGCTGCCAGCGCAGGTGAAGGTGGCCGTGGTCGAGGCTCACCGTGGCCGCGCCGGCGTGCAACACCAGCGCGTGCGGGGCCACGGCCTCGGGCAGGCTGCGCAGCCACTCGGTTTCGCTGCAGCCGCAATCGCGCGAGAAGCGCGCCTCCACCCGTGGCGGATCAGCCACCCGCGATGGGCGGCCAGATGGCCAGCACGTCGCCCTCGGCCAGCGCGCGCGTGGCGCGCTGCTCGGGGGGCACGTAGGCGCCGTTGATCAGCACCAGATGCACCAGCTTCATCGGCAGCGCGAAGGGCTCGATCACCTGCGCCACGGTGGCGCCTTCGGCCACGTTCAGCGCCATCTGGTTGGCACGGCGGTGTTCGGGCGGCAGGTGCTCGGTGAGGCTGGCGTAGAGCTTGAAGGTGATCTGCATGAAGCCGCGAGACTAGCGTCGGCGCACGTCGGTGAAGACGTCCTGCGCCTGCGCGGTGGCCAGGTAGGCTTCCATCAGCTTCGTCGGGTCGGCCAGCAGCTTGTCCTTCCACGCCCCCAGCCGCACCTGGCCTTCCACCAGGCCGCGCATCACGCCCACGTGCTCCGTCCAGCCGATGGCGTTGCAGCCCACGAGCCGGTCTTCGGCGAACTGCAGGCTCAGGTGTTTGCCACTCGCTTTGTCCGTCAGCTCCACATGCTGGCCGCCGGGCACGCCGTCCCACAGGCCGAAGCTGGCGGAGATGAGGCCCAGGGTGTCCAGCACGTTGATCTGCGTCACGCCGCGCAGCGCGGTGACCTGGCCCACCATGTTCAGCGCCGCCACGCGCGCCTGCTCGGCGGCGTTGGGCTGGATGGCCGACACGATGGTCTTGCCGCTGACCTTGTCGAAGGCCTCGGCGCAGTCGCCGGCGGCGTAGATGCCCGGCACGGTGGTCTGCAGATGTTCGTCGGTCAGCACACCCACCAGGCAGCGCACGGCGCTGTCGGCCAGGAAGCCGATGTTGGGCTTGACGCCGGTGGCGCTGATGACGAGGTCGGCCTCCAGTGCGGCGCCATTGGACAGCTTCACCACCATCTGCGGGCCGCTGCGGTCGATGGCCTCGACGCGCGCACCGGTGTGCACGTCCACGCCTTTCGCCTCGCACCAGGCCTTGATCATGCCGCCGGCCGTGGGGCCCATCATGCGCGGCACCATGCGGTCGCCCATCTCCACGACGCTGAGCCTCACGCCGCGTGTGGCCAGCGCTTCCATGATGATGCAGCCGATGAAGCCGGCGCCCATCTGCACCACCTTCGCGCCGGGCTTGGCCAGCGCCATGATGGCGCGCGCGTCGGCCAGGGTCCAGCAAGGGTGCACGCCCGCGCCGGCGATGCCGGGGATGGGCGGCGTGGCCGGTGAAGAGCCGGTGGCGATGAGCAGGCGGTCGAACGCATGCACGCTGCCATCGTCCATCGTCACCGTCTTGGCCGCCGCGTCCAGCTTCACCGCGCGGTTGCGCTTGAGCTGGATGCCCAGCCGTTCATAGTGGTTCGGCCCGTGGCGCAGGTGCGTGCCGGCCTCGCCCACCTGACCGATGAGCAGGTAGGGGATGGCCATGCGCGAGTACGGCGCCTCGGGCTCGTCGCCCACCAGGAACACGTCGTCCTGCGGCGCGTGCTTGCGGATGGTTTCGGCCGCGATCACGCCGGCCGGCCCGGCCCCGAGGATGATGTGGCGCATCTACAGGCCCAGGCGTTCGCGCGTCTCCGCCTTCAGCTGGCCGTCGGCATCCCAGCCACGCGCCGCGTAGTACTTCGGCAGCATCTCGGGCAGCTTGTTCACCAGGCCCTTGGCGGGACCGGTCTTGGCGGGCTCGTTCAGCAGGCGCGGCGGCAGCGTGTCGTCCTTGCTGGTGAAGCCGGCCTTGTTGTTGAAATCGCGCTCCATGTTCCAGATGCGTTCGCCGATCTTGCTGAGGTTCTCCAGCGTGAACTCGGGCCCGCAGGCCGCAGCCACCTGCGGCGCCACGTCGGCCAGCGTCCAGGCGAAGCTGGTGAAGATGCAGATGCCGGCCGAATCGAAGGCGGCCGTGGCGTCCTGGAAGGCGATCACCAGTTCGGGCTTGCCCTCGGCGGTGAGCGGATCGGTCTTCACCGGGATGCCCAGCACTTCGGAGGCCACGGTGTAGCTGCGCAGATGGCAGGCGCCGCGGTTGCTGGTGGCGTAGGTCAGGCCCATGCCCTGGATGCCGCGCGAGTCGTAGGCCGGGAACTCCTGGCCCTTCACGCTCATGCTCAGCTCGGGCTTGCCGTACTTGGCGCACAGGCGCTTGGAGCCTTGGCCGATCTCCTTGCCGAAGCCTTCGCCCTTGGCCGTGATCTCGGCGAAGTACGCCAGCGCCTGCGCGCTGCCGAACTTGGCGTCGATGCCCAGCTGTTCCTTCGTGAGCACGCCCATCTCGTACAGCTCCATCACGGCACCGACGGTGGCGCCGAAGCTGATGGGGTCCATGCCCTGCTCGTTGCACAGCAGGTTGGCGTACTGCAGCGCTTCCAGGTCGTTCACGCCGTTGGCCGCGCCCAGGGCCCAGGCCGCTTCGTACTCCAGGCCGCCGCTGGCGCCCCAGTACTGCGGCTTGTTCTCCACCGTGAAGTGGCCCTTGTCCATCTTGCTGATGCGGCCGCAGGCGATGGTGCAGCCGAAGCAGGCCTGGTTGGTGACGAGGTGCTTCTTGCCGTCGGTCGCGCGCGGCGTGGCCATGGCCTCGGCGCTGATGTCCTTGGCGCCTTCGAACTGGATGTCGCGGTGATTGCGCGTGGGCAGCGCGCCCATCTCGTTGATGACGTTCATCAGCACCTGGGTGCCGTAGGTGGGCAGGCCCTGGCCGGTG
>JAEUPH010000279.1 GCA_016790395.1 Rubrivivax sp. | reverse complement strand
GAATCGAACCCCGGCCTGGATGCTGAAGTGAGTGGCGAGGCGGCCAATGCCGACGACGCCCTGGCCTGGCTGGAGCGCGAAGAGGCCGACGTGGTGCTGCTGGACATCCGCATGCCCGGCCACCATGCGGCCCAGTCCGGGTTGCGCCTGGCGGCGCGGCTGCCGGCGCTGCCGCACCCGCCGGTGGTGATCTTCGTCACCGCCTACGCCGAGCACGCGCTGCAGGCCTTCGAGCTGGACGCCGTGGACTACCTCACCAAGCCCGTGCGCGCCGACCGCCTGGCCGCCGCGCTGCAGCGCGTGCGCCAGCGCCTGCGGCCGGTCTCCGAGGCCATGCCGCTGGACGGCCCCGTCCTGGTGGTGAGCGACCGCGGCCGTGTGCTGCGCATCCCGGTGGCCGAGGTGCTGCTGCTGAAGGCCGAGCAGAAGTACGTGACCCTGCGCACCGCCGCGCGCAGCCACGTGCTGGACGATTCGCTCACCGAGCTGGAGCAGAAGCTGGCCGCGCTGGGCGGCGACTTCCTGCGCATCCACCGCAACGCCCTGGTGGCGCGGCGCGCCATCCGCGAACTGGAGCGGCGCGGCATCGACGACGAAGGTGCCGCCTCCGGAGAGGGCGCCGAGGGCTGGGCCGTGCGCGTCGCACCGCTGGACGAGTGGCTGGCGGTGTCGCGCAGGCAGGTGGGGGCGGTGAAGGCGGCGCTGGGCGGGGAACGGTCTTGAAGCGCGGCTGGCTGGTGCTGGTGGCGGGGCTGCTGGCGCTGCTGGCCCTGCTGGGTGGATGGCGCGGCCAGGCGGGCCATGGCGGCGCCGACCTGGCGCTTGCCGCGCCGGCGGCGGGGTCGCGCGTGTCCGCCGTCACGCCCGTGGCGGTGCCGCCGCCGGCCTCCGTGCCCAGGGCGGCACCCGCACGCGCCGACGCACCATGGAAGATGCTGCCTCTTGAGCTGTGTGGCGCCGGCACGGTCACGGTCAGGGTGCGCGAAGGCGGCCCACCCCCGTTGCCGGGCGACGCCCCCCCGCTGCCGCCGCATCTGGGCGAGTACGCGCTGGAAGCGGCGCGCCATGAGCTGGTGGCGGCCCTGGCCGCCGGCCCGCCCCGTTGGCAGGCGGCGGCCGCGCTGATGTCCGGCAACGACGAGACCCTGCGGCGCGTGGCGCTGGGCGGCACCGACCCCGTGGCGCTGGCGTGGGCTGCGGCGCGCTGCCGAGGCGACAGCGCCTGCGGTGCCGAGCCGCTGGCGCGCTGGCTGGCGCTCGAACCCGACACCGCCCTGCCCTGGCTGCAGCTGTGGCAGAGCCAGCCGGCGCGCCGCGAGGAAGCGCTGGCCGGCCTGCGCCGCGCCACGCGTTTCCGCGCCGGCTGGGCCAATCTGGCCGACACCACGCTGCAAGCCTTGCCGGCGCACGTGCTGCCCTACCTGCAGCTGCCGCTCATCGTCGAGGCCATCGGGATCGAGGCGGCCTTGCCGGACCCCGGGCCCTTCACGATCCTCAAGCT
>JAEUPH010000222.1 GCA_016790395.1 Rubrivivax sp. | reverse complement strand
CAGGACCAGGTCGCGAAGGTGAAGGCCGGCCTGGCCGACGGCAGCTTCGCCATCTGGAAGGGCCCCATCGTCGGCAGCGACGGCAAGGAGTTGCTGAAGAAGGACGAGGTCGCCGACGACAAATTCCTCTCCGGCATCAATTTCTACGTCAAGGGCGTGGAAGGCAAGGTGCCGGCCGGCAAGTAAGCCCCGCCCGCCCCGGACCGTGACGCCCTGCCCATGCAGGGCGTCTTTCTTTGCGCGCGCGCCTCAAGTTCGGCGGGCCGCTGCCGACAGGCGCTCTGGCTGCCACCCAGGCCGGTGACAAGGCGTGTCGAACAGACGCCCTTTTGGCCCCCAGTTGAACAGGCCGGCCGCTCAAGTTAGTTCGCTGCAGTTCCGATACCGACGGACATGAATCGGTAGGTGGGGTTTCCGTGCCCACCTACCCGCCCTCTTCGGGCGCGTCCACATCGAGGAACCTGCACATGGCCACCCTGATCCCCAACTACACCACCGCGCAGATCGCCGTCCTCTCGACGGCCCAGATCGCCGGCTTCACGACGGAAGATTGGGCGGCCTTCAGCACGGCTCAGATCGCTGCCTTGACGGGGACGCAGATCCCCGCCATCCCCACGCTGGGCCTGCGCGCCCTGGGCACCTCGCAGTTCGCGGCCTTCCAGCCGGCGGACGTGAGCGCCTTCACCGCCAGCCAGGTGCAGGCCTTTGCGACGAACCAGCTGGCGGCCATGAGCTCGGCCCAGGTCGGCGCCTTCGTCGCCACGCAGGTGCAGGCCCTGTCGACGACGCAGTTGCGCGCCATCGACTCGGCCGACTACGCCGCGCTCAGCACCACGGCCGTGGCCGCGTTCAGCAGTGCGCAGATCGGCGGCCTGGCCACGGCGCAGATCTCGGCGCTGGAATCGAACCAGGTGGCGGCCCTGTCCACCACCGCGCTGCGCGGCCTGGCGACCAGCCAGATCGGCGCCCTGAGCACCGCCGACATGGCCGCGCTCACCTCCTCGCAGATCGGCTCGCTGTCCACCTCGCAGCTGGCCCGCCTGAGCACGGCGCAGGTGCAAGCCATCGAATCGGCGGACCTCACGGCCCTGTCGACGGCCTCCGTCGCGGCCCTGGGCACGGCCCAGCTCGGTGCGCTGACTTCGGCCCAGGTGCAGGCCCTGGGCACGCACCAGATCGCCGCGCTGACCACGGCGCAGATCGCCGGCCTGGGCACGGCCCAGGTCAACGCGCTGGGTTCGTCCGACGTGGCCGCCTTCTCGTCGGCGCAGCTCGCCGCCCTGGGCACGGCCGCGGTGGCGGCGCTGTCCAGCGCCGCCTTCGCCGGCTTCGGCACGGCGCAGATCGCCGCGCTGAGCACGCGCCAGGTGGCCGCCATCGAATCGGGCGACCTGGGTGCGCTGAGCACGGCCCAGGTGGCCGCGCTGTCCACCACGCAACTGGCCGCGCTGCGCGGCACGCAGTCGGTGGGCTTCGAGACCGCCGACCTGGCCGTGCTGAGCACCGGGCAGATCCGCGCGCTGGGCACCAGCGCGGTGGCCGGCCTCACCTCGGCACAGATCGAGGCGCTGTCGCCCACGCAGGTGGCCGCCATGTCCACCGGCCAGCTGGCGCAGCTGGACACCATCACCTCGGCCCAGCTGGCGGCACTGTCCACCGCGCAGGTGGCCTCGCTGGGCCAGGCCTACGGCGCCACGCTGGGCACGGCCGACATCGCCGGCATGAGCACGCTGCAGCTGGCCACGCTGAGCACGGGCGCGATCTCCGGCCTGGACAGCGGTGACATCGCCACCCTCAGCAGTACCCAGCTGGCCGCCATGAGCACGGCCCAGCTGCGCGCCATCGCGACCGCGGCGCTGGCCGGTCTGGACAGCACCGACCTGCAGGCCCTGGGCACGACCCGCCTGCAGGCCATCTCCAGCGCCCAGCTGGGCGCCTTCACCAGCGAACAGCTCAACGCGCTGACCACGGCGCAGCTGCGCTCGCTCAGCGCCAGCCAGCTCGACGGCCTGGACGCCGCCGACCTGGACAGCCTGACGACCACGAACCTGGCCGCGCTCACCACCGCGCAGCTGGCCAGCCTGTCCACGGCCCAGATGGCCGGCCTCACCGCCGACCTGGGCGTGCTGACCTCCACCCAGATCAACGCCCTCGCCCCGACCTCGCTGGCCGCGCTGGGCACGGCGCTGACCTCCGACGACATCCTGACGCTCACGCCTGCCGGCATGGCCGCGCTGACCACGGCGCAGTTCGACGCCGTGGCCGCCGGTTCCTACGCCTCGCTGTCCTCGGCGCAGGTCGCCGCGCTGTCCACCGCGGTCATCGACTCGCTCACCGGCGCTGAAGTGGCCGCGCTGACCAGCGCCCAGGTGCGCGGGCTCACCGCCGCGCAAGCGCGCGCGCTGGGCACCGACATCGCCTCGCTGGACACCGCGGACATCGCGGTGATGAGCGGCTCCCAGATCAGCAACCTGACGACGGCGCAGGTGAACGCGCTCACCGCTGGCCAGCTCACCGCCATGGGGTCCACCCAGGTGGCGGGCCTGAGCGGCACGCAGCTGGCTGCCATGGGCAGCGGCATCAACAACTTCGGCACGGCGCAGTTCGCCGCCATGTCGGCGGCCCAGGTGGGCGCGCTGACTTCGGCCCAGATCACCGGCCTGCAGGCCGCCGACTGGGGCGCGCTGGGCTCGGCCCAGATCGGCGCCGTGGGCACGGCCGCGCTGGCGGCGCTGGGCAGCACCGAGCTGAACGCCCTGTCCACGCTGCAGGTGCAGGGCCTGACGGCGCTGCAGATCCGCGCCATCGGCACGGCTGATTTCTCGGCCTTCGAGACCGCCGACCTGGCCGCGCTGCGGCCCTCGGTGCTGGCCGCGCTGACGACCGACATGCTGGCCGCCGTCTCCGGCGCCGCCAGCGCCTTCTCCTCCGCGCAGCTGGGCGCCCTGTCCACCGCGCAGCTGGCCGCCATCACCGGCGGCAACACCGGCTCCATGGGCGGCAGCCAGATCGGCGGCGTGGGCACGGGCTACATCGGCAGCCTCACCAGTGCCGAGATCGCGGCGCTGACCACGGCGCAGATCGCCGGCCTGTCGACGGCGCAGATCCGCGTGCTGGGCACCGACGACATCGTCGCGCTGACGAACAACCAGATCGACGCGCTGCGCTCCAACCAGCTGGGTGCGATGAGCACGGCGCAGTTCGCGGCCTTCAGCACCGCCGACCTGAACCGCCTCACCACCGCCCAGGTGGCCGGCCTCACCAGCGGCCAGATCGCCAGCCTGGGCACCGACACGCTGGTGGCCCTGGGCACCACGCAGTACGCCGGGCTCACCTCGGCACAGCTGGCCGGCCTGAGCAGCGACCAGGCCCAGGTGCTCACCACCGAGGACCTGACGGCCATCCGCGCCAGCCAGATCGGTGGCCTGCGCACCGCCAGCATCGCCGCGCTGGACACCGAGTCGGTGGCCGCGCTGACCACCGACCAGCTGCGCGCGCTGACCACGGCGCAGATCAAGGCCCTCGAGAACGAGGACCTGGCCGCCATCGCCTCGGCCAGCTTCGCCACGCTGACCACGGCGCAGATCGCCGCGCTCACCAGCACGCAGCTCGACGCGCTGACCACGGCGCAGCTGACGGCCATGACCACGGCCCAGAGCTCGGCGCTCACCAGCGCGCAGATCTCGCGCATGGACCCGGCCGACCTGGCGCAGCTGGGCACCGCCGCCTACGCCAACTTCTCCACCGCGCAGGTGGGCGCCATCCACAGCGGCCAGGCCGCTGCGCTGCAGACGGCCGACCTGGCCGCGCTCAGCACGGCCGCCGTGCGTGCCCTGGCCACGGCCACGGTGCAGGCGCTGGAAGCCGACCAGGTGGCGGCCTTCGGCACGGCGCAGCTGCGCGCGCTGACGGTCACGCAGGTCAAGGCCTTGAACCCCGAGGACTTCGGCAGCCTGTCCAGCGCGCAGATCGGTGCGCTGACCACGGCACAGATCGCCGGCCTGACGACGGCACAGCTCAACGCGCTCTCGGCGGCCCAGCTGGGCGGCCTCACCAGCGCCCAGATGGCAGCGCTGTCCGGCACGCAGATCGCGGGCATGGATGCCTCCAACCTGGCAGCCATGGGCACGGCGCAGTTCGCCGCCATGACCACGCTGCAGATCCCGGCCTTCACCACGGCGCAGGCCGCATCGCTGGACGCCGCCGACCTGGCCGCGCTGGGCACGGCGCAGATCCGCCTGCTCAGCACGGCCAACATGGCCGCGCTCAACGGTGACCACGTCGCTGCGCTGACCACGGCGCAGGCCGCCGCGCTGACCACGGCGCAGCTGCGCGCCATCGACCTCGAGGACCTCGCGTCGCTGTCCACCGCCAGCCTGGCCGCGCTCACCAGCGCGCAGGTGCTGAGCCTGAGCAGCGCGCAGCTGGCGGCCCTGTCGGCCGAGCAGCTGGGCAGCCTGGCCACCGGCCAGGTGAGCGCCATGACGACGGCGCAGATCGCCACCATGGACCCGTCGCAGCTCAACGCCATGACCACGGCGCAGTTCTCGCGCCTGGGCACGGCCCAGGTGGCGGCGATGACCACCGAGCAGGTGAGCCAGCTCGACGGCGACCATGTCGCCGCCATGACCACGGCCCAGGTGGCCGCGCTGAAGACCGCCCAGATCGAAGCCTTCACGGCCGACCAGGTGACCGCGCTCACCACCGCGCAGGCCGCGGCGCTGACCACGGCCCAGGTGCGTGCGCTGGAAGCCGGCGACCTGGCCCAGATGGAGACGGCCGACCTGGCCGCCCTCGGCACGGCCCAGGTGGCGGTGCTGCGCGACGCGCAGATCGACGCCCTCACCGGTGACCAGTTCGCCGCCCTCACCACGGCGCAGGTGCGCGCGCTGACGACGGCGCAGATCGCCCGCTTCGACGCCGACGACATCGGCTCGCTGGGCACCGCCCACTTCGCCGCCATGACCACGGCGCAGGTGGCCGCGCTCACCGGCACGCAGTTCGCCGCCATGGGTTCGGAAGACCTGGCCGCCTGGAGCACGGCGCAGCTGGCCGCGCTGTCGGCCGCCAACTTCGCCTCGCTGGCCCCGGACACCGTGGTGGGCTTCACCACGGCGCAGATGGCCGCGCTGGCCACGGCGCAGATCGCCGCGCTGGGCACCGCCACCATGGCGCTGCTGGAGACGGCCGACATCGCCGCGCTCACCACGGCCCAGGTGCGCGTGTTCAGCGACGCCCAGCTCGGCGCGCTGGACGCCACCCAGTTCGCCGCGCTCGGCACGGCCCAGCTGGCCGCGCTGACCACGGCGCAGGTGGACGCGCTGGCGGCCGACAAGATCGCCGCCCTGTCCACGGCGCAGACGCAGGCGCTGACGACAGCGCAGATCGCCGCCCTCACCACGGCCCAGGTGGCCGGCATGGAGACGGCTGACATCGCCGCGCTGCGCACCGCCCAGGTGGCCGCGCTCGACACCGAATCGCTGGCCACGTTCGACGCGGCGCAGATCGCCGCGCTCACCACGGCCCAGCTGGCCGCGCTCTCGGGCACGCAGGCCGCCGCCATCGACGGTGCCGACCTCGCCGGCCTCAGCAGCGCCCAGCTGGCGCAGCTGAGCACCGCCGCCGTGCGCGCGCTGGGTGACGCCCAGCTGGCCGCGCTCGACGCCGACCAGATGTCCAAGCTCGGCACGGCGCAGGTCGCCGCGCTGACCACCTCGCAGGTGGCGGGCCTGTCCGCCAGCAACCTGGCCGGCCTGACCACGGCGCAGTTCCAGGCGCTGTCCACGGCCCAGCTGGGCGCCATCACCACCGCGCAGGCCGCCGAACTGCAGAGCGCCGACATCGCCGCGCTCTCCACGGCGCAGCTGCGCGCCATCGACGGCGCCACCCTGGCCGCCGCCACGGTGGAAGTGATCCAGGGTCTGACCACGGCCCAGGCCGCCGCGCTGACCACGGCCCAGATGGCCGCGCTCACCGTCGACCAGGTGGCCGGCATGCAGACGGCCGACGTGGCCGCGCTCAGCACGGCCCAGGTGGCCGCCATGAGCTCGGTGCAGTTCGCCGCCTTCACCACCGAGCAACTCGCCGCGCTGGGCGCCAACGCCGTCGCCGGCTGGGGTGCCGACCAGATCGCGGGCATGGCGCCTGATGCGCTGGCCGCGCTGTCCACGGCGCAGTTCGATGCGCTGTCCACCACGCAGATGGCCGCCATCACCTCGGCGCAGGCCGCCGCGCTGGAAAGCGCCGACGTGGCCGTGCTGGGCTCGGCCCAGGTGCGTGCGCTGGCCAGCGACGCCATCGCCGCGCTGACGCAGGGCTCCATCGCCGCGCTGGCGACCGACGCCATCGCCGGCCTCACCACGGCCCAGCTGGCCGCGCTGTCGGCCGAGCAGATGCAGGGCTTCGAGACGCGTGACCTGGCCGTGTTCGGCACGGCGCAGATCGCCGCGCTGTCCACCGCCCAGCTCGACGCGCTGGAAACCGCGCAGCTGGCCAACCTGACGACACGCCAGATCGCCGCGCTCACCACGCTGCAGATCGCCTCGCTGCAACCCGACGACCTGGCCGCGCTGGGCACGGCCCAGTACGCCGCCATGACGACGGCGCAGCTGGCCGCGCTGACCACCGCCCAGGCCGCCGCGCTGGAAGGCAACGACGTGGCCGCGCTGAGCCTCACGCAGCTGCGTGCGCTGGGCGTGGACACCGTGGCCGCGCTGTCGGCCACGGCCGTGGCCGCGCTGACGACCTCGCAGGTCGGCGGCCTCACCACCGCGCAGATGGCCGCCTTCACGGCCGAACAGCTGGCCGCCATGCAGACGGCCGACGTGGCCGCCATCGGGTTGCCGCAGCTGGCGGCGCTCTCGCCCACGCAGCTTACGGCCTTCGACACCGCGCAGCTCGGCGCGCTCACCACCCGCCAGGTGGGGGTGCTGACGACGGCGCAGATCGCCGCGCTCGACCCCGACGCGCTGGCCGGCATGACGACGCTGCAGTACGC
The DNA here is from genome assembly GCA_016790395.1 of Rubrivivax sp. Taxonomy (GTDB): domain Bacteria; phylum Pseudomonadota; class Gammaproteobacteria; order Burkholderiales; family Burkholderiaceae_C; genus Rubrivivax. The sequence goes on along the minus strand of JAEUPH010000222.1, from coordinate 32,366 downwards.
CGCCTTCACCACGGCCCAGGTGGCCGCGCTGACGGCCGCGCAGGCCGCGGCGCTGCAGAGCGCCGACGTGGCCGCGCTGGGCACGGCGCAGCTGCGCTCGCTGTCCGACGCCAACGTGGCGCAGCTCTCCGCCGAGGCGGTGGCCGGCATCACCACGGCCCAGGCCGCGGCGCTGCGCACCGACCAGATCGCCGCGCTCACCGATGACCAGCTGCTGGCGCTGCAGACGGCCGACCTGGCCGCCATGACCACGGCGCAGATCGCCTCCATCGACGTCTCGCAGCTGACCGTGCTGTCCACGGCCCAGCTGGCCAACCTGACGACACGCCAGGTGGCCGCGCTCACCACGGCCCAGCTGGCCGCCATCGACCCCGACAACCTGGCCGCCATGGGCACGGCGCAGTTCGCCGCCCTCACCAGCGCCCAGGTGGCCGCGCTCACCGCGGCGCAGGCCGCCTCGATGCAGGCCGCCGACCTCGGCGCGCTGTCCACGGCACAGCTGCGTCACCTGGCCACGGCCAGCGTGGCCGCGCTGACCGAAGCCAACATCATCGCGCTGTCCTCGGCGCAGGTGGCCGCGCTCGTCACCGACCAGGTGCGTGCGCTCACCGGCGCCCAGGTGGCGGCCATCGAGTCCGCTGACTTCGCCGCCATGAGCACGGCCCAGCTGCGCGCCTTCGACAGCTCGCAGATCGCCGCGCTCACCAGCGACCAGCTGCTGGCCTTGAGCACGCAGCAGTTCGGCGCCTTCACCAGCGAACAGCTGGCGGCGCTGGATCCGGTGGCGCAGGCCGCCTTCGGCACCACGCAGTACGCCGGCATGGCCACCGCGCAGATCGCCGCACTCACCGCCAGCCAGGCGGCCACGCTGGAGACGGCCGTCATCGCCGCGCTCAGCACGGCCCAGGTGCGGGCCTTCACCACGGATGCACTGAACTCGCTGTCCAGCAGCGCCATCGTCGCGCTGAGCACGGCCCAGGTGGCCGCGCTGAGCACCGCGCAGGTGGCCGCCCTCACCGACAGCGTGCTGCAGGTGATGGAGTCGCGTGACATCGCCGCCTTCACGACGGCGCAACTGGCGGCCATGTCGGCCGACCAGATCGACTACCTCAGCTCCACGCAACTGGGCGCGCTGACCTCGCGCCAGATCGCCTCGCTGTCGACGGCGCAGTTCGCCGAGCTGAACCCGACCAGCGTGGCCGCCTTCACCACGGCGCAGTACCAGGCCATGACCACGGCGCAGATCGCCGCCCTCACCTCGGCGCAGGCCGCGGTGCTGGAGGCGAACGACCTCGCCGCGCTGGGCACGGCCCAGGCGCGCGCGCTGTCGGCCGAGACCATGGCCTCGCTGAGCACCGACGCGCTGGCCGCGCTGACCACCGCGCAGGCCGCCGTGCTCTCGGTGGACCAGGTGGCCGCCATCGTGAAGGACAACCTGGCCTCGATGCAGACGGCCGACCTGGCCGCGCTGGGCACGGCGCAGATCAACGCGCTGGCCGCTGAAGGCCTGGCCGCGCTGACCACCGCGCAGATGGCCGCGCTGACCACCGCGCAGGTGGCCGGCCTCGACACGGGCCTGCTGGCCGGGCTGGACGCCGAGCACCTGAACGCGATGGGCACCGGCCAGTTCGCCGCGCTGCGCACGGCGCAGATCGCCGCGCTGACCGAGGACCAGGTCGCTGGCCTCGAGACGGCCGACCTCGCCGCCTTCAGCTCGGCGCAGCTGCGCACGCTGTCCGACGCGCAGATCGCCGCGCTCACCACCGGCCAGGTGGCCGCGCTGGGCACCGACCAGGTCAACAAGCTCACCACGGCGCAGCTCGCGGCGCTGGAGCAGGAAGACTTCGTGGCGATGGGCACCGGGCAGTTCGCCGCGCTCACCTCGGCCCAGTTCGCCAGCCTCGGCGCCGACAAGATCGCCGCCATGGAGACGGCCGACATCGCCGCGTTGGGCACCGCCCAGCTGCGCGCGCTGGGCGCAGACGCACTGGCCGCGCTGACCTCCGCCGCCATCGTGGCGATGGACAGCGTCCAGCTGGGCTCGCTCACCTCCAGCCAGATCGCGCTGCTCGACGCCTCGGCCTTCGCCGCCATCCAGACGGCCGACCTGGCCACGCTGGGCACGGCGCAGATCGCTGCGCTGACGGCCGACCAGCTGGCCGGTCTGGCCACGGGCCAGATCGCCGCGCTGACGGCCACGCAGGCCGCTGCCATCGGCGCCACGCCGCTGGCCAACCTGTCCGCGGCCTCGCTGGCCGCGCTGGGCACGGCGCAGTTCGCGGCGCTGTCCACGCGCCAGATCGCCGCGCTGACGGGTGACCAGATCGCCGGCATGGAAACCGCCGACATCGCCGCGCTCAGCTCGCGGCAGCTGCGGGCCCTGGCCGCCGAGCAGCTCTCGGCCTTCACCACCGCGGCGATGGCCGCGCTGGGCACCGACCAGGTGCGGGCGCTGACGACGACACAGATCTCGCAACTCGACGCCGACGACCTCGCCGCGCTGTCCACGGCCGGCTTCGCCGCGCTGCTGGCTTCGCAGGTGGCCGCCATCACTGACACGCAGGCTGCCAGCCTGGGCACGGCCTCGCTGCAGGCCCTGGGCACGGGCACCATCGGCTCGCTGAGCGGTGCCGCGCTGGCCGCGCTCACCACCGCCGGCATCGCCGCGCTGACGACGGCGCAGATCCAGACCCTGGGCACGGCGCAGATCGTGGCCATGGAAGCGGCTGACTTCGCCGCCCTGGGCACGGCCCAGGTGGCCGCGCTGACGACGCGCCAGATCGCCAAGCTCACCGACGAACAGGTGGCCGCCTTCGAAAGCGCCGACCTGCGGGCGCTGGGCACGGCACAGGTGGCGGCGCTGTCGACCGACAGCATCGTCGCGCTGACCTCGGCCTCGGTGGCCGCGCTCACCACGACCCAGGTGCAGGCCCTCACGGGCGCCCAGGTGGGCGCGCTGGAAGCGGGCGACCTGGCCGCGATGGACAGCGCGCAGTTCCAGTCGCTGACCACGGTCCAGCTGCCCTACATGACGGCCAGCCAGGCCGCGGCGCTGGGCACCGATGACCTGTCGCTGCTGAGCACCACGCAGGTGGCGGCCATCGGCACCGCGGCCATCGCCTCGCTGTCCGACGCGGTCATCACGGCGCTGTCCACCTCGCAGGTGCGCGGGCTGACCACCGGCCAGCTTCGCGCGCTGACCGCCAGCCAGGTGGCGGCGCTGGAGTCCGACGACCTCAACGTGCTGACCACCACGCAGGTGGCCGCGCTCACGGCGACGCAAGTGAGCCAGCTCACGACCGGTCAGCTCAGTGCCTGGGGCACCACGCAGCTGGCGGCGCTGAACTCGGCGCAGCTGCGCGCCATCGACGATGCCGACCTCACGACGCTGACCACGGCGCAGTGGCAGGCCCTCACGGCCACGCAGATCACCGGCCTGGCCGCCTCGCAGGTGGCCGCCATGGACACCGACGACTGGGCGGCCCTGCAGGGCACGCAGGTCGCGGCGCTGTCCACGGCCGCCATCTCGGCGCTGACCACCGAGCTGGGTGCCGCCTGGACGACGACGCAGATGGGCTCGCTCACGGCCGCACAGCTGCGCGCCATCGGCACCACGGTGCTGGCGGCGATGGAAAGCGATGACCTCAACGCGCTGACGCCGGCCCAGTTCGCCGCCTTCGGCACGGCGCAGGTGGCCGCACTCACCACGGCGCAGCTCACGGCACTGAGCGACACCATCCTGGCCGGTCTCACGACCACGCAACTGGCGGCCATCGACCCGACCAAGCTGGCCACGCTGGGCACGAGCGAATTCGCCGCGTTCAGCGCCACGCAGCTGGGCGCGCTGACCACCGCCCAGATCGTGGCCATGGACACCGATGACCTCGCGTCGCTGACGGCGACGCAGATCCGCGGCCTGTCCACCGCCGCCATCGAGGCGCTGAGCGCCGGCCAGCTGCAGGCCATCACCACGGCCCAGGCCGCGGCCCTGACCACGGCGCAGATCCGCGCCATCCAGGGCGCCGACCTGGCGCAGATGCAGACGGCCGACCTGGCCGCCTTCACGGCCTCGCAGCTGCCCGGCCTGAGCACGCTGCAGATGCAGTCGCTGACCACGGCGCAGTTCACCACGCTCACCGACACGCAGCTGGCCGCGCTGTCCACCGCGCAGCTCAATGCGCTGACGACGGCCACGCTGAACACGCTGAGCTCGGCGCAGTTCCAGGTGCTGGAAACCGCGCAGATCGCCGGCCTGGACACGGCCCATGTCTCGGTGCTGGAGACCACCGACCTGGCGGCGCTCTCGGCCGACCAGATCAAGGCCTTCGGCACGGCGGCCATCGCCTCGATGACGGCGGCACAGCTGCAGGCGCTCACCACCGAGCAGGTGGCGGCGCTGAAGACGAGCCAGATCGTGGCCATCGACAACGCCGACCTGGCGCAGATGCAGACGGCCGACATCGCGGCCATGACCACGGCGCAGATCCGCGCCATGACCTCGGCGCAGATCGACGCGCTGACCACGGCCCAGCTGGCGGTGCTGTCCACCGCGCAGGTGGCGGCCATCGGCACGGCGCAGATCAAGGCGCTGGCCAGTGACGACCTGAACTCCCTCTCCACGACGCAGTTCGCCGCGCTCACCACGGCGCAGATCGCCAACCTGACGACGGCGCAGGTCAGCACGCTGACCAGCACCGACCTGCAGGCGCTGTCCACCGCGCAGGTGCGGGCCTTCACGACGGCCGGCATCGCCGCGCTGTCCAGCGAGTCCATCGCGGCGCTGACCAGCGCCCAGGTGGTGGCGCTGACGACGGCCGAGGTGCGGGCCCTGGCCACGGCCAACCTGCACGCGCTGGACAGCACCGACCTCGCCGCCATGAGCGTGACGCAGGTGGCCGCCTTCACGGGTGACCAGCTCAATTCGCTGACCGACGCGCAGCAGGCCGGCCTCACCACGCGCCAGGTGTCCAGCCTGAGCGTCGGCCAGATCAACGCCATGAGCGCCAGCGACGTGGCCGCCTTCACGACGACGCAGTTCGCCGCCATGACCTCGGGCCAGATCGGCGCGTTCAACACGGCGCAGGCCGCGGCCTTCCAGACCGCCGACCTGGCGGTGCTCTCCACCGCCCAGGTGCGTGCCCTGTCGACGGCGGCCATCGCGGCGCTGTCCACCGACGCCCTGCAGGCGCTGACCACGGCGCAGGCCGCGGCGCTGACCACGGCGCAGGTGCGAGCCATCGACACGGCCGACATCGGACTCATCGAGACGCGTGACCTCGCCGCCATGACGACGGCGCAGATCGCGGCCTTCACGAGCACGCAGTTCGGCGAGTTCAGCACCGCGCAGCTGTCCATCCTGGGCACGGCGCAGGTGGCGGCCATCACCAGCGGCCAGCTCGACGCCCTCACCGGCGCCGACCTCTCGGCCTTCGGCAGCGACCAGATCCGCGCGCTGAGCGTGAGCCAGGTCGGCAGCCTGAGCGCCGCGCAGGTGGCAGCCATGGACACGGTGGACCTCGCGGCCTTCACCACGGCCCAGGTGCGCGCCTTCGGCACGGCGGTCATCGACGCGCTGGCCAGCGACCAGTTCAACGCCATGACGACAGCGCAGATCGCCGCCTTCACCACGGCGCAGATGGGCGCGCTGGACAGTGCCGACCTCGGCGGCCTCACGTCGACCACGCTGCAGGCCTTCGGCTCGGCGCAGATCGCTGCGCTGACGACGGACCAGCTCGACGCGCTCAGCTCGGCCCAGGTCAACGCCTTCACGGCGAGCCAGGTGGCGGCGCTGACGACGGACCAGCTGGCCAGCTTCACCACCGATGACTGGCAGACCCTGGGCACGACGCAGTTCGCGGCGCTGACCACGGCGCAGCTGGTGTCGATCGCCGACACGGTGGTGCCTGAGCTGACGACGGCGCAGATCGTCGCGCTGACCACGGCACAGGCGCAGGCGCTGACGGCCGACCAGATCGTCGCGCTGACCACCGAACAGGTGGCGGCCTTCGAGACGGCCGACCTGGCGGCGATGAGCATGACCCAGTACAACGCCTTCGAGGGCGAGGACTGGGCGGCCATGAGCACGGCGCAGTTCGCCGCGCTGCAGGGCGTGACGCCCATCGTGCTGGACCTGGACGGCAACGGCGTGCGGACGCTGGCGGCCTCGGCCGGCGTGCAGTTCGACGTCGGCGCCACCGGCACCGCCACGGCCACCGGCTGGGTGGGTGCGGGCGACGGCCTGCTGGTGCGTGACCTCAACGGCAACGGCAGCATCGACGACGGCACCGAGCTCTTCGGCGGCGCCACGCAGCTGGCCAACGGCCAGCGCGCCGGCAACGGCTTCGCCGCCCTGGGCCAGCTCGACAGCAACGGCGACGGCACGGTCAACGCCGCCGACGCCGCCTACGGCGAGCTGCGCGTCTGGGTGGACGCCGACGCCGACGGCCAGACCGACGCCGGCGAGCTGAAGGGCCTGCTGGACGTGGGCGTGGTCGAGCTCAACCTCGACTTCACCAAGGGCACGGCCACCGACAACGGCAACCTGCTGGGCATGGTGGGCAGCTACACGAAGGCCGACGGCACGAGCGCCGAGATGACCGACGTGTGGTTCGCCAAGGGCGCCGAGGCCACCCCGGCCCTGGGCGACCTGCTCGCCGCGGCGCCGGCCGACCTGGTGGGCAGCACGGCGGCCGAGGCCCCGGCCGAGCGGGTGGTCACCGGTGCGGTGACGGCCGGCCGGCTGCCGGGCGCGACCGACGACGAGCTGCTGCGCAACCAGACGCCGCTGATCTGACGATCACGGCCTGAAGGCCCCGCCCCGGTTCGCGCCGGGGCGGGGCCTTCGTTCATGCGCCGCGGGACTTCGCGCGCCAGGCCGCCAGCAGCGCGCGCGTCTCGGCGTCGGGCCGCGCGGGCAGCTTGCGGTACTCGCTGCAGTCGCTCTTGCGCGACATCAGCCGGTGGTTGATGAGCTCGCGGCGCAGCGTCACGTGGTCGCCGAAGGCATTGGCGTCCTTCAACACGGCGTTCACTTCCTTCTCGGTGTAGAGGCGGCGGCCGTCGAAGCGCGTCCACAGCGCCCACACCACCAGGCGCTGCACGCTGAACTTCACCGGCCAGCGCACCAGACGGCCTTGCGCATCGAACTGGCCCAGTGCCTTGCGCGCGTTGTCGCTGAGCGATGCCGGCGCCCCGGAGGCGGTGGCCACTGGCGGTGGAGGCGGTGCAGCGCGCAGCGCCTGGAAGTTGCGTTGCCCGGCGGCGCGCGCCAGCAGGTTCAGCAACTCCACATGGCCCGGCGGTTCGGGCTTTCGGGCGTGGCGCTCGGTGAGCGAACGGCCCAGGGCGCGGGCAAAGGCCGACACATCGGGCACGGACAGGGAAATGACTTCACGGGACATGGCGGGTCTCCGGCACGGTCATGCGCGTGGGAACCCTGAGGTGCAGGGCGCCGGGGGTTGCCGACTTCCGGCCTGGCGCATGCGGGTGCATGGGAGGCCGTGTACACAAGCGTCTTCATGGCAGGTTTAGCTCGTGGTGGGGAACCACGCGGCAACGCCTGGGTGAACTGCCGACCTAGACCCAATGATAGCCCGGGCGTCACATCGTGTTGCCGGCCCGTCGCCCGGCACGCTACGCTGGCGACATGCCCGCTTCGCTCCGAATTCGCTTCGCCGCCTCACTGACGGTCCTGCTCGCTGCCTGTTCGACGGCACCGCCGCCGCGCAGCACGCCGCCGACGGCGCCGGGGCCGGTGGTCGTCGCACCGCGGCCCGCCGCGGCCACGCAAACGCCGCCGGCCGCCGCCGCACCCGCGGCCAGCGCAGCGCCGGCCCATGCGGCCGAAGCGCGCACCGCCGCGGCCGCCACGCTGACGGTGGAACAGCAGTGGCTGGACTCCTTCTTCCGCGGCACGCCGGTGACCATCCGCCAGCTGGGTGACGGCACGCTGGCGGTGGACGTGCCGCGCGAGTTCTGCTTCGACGCCGGCAAGAGCGAGGTCAAGCCCGCGCTGGCCGCCGTGCTGAACAAGGTGGCCGAGAGCCTGCGCCGGCGCCCCCATGCGCGCGTGTCGGTGCTGTCGGCACCGGACGACAAGGCCGGCGCCACGCCGCTGGCGTTGCAGCGCGCGACGCAGGTGCAGAAGCACCTGCGCGAACGTGGCGTGCCGCAGCCGCGGCTGGGCGAGCCCAGCGCCGCAGGCTCGGCCGCGGTTCAGTTGCGCATCGTGGCCAGCGCGTCCTGATCCTGAGGCCGCGCCTCAGAACGCGCGCAGGTACAGGTCCGGCAGCTGCGGCACGTTGGGCCGGTCCAGCGGGCCCGGGATGGGTTCGCTGGAGTGGCCATGGAACGAGGCCGAGCGCTTGCGCATGAAAGTCAGTTCCAGCAGGCGCGGGAAGGGGATACCGCCCAGCATGACCATGCCGCCGGCGTTGTTGGCGTGCATGTGGATGACGCGGTGCGTGGCGTTGAGCTTGCTGAACACGGCGTGCACGCGGTCGAAGTGATCGCGGTTCACGAGCTTGTGGAAGTCGTGGAACTCGCCGGTCAGCACTTCGAAGCGCTCCAGGTCTTCGGTGCGGGCGCCGGCCAGGCAGTCCCACTCGGCGCCTTCGGTGTCGAACTTCAGGATCGGGTGCTGCGCCGTGCTCCAGTCGAGCATCGCCACCATCGAGGCCAGGCTGACGAAATCGCCCTCGTCGCGCACGCCCCAGCCCTTGCGGTGGAACTCGATGTTGGGGTGCTCCAGCGGCGCGCCGGCAATGGTGTGGTCGAACTGGATCACCCGGGCGCCCAGGCGCGCCAGGTCGCCGTCGAAGCTCACCTCGTTGCCGATGCCGATGGACAGCACGGCATTGCTGCGCCGTGACGATGAAGGCATGACGTAGCCGCCGTCGGCGTCGGAGCCGATGCGCAGCTTCACGTCGCTGATCATCTGCCAGGGGCGCAGCAGGTTGAGCAGGTCGAACAGCTCCTGCTGCGTCACGGGGCGCTCGGCGGGGGCCTGGGTCACGGTGTTCATCGGGGCGGTCTCGGGTGGGCGGGGGGTGGCAGGGGCAGCGGCCCCCGGGGTGAACCAGCCGCAACGCCCGAAGAGGCGCGCCAGGGCCTGGAAGGTGGAGCCCGAGGTGGCCACCACCTCGGTCTGGGAGAGGATGAGCTGGTCGACGAAGCCTTCGATCACCGAGGCCGCGCCGCGCGTGATGTTGAAGGGGAAGCGGCGGCCTTCGCCGTCGGTCGTCCACTGTTGCCAGCCGGCGCCGCCGTCCAGCTTCTCGGGGAAGGCGGTCTTCTCGAACACGGCGCAGTGCGGCAGCGTGGCGAAGCGGCGGTTGACCTCGGCGTCGTCGCTGCACACGAAGATGCGGCGCGGGCTGGCCTTGGCCTGTTCGAACAGCGCCGCGTCGTCCACGGCATGGCCGAAGTCGGACTTGCGGATGTGCAGGCCCAGCCAGCCGCGGTCGATGCCGTGCTGGCGGATGAAGGCGGCGGCGCGCTCGGCCACCGCCGGCGCCGGCTTGAGCAGCGTGAGCGCGTCCTTCACCTCGGCCTCGCCCACGAAGGGCGGCAGCAGCGAGTTGTAGTAGACGACGCTGGGGTGCGAGGCCAGCAGCCGTTCGTACTCGGCATGACCGGCCAGGCCGCGGTTGAGCACCAGCCGTGCGGGGTCGAAGCCGACCTGGTTCTCGTGCATCACCAGCAGGTGGCGGTGCTCGTTGAGCTTGAAGCTGGCGATGTCGCGCTCGTCATGCGGCAGCGCGCAGTCGAAGAGGCTCTCGAAGGGCGCGCCGCACCAGTTGTTCACCGGCCAGGCGATGCGCCAGTCATGCCCGTGGCGGCGCTTCAGGATGAGCGCGAAGATCAGCGCATTGAGGCGGTTGGACAGGCCGCCGTCGCACAGCACGTGGTGGGTCATGCCGGCACCTCCGCCGCCGACCCGCCGGCCGGCGCCGCCGCCGGCACCGGCACGCGTTCCCAGGCGATGCCCATCACCGCGTTCGGCAGCGGCTCGCGCCGTCCATCGTGCCAGCCGGCCTGCAGCGAAGCCTGTGCGTGCACGCTGAACTGCGCTGCCAGCCAGCGTTCCAGCTCGGCCGCGTGCTGCAGCGTGGGCGGATCGGCGAACACCACCGCCAGCGCGCCGCGCTCGCGGCTCAGGAGCCGGTGCAGCTTCTCCAGCGCCACCGGCAGCTGCGCGGCGCCCACGCCCAGCAGCACCAGCACGTCGAAGGGCTGCTGCACGGTGTTCCAGACGCGGCCATCGTCGCGCAGGTCGGTCGGCTGCAGGTCCAGCCGGGTACCGGCGGCCGGATGCAGGTAGATCGACAGCGCCTGCGCCGCCGCATCGTGCTCGGCGCCCGTGAAGGCGAATTCACCCGTGCCGCCCTGCGCGCAGGCCAGCAGGAAGCGGCGCCCGGCGGCGCGCCACGGCGCCAGCAGGCCCTGCAGCGCAGGCGCCACGCCGCGCCGCGGCGACACCTGCTGCCCCAGGCTGCTGTGCTGCTGGTGGCACAGGAACTCCAGCAGCGCCGGGGTTCTGAGATAGGCGGCGTCGTCGCTCTCGCTGCTGCGCGTGGACAGGAAGTGGGCGCGCGGGTCGGCCTGCGCGGCGGGGTCGTCGCGGTGCAGCCAGGCATAACGCTTGCCGTCGAAGCTGGCCTTCACGCGGCGCGAGGACAGGCTGCCGTGCCAGTCGAGCCAGTCGTTGTCGTGCGTGGCGCCGGCGAAGGGTTCCACCTCGGCGCCGGCCTCGCGCAGCGCGTAGTCCACCGAGAGCTGGTCGCGCTTGCTGAAGGCCAGCAGGCTTTCCCACCAGGTCTGGCCGAAGCGCTTGACCACCGGGTGGTGGTGGCTGCGCAGGATCACGGTGCAGGTGGACAGCGGCCCGATTTCGCTGAGCGGCCCCTGCGCGGCGTAGAAGTCCATCTGGCGGCAGACCACGTCCACGTCCTCGTAGCCCAGCATCACCACGGCGCCGGCTTCCTGCTGCGGGTCGGTGCGCGCGCCGTGGCGGAACATGCGCAGCAGGTAGGGCCGCTGCGTATGCAGGTCGGCGGCCTGCGGCAGGCGCTTGAAGCGCACGGTGTTGTCCACGTAGAGGCTGAACTCGGCCTCGGGGAAGTACTCGTGCGGCAGCGCCTTGGGCCGGCGCGAGAGCTTCTCCGGCGGCAGGTGGCGCTGGCCGATGGGCATGAAGCGCCAGACGGGCGAGCTGAGCGCGGGGTTGTCGGTGAGGCAGACGAAGTCGATGTCGAGGTCGGTCGTGGCATCGGCCGGCAGCGCGTCCAGGGGGTTGGCCAGCGGCTCCTTGGCGCCCACCAGCGCGGTGTAGACCACCAGCTTGCGGCGCGACGCACCGGACGCCGGGGCGCGCTGCAGCACGGCCGGCGCGGCCTTCACCTGCGGGTAGACGTCGGCCCACCACAGCAGCAGCACGGCCAGGTTCCAGACCTTGAACACCGGCATCGCTTCACCGCCGTAGAAGCGCTGCAACAGCGCGGCGATGGCGGCCAGGTCCAGCACGCCGGCCACGGGCGTGCCGCGCAGGCTGTCGATGGCGTCGCGCAGGCGGCCCTGCAGGGTCTGCAGGAAGAAGGCCGGCGGCACCGTGAAGCCCATCTTGCGGCGCTCGATGACCGAGCGCGGCAGCTGCGGCGCCATCAGCCGGCGCAGCACATGCTTGGACGAACCCGCGTGCGGCAGCTTCATCGCCTGCGGCAGCTGCGCCGCGAAGCGCCAGATGTCCAGGTCCAGGAAGGGGAAGCGGCCTTCGAGCGAGTGCGCCATCAGCACCTTGTCGGCCTTCATCATCAGGTTCTCGGGCATCCAGCTGGCCAGTTCGAAGGCCTGCATGCCGTTGAGCGCGGTGTCGGCGCGGTCGAAGTGCGTGCGCAGCCGCAGGTGCTGCGGCGGCAGGCCCTTGTCGACGAGGAAGGTGTTGGCGTCCAGGTTGTTGGCGCTCTGGTGGAAGAAGTGCGCGAACACGGCATCGCGCGAGAGCCCGGGCTCCAGCGCCAGCGTGTGGTGGCCGTAGCCGGCGAACATCTCGTCGCCGCCCTCTCCCGACAGCACCACGGTCACGTCCTCGCGGATGCGTTGGCACAGGCGGCTGAGCGCGAAGCAGGCGGGGTCGGCGATGGGCTCGTCGAGCTGGCCGATCACGGTGTCCATGCCCGCGCGCAGCTCGGCCTGCGTGAGCATCACCTCCACGTAGTCCAGCTCGAACTGGCGCGCCACGTCCCGCGAGAAGACGAACTCGTTGACCTCCGGAAAGCCGATGCTGTAGGCCTTCAGCCGCGCGCCGGCCTTGTGCACGTAGGCCGCGATGGCGCTGGAGTCCAGCCCGCCGGAGAGCAGCACGCCGATGGGCACCTCGCCCATCAGCTGCGAGCGCACGGCGCCGCTCATCAGCGCGTCGAGCTCGGCCACGTAGTCGGCCTCGAGACGCGCGGCGGCCGGCTCGTGCAGCGTCACTTCGGCATAGCGCGTGATCGTGCCCGCACCGCCGGCAAAGCGCAGCACGTGGCCGGCCGGCAGCTTGCGGATGCGCGCGAACAGGGTGTGCGGTGCCAGGTTGTAGCGGTAGCTCAGGTAGTCCTGGAAGCCCACGGGGTCGAGCGCGTGGTCCAGGCCTTCCAGGCCCAGCAGCGTGCGCAGCTCGGAGGCGAAGGCGATGCAGTGTGCGTCCTCGTACACGTACAGCGGCTTGGCGCCGAAGCGGTCGCGCGCGAGCAGGAAGCTGGCGTCGCGGTCGTCCCACACGCACAGGCCGAACATGCCGTTCAGTCGCGCCAAGCCTTCGTCGCCGGCATGCAGCACCGTGGCCAGCACGGCCTCGGTGTCGCTGTGCGTGGTGAAGACCCAGCGGCCGGACAGCGCCTCGCGCAGCCCCTCGTGGTTGTAGACCTCGCCGTTGTAGACGATGCCGCGCGCGCCGCCGGCTTCGTAGATGGGCTGGTGCCCGCCGGCGCGGTCGACGATGGCCAGGCGCCGGTTGGCATACACGGCGCGTGCGGTGCGGTGGCAGCCGAAGTCGTCGGGGCCGCGATGGTGCATGCGGCTGGCAAACAGCGCCTGGGCACGGTCGAGCACACCGGGGTCGATGTCGTGCTTGTAGTGGATGCCTGCGATGCCGCACATGGGACGCCGTCCTCGGGGTTCTGGTCATGCACGCGGCCGGCACGGACGCACCGGACGCTGCGCGACGATCTTGAGCCCGGAGGCCGCCCGGGGAAGCCTGGAAAGAAGGGCTGAACCCCGCGCTATTCGCAGCCGCTGCGGCGCCTTCAGCGCAACCAGCCCAGCACGCCGCGACCCAGGCTCAGCAGGTTGGCGTTGAGCTGCTGCTGGTCGTGCAGCGCGTTGACGTAGCTGACGCGCAGGTTGTAGTGCTCGGCCTCGGCCGACATCACGTCGAAGAGGCTGCGTCGGCCCAGCTGCTGCCACTGCTGCAGCGTGAAGTTGCGCACCTGGTCGCTGTCGCGAAGCACGTCGGCGGTGCGACGGGCGCGGTCGACGGCGGCTTGCGACTGCTCGTGGACTTCGGCCACGCGGAAGCGCCGCGCTTCCAGCGCCTCGGCCCGCTGCAGCGCCGTGGCCTGCGCGCGCTTGCGCGCCGAGTCGGTGGCGGCGTTCAGGCCCGGGCTCAGCAGCGGGATGTTGACCGCCACGCCCACGGCGTAGGAGCCGGTCTTGTTGACACCGGTGTAGCTGCCCGGCGGCCGCACGCCGCCCGTGGCGGCGGTGACGCCCGCGCTGGCCGACCAGCTGACCTGCGGCTTGCCGCCGGCGGCCACGGCCTCGGCGTAGCGGTTGGCAGCGCTGATCTGCGCGTCGAGCTGCGCGATGTCGAAGGAGCGCTCGGCGTCGGCCACCAGCTGCGGCAGCTCGGGCAGGTTCGTGAAGACGGTGGCCAGGCCTTCGGTGCCGGGCAGGCCGTCGCCCACCAGGCGCCGCAGGCGCACATCCACCTGGCGCACGGCGCTCTGCGTCTGCGCGAGCTGGATCTCGGCCTGCTGCAAGGACTTCTTCGCCTGCACCAGTTCGCTGGCGCGGCCGCGGTCGGTGCGCGTGATCGTCTCCAGCGCCTCCACCAGGCAGCCCATCTTGCGCACGTGGCTGCGCCACACCAGCACCGTGCTGCGGTAGCGGCTGCGCTCCAGCGCCAGCGACACCGTCGTCAGCGCGATCTGTTCCTGCTGGCTGAGCTGCCCGTAGCGCGCGCTCTCGGCCAGCTGCGTGCGCCAGTCGACGAAGCGCTCGCTGCGCCCGCCGTCCCACAGGGTCTGGCCGATGGTGATGCCGGCGCGCGCCTGCAGCGTGCTGGTCTCGGTGATGCCGTTGGCGCGCTGGCCGTTGGGGCCGATGCCGGCCGTGGCGCTGGCCTGCAGCGCGGTGGCGGCGCGGGCCTCCTCGATGTCCGAGCGCGCGGCCTCGGCCAGCAGCTGCGAAGCGCCCAGGGCATGGCTGCGCTTGAGCGCCTCGGCCACCAGGCCGGCCAGGGTGGCACGCGGGTCGGGCGCCGGAGCGGCGGCTTCATTCGACGCCGGGGTCTCCGGCGCGTCCTCGTCGACGCAGCGGGCGTCGGCGTTGCCGGTGGCCGCGGCGGCGAGCAGCAGGGCGGCCCAGGCGGGGCGGAAGGCGGGGGACATCGATCGGGGCTCCACATCGGCCCCCGTCACGCACGCGCGGGGGGTGCCCCAGTGTGGGCGGCGGGGACGGCGGGTGATCGACGGATGTCGGGCCGGAAAGCCCGGCAGATCGGCTCTAGCCTGCGGCAGCCGCCTGGCCTTCGACGGGCTCGATCACGGCCGGGTGGCCGCCGACCGTGGCGCCCGCCGGCACCGAGCGCGTGACCACCGCGCCCGGGCGCACGCGGGCGCCGGCACCGATCACGACACCGGCCCAGATCACCGCGCCCGCGCCGATGCGCGCGCCGGCTTCCACGCGCGCTGGCCGTTCGCCGGCCTCGGCTTCGGCGAAGGTGGCATTGGCACCGATCAGCACGTCGGTCGCGACCTCGGTGCCCCGCGCCACGACGGCACCGGCCATCACGCGCGAGCCGCTGCCCAGGCGCACGGCGGGGTCCACGTGGGCCCCGGCGTCGATGCGGGCGGCACGGCCTCCGGCCAGGCACAGCAGTTCTTCGATGGGCAGGTCACGGGCAGACATGTCGGCGGGTTCCGGCGGGTGGCGGTGTCGGCATTGGAGCCGTCCGCTTGAGCCGCCGAAGCCCGGAAAAGCGGGGCAAAACCGGCCAGCCGCGGGTTTCAGCCGGGCTGCACGCCGAAGAGCCAAGCCAGCGCCGAGAAGCTGACGAAGGCCAAGATGGTGCTGCTCATGATGATGCGCGCCACGCGGCCGTTGTCGGCGCCGTAGCGCTCGGCCAGCAGGCTGACGTTGCTGGCACTGGGCAGCGCCGCGGCCAGCGTCAGCACCATCACCTGGAAGGTCGACAGCGGAGCCCCCAGGTGCCGCGCCGCCGCGGCCAGCAGGAACACCAGCAGCGGGTGCACGAAGAGCTTGATCAGCGCCACGGGCAGGAAGTCAGGCCAGGGCGTGCGCGTGTGCGCGTGCTGGCTGCTGCGCCAGAGCACGGCGCCGATGGTGAACAGCGCCACCGGGGAGGCCGAGTCGGCCAGCATGGTCACCACCGTGTTCGCTGGCCCGGGCAGCTTCAGCCCGGTGACGGAGAACAGCGCACCCAGCGCGATGGACCAGGGCAAGGGGTTGGACAGCGCGCCCCGCAACGCGCGCAGCGCAGCCGCACGGGCGCCGCGGCCGTGGTCATGACTGCCGGCCGCCTGCGCCAGCGCGATGCACAGGCTGCTGGTGACGAAGAGGTCGGCCAGCACGGAGCAGATCACCGGCCCGGCCGCCGCCTTGCCCAGCAGCGCCACCAGCAGCGGCACGCCCATGAAGCCGGTGTTGGGGAAGGCGGCCACCAGCGCGCCGAAGGCCGCGTCCTTCAGGCCGATGCGCGCGTTCCAGGTCACGGCCACGGTGAAAAACACGATGAGCAGCGCCGAGGCCAGGTACACGGCCAGCACGGCGGGGTTCAGCAGGTCGAACAGGGGCGTGCCGGCGCCGAAGCGGAACAGCATGCAGGGCAGCGCGAAGTACAGCACGTAGGCATTGAGCCCGGGAATGGCGCTTTCCGGCAGCACGTGGCGGCGCGCGGCCAGGTAGCCGCAGAGCACCAGGGCGAAGAAGGGGACGGTGACGGCGAGGATGGCCTGCATCGGGGCGCGAGTATCTCAACCCCGGAGGCTGGAAACGCCGACGGCGGCACGCAGGCCGCCGTCGAGGGGATGAAGCTGGCTCAGCCGCGGCGGCGGCGGGCGGCAGCCAGGCCCACGAGCGCCAGGCCGGCCAGGGCCAGCGAACCGGGCTCGGGCACCTGCACGTTCATGGCGCTGGTGGCGATGTCGTTGCCTTGCAGGTCGCGCACGCGCAGCATGAAGCTGTACTCGCCCGGCGCGTTGCCGTTGAAGCCGGCCAGCGGTGCGAACACGAAGCCCGGCACGCCGGTGTCCAGGAAGCCGAAGGACAGGTTCTGCGAACCCTGGATCAGCGACAGCGGACCGGCGGAGGCGTCGATGTCGATGCGGCCCATGTCGGCGAGGTCGGTGCCGACGCCGCCGTCCAGGTCATAGAACAGGTCGATCTGGTAGCTGGTGGCCAGGGCCGTTCCGAGGTTGATGTAGAAACCGAAGTTCCAGGTCGCGGCCACGCTGTGCGGGACGGTGTCCAGGCCGTCGTTCATGCCGGCGGTGGCGAAGTAGGTGCCGGCGCCGTTGTTGCCCAGGGCCGGGTTGGCAAAGCGCTGGTGCGCGATGAGCGCCACCGTCACGCCGCCACTGGTCGTGATGGCCGCCGGGTCGGTGGGGATCCCGGAGCCACCCCAGGTGGCGCCCGCGAGGTTGCCGAACGTCGTGTAGGTGGGCGTGACCGGCCCGGCATGCGACACGGTGGCGACGGCGGCCAGCAGCACGGACATCAGCAGGGAACGCTTCACGGGGAACTCCTCACTCGTTGATCTGGGGGGGTGACCCCCCATGAATGCAGGATTCACGCCACGGAATCCTTCACGGCCCGGGCAGGCAAGGGGCGCAGGCACTTGCGTCGCGGAACATGACGGAAGTCACGAACCGCAAAACCTCCTCTGCCCAGGGGATGTCAATTTCTCCGACGCAACGGCCCATCAGCCCTGCGGTGCAGCGGCCCGGCCGCAAGGCCGAGAATGCTGTCCATGTCGACCCTCTTCGATTGGACCGGTCGCGCCCTGCGCGGCCTGTGGTGGCTGCTGGACGGCACGCGCCGGGTGCTGCTGAACCTGCTGCTGCTGACGGTGCTGGCGGTGCTGGCGTGGCTGCTGCTGAAGCCCGGCCCTGCCGCTCTGCAGCCCAAGACGGCGCTGGTGCTGGACATCGGCGGCCGCCTGGTGGAGCAGCGCGCGGGCAGCGCGCGCGACAACGCCCTGCGCGAGTTGCGCGGCCAGAGCGACGGCCAGACGCGCCTGCGCGACGTGCTGGCCGCGCTGGACGCTGCGGCCAAGGACCCGGCCATCACCCACGCGCTGCTGCTGACCGACGAACTGCAGGGCGGCGGTCTGCCCAGCCTGCACGAGGTGGCGCGGGCGCTGGAGCGCTTCAAGGCCGCAGGCAAGACGGTCGTCGCCTGGGGCTCGGACTTCGACCAGCGCAGCTACTACCTGGCCGCCCATGCCAACGAAGTGTGGCTGCACCCTATGGGCGCCATCTCGGTGCAGGGCTACGGCCGTTACCGCGCCTACTACAAGGACCTGCTGGACCGCGTGGGCGTCACCGCCCACGTCATCCGCGCCGGCAAGTTCAAGAATGCCGACGAGAGCTTCGCGGCCAGCGGGCCGTCGCCCGAGTCGCTGGAGTCCGAAGGCGCGCTGGTCCACTCGCTCTGGAAGACCTGGACCGACACCGTGGAGGCCGCGCGCAAGCTGCCGGCCGGCCACGTCATGCAGGCCATCGACAGCCTGCCCGGCAGCCTGAAGGACGAAGGCGGCAGCCTGGCGCGCTGGGCGCTCAAGCACAAGTTCGTCGACCAGCTGAAGACGCGCGACGAGATGCGCGCCGCCTTCATCGAGCGCGGCGAGCGCGACGACAAGACCTTCCGCCAGGTGCACTGGAGCGAAGTGCTGGCACGCGTGAAGCCCTCGCGCGCCTCCGACATGGTGGCCGTGGTGGTGGCCGAAGGCGGCATCGGCGACGGCCGCTCGGGCCCGGGCGCCATCGGCGGGCTGTCGACCTCGGAACTGGTGCGCCAGGCGCGCGAGGACGACAAGGTGAAGGCCCTGGTGCTGCGCGTGAACTCGCCCGGCGGCAGCGCCTTCGGCAGCGAGCTCGTGCGGCGCGAGCTGGAACTGGTGCGCAAGGCCGGCAAGCCGGTGGTGGTGTCGATGGGCGACCTGGCCGCGTCGGGCGGCTACTGGATCAGCCTGGCCGCCGACGAGATGCTGGCCGACGCCGCCACCATCACCGGCAGCATCGGCGTCATCGCCATGCTGCCCACGGCCGAGGGCCTGGCCGACCGGCTGGGCGTGCGCACCGGCGGCGTGACCACCACCTGGCTGGGCGGCGCCTACGACCTCAAGCGCGGCATCGACCCCCGCTTCGTCGAACTGCTGCAGGCCAGCATCGACGGCACCTACCGCGACTTCACCGCCAAGGCCGCCGCCGCGCGGCGAACGACGCCGGAGAAGATCGACGCCGTGGCGCAAGGCCGGGTGTGGACGGGCCGGGATGCGCTGGCGCAGGGCCTGGTGGACCGCCTGGGCGGGCTGGACGATGCCGTGAAGGCCGCCGCGCAGCGCGCCAAGCTGGCCGACGGCAGCTGGCGCCTGCAGTACCTGGAGACCCAGCCCGGGCGCCTGGAGCGGCTGCTGGAACGCTTTGGCCTGGCCGAACTGGTGGCGCTGCTGCCGCAGCCGGCCGGCACCCACGCGACGCTGGCCGGCTGGGCCGGGCCTGCGCTCGGCCTGCCTCCCTCGGTGGCCGAGGCGCTGGTGCGTGAGTGGGGCTGGTGGCTGGAACTGGACCCGCGCCGGGGCCCCTTCACACAAGCCGCACACTGCCTGTGCAGCGTGCCGTGATTGCGCGGCTGCGCATCGCGCTGGAGCGCGCCTACGCCCGCCTGATCGGCTTCTTCGGCCGTGGCCTGGTCCTGGCCATGGGCGGTGTGGCAGCAGCGGCCCTGCTCGTTTGCGCCATGGCCTTCGGCATCTTCGACTCCGCCGCGCCGAGTTCGCTGACGATCACGGCCGGCCCCGAAGGCAGCAACTTCAGCCGCAACGCCGAGCAGTACCGCAAGATCCTCGCCCGCTCCGGTGTCACCCTGCACGTGCTGCCCAGCGAAGGCTCGCGCGAGAACCTCGCCCGGCTGGCCGACCCGAAGGTGAAGGTGGACGTGGGCTTCGTGCTGGGCGGGCAGGCCGAGCCCGCCGTGGCCGAGAAGCTCCTGTCGCTGGGCAGCGTCGCCCACCAGCCCCTGATGGTGTTCTACCGCGGCACGCCCAAGAGCCTGCTGTCCGACTTCCAAGGCCTGCGCCTGGACATCGGCCCGGCGGGCAGCGGCTCGAACGTGCTGGCACGCGCGCTGCTGGCGGCCAACGGCATCAAGGACGGCGACGGCACCCTGTACGTGGACACCGCGGCCGACGACACCGTGCGTGCACTCGACGAAGGCCGCATCGACGCCTTCTTCGCGATGAGCGAGTCCACGCCCACGGCGCTGATCCGCCAGCTGCTGCGCAAGCCCGACATCCACCTCTTCAGCGTCGCGCAGGCCGACGGCTACACGCGTCGCATCCCCTACCTCACCAAGCTGGTGATGCCACGCGGCGCGCTGGACTTCGGCGAAGACCTGCCGGCGAAGGACGTGCAGCTCATCGGGCCCACCGTCGAACTGGTGGCGCGCGACACGCTGCACCCGGCGCTGTCGGACCTGCTGCTGGAAGCCGCGCGCGAAGTGCACGGCAAGCCGGGCCTCTACAGGAAGCGCGGCGAGTTCCCCGCGCCGCTGGAGCACGAGTTCCGCATCAGCCCGGACGCCGAGCGCTACTACGCGTCGGGCAAGAGCTTCCTGTACCGCCACTTTCCCTTCTGGCTGGCCAGCCTGATCACCCGCGTGGTGGCCGTGCTGCTGCCGGTGGTGCTGCTGCTCATCCCCGCGCTGCGCATCGTGCCGGCGCTGTACCGCTGGCACATGACCTCGCGCATCTACCGCTGGTACGGCGCGCTGCAGAAACTGGAGCGCGACGCGCTGCGTCCGAACGCCGGCCTGGCCGGGCGCGAAGACCTGCTGCGCCACCTGGACCTGATCGAACGCGCTGTCGTGCGCATCGAGGTGCCGCCGGCCTACGGCGACCTGTTCTACGGGCTGCGCGGCCACATCGCCTCGGTGCGCGAGAGCCTGCGCGAGGCGCATGCCGGACAATCCGACGCCGCGCCTGCCAAGGCCACCCCTTCCCCCTAGCCAAGCTGCCCCATGGACCTGAAGCTCCCCATCACCATCATCGACGAGCTGAGCGACTCCGAAGTGCGCGCCCAGGGCGAGCTCGACCTCGCCAGCGGCGAGATCCGCAACGTGCGCTACGAGGACTACGACGCCGAGAAGCTGGGCGTGCCGGCGGCGCAGAAGGACTACGAGTTCAGCGTCGGCATCCTGCGCAACGGGGCGCGCGAGGTGGAGTTCCGCATCGAGGCCGATGCGCTGGGCGGCCGCTACTCGGTGACACCCAGCGAGCTGCTGGAGCTCAAGGGCCGCGCCGCGCGGCTGTTCACGCAGGCGCCGCGCTGAAGCCGCCATGCAGCAGGTGGACGTGCTCGTGGCCGGGCTCGGCCCCGGCGGCTGCGCGGCCGCGCTGGCGGCGCGGGCCGCCGGGCTCAGCACGCTGGCGCTGGAAGCGCGCGGCCCGGAGGCCACGCGGGCCCAGCTGATCCTGCTGCGCCCCGGCGCCCAGGCAGCGCTGCAGCGGCTGGGCCTGCCCGACGTCACCGAAGGCCGCCGCACGACCACCATCCGCCATGTCGAGAACCGGCTGCGCGCGGCGCTGATGGCGGCGCAGGCCGAAGGCCGCACGGCCGCGGCGCCCGCCCCTTTCGAACTGCACTGGCACACCAGCGTCAGTGGCCTGGACGTCGGCCCCGACCATGTGCTGGTGACGCTGCGCGACGCCACCACCGGCAGCGAGCGCCAGGTGCGCGCGCGCCATGTCATCGACGCCGCTGGCGGGCGCCTGGAAGCGCTGGGACGTCCGGCGCGCGAGCGTGCCGGGCCCACGCACATCGTGGCCACGGCCGAGTACTCGGCGCCGCCCTGGTTCGACGGCATCGTGGGCGTGCACGACGCGCAGACCCACGAGCTGTGCATGCTGTTTCCCACCTGGGGACGCAAGGGCGTCATCGTGTATCTCGATGCCCGGCCCGGCCCCGGCACCGACGGCGCGACCCACGTGCAGCGCTTCGAGGCCCTGGCGCGCAGCCTGGACCTGGGCCCGCCGCAATACCCGGTGATGGCCGTCGACGTGTTCCAGCGCGCGCTGTCCCGGCCCACCGACGACCGCGTGCTGCCCATCGGCGATTCGGTGGGCAACGTCGACGTGCTGTGGGGCGCCGGGGCCTCCAGCGCCATCGAGGACGGCGCGGAAGCGGCCATCGCCATCGCCGCGGCGCAGCGCGCCGCCACGCCGGCGGCCGAGCAGGCCCGCACGCGCGAAGCCTGCGCGCGCATCTTCGCGCGCCATCGTGCCATCGTGCGGCGCGGCCGCATCGTGCTGGCAGTGCGGCCGGTGCTGGAACGCGCCTGGCCGAAGGCCACCTTGCCCGCCGTGCAGCGCGAGGCCGTCGGCCCGCCGCCGCTGCTGTGGCCGGCAGTGCGCCTGGCCTTCGGGCGCCGGCCGCAGCCGCGCTAGAAGCTGAGCAGGAAGGCCGCGCCGCCTTCCAACGGTCGCACGTGGCGCACGCGGCCGCCCATGCCGTGCACGAGTTGGCGCACCACCGTCAGGCCAATGCCCTGGCCGCCTTCGCGGGCGCTGAAGAAGGGCAGAAAGATCTGGCGTTCCAGCCCTGCAGGAACACCCGGTCCGTTGTCGCGCACGCTCAGGTGCAGTCGCCCGCCGCGCCCTGTGCGTGCCTGCACCCACAGGCGCGGCTCGGGCTGGCCCGTGGTGGCCTGTTCGGCGTTGCACAGCAGCGCCAGCAGCGCCTGCTCCAGCTGCGCTTCGTCGGCCTGCAGGCGCAGCCCTGGGCAGGCCAGTTCGAAGTTCGCCGCGCCGCCGCGTGCCGTCCAGGCCGGTGCCACGGCCTGCTGCAGCCGGGCGAACAGCGCCTGCAGGTCCACCGGCGCCAGCGTCGGCGCGGGCCACAGGCTCACCTGGCGGTAGGTGGTGACGAAGCGCGTCAGGCCCTCGGCGCGCAGCGCGATGCCGTGCAGCGCCGCGCGCAGTTCATCCTCGGCCCGTGGGCTCTCGTCCAGCAGCATCTGCGCCGTCTGGCTCAGGCTTTTGATGGGGGTGAGCGAGTTCATGATCTCGTGCGTCAGCACCTGCACCAGCTGATGCCAGGCGGCGAGCGACGCGGCTTCCAGTTCGCCTTCCAGCGGCACCAACACCAAGAGCGTCTGCTCGCGGCCCTCCAGCGCCAGCGCCTGGCAGCCCAGCAGCCAGCGCTCGGTGCCCCGTTCGGTGTCCAGTTGCAGCGGGCTGCTGCGCTGGGTGCCCAGCAGCGTTGCCTGCAAGGCCGCCGGGTCGCGCACGCTGCCCGGCGCCGTCAGGCGGTGGGCGCGGCTGGTCAGCGCGGTCAGCCGGCCCCCGTCGGCCACCCAGGCCGCCACGGGCAGGTGGTCCAGCCAGGCCTGCAGCCGGTGCAGGCGCTGCGTCTCGGCCTCGGCAGCCGGTGCCGGCGGCGCCACCCTGGGCGGCGCGGTTGCACGGCGCGCCAGCGGCAGCGCCACCGCGGCCCCAGCCAGCGCCAGCAGCACGGGCAGCACCGCGCTGCGGGCGTCGGGCCCGGCCGCGTGCGCCATGGCGCCGGCCGCCGCCCACAGCCCCGCGGCGCCGGCCAGCCGCAGGCGTTCAAAGGCCATGCTTGTCCAGGCGCCGGTAGAGCGCCGCGCGCGACAGGCCGAGCTTGCGCGCCGCCGCACTGAGGTTGCCCTCGGCCTCGGCCATGGCCGCCAGCACGGCGGCACGCTCCTGCGCGGCCAGCGAACGCACCGGCTCGGGTTCCACCGGCGTGGGTGCATCACCCGCCGGCTGCGCGCGCTGCAGGGCCTCGCGGCAGGTGGCGATCAGGCGCACGTTGTCCCAGGGCTTGGTGATGAAGTCGAAGGCGCCGCGACGCAACGCCTGCACGGCCAGCTCGATGTCGGCATAGGCCGTCATCACCACCACCACGGGCGGATGCGCGCGATGATGCACCTCGGCCAGCAGTTGAAGGCCCTGCACGCCACCGGTGCGGCCGGGGCCGAAGTTCAGGTCCAGAAGCAGCAGCGCGGGCTGCAGGCGGTCCAGCGCCGCCGGCAGCTCGGCCGGGCGGCGCAGGCAGGTGACAGGGGCGACGCGGCGGTTCAGCAGCAGCTGCGCGGCCAGGCCGACATCGGGGTCGTCGTCCAGCAGCAGGATGGTGGCTTCGGCAGGCACGGCGGCAGTGTCTCAGCTTGCCGGGCCGGGCCGCCAGCGGGGTGTCCGGAAGCGGACAGGGGGCTGGCCGCGCGCCGGCCGCGCCGCGATGCTGCGCGGGCCGATGGACACCCGCCCCACCCCCACCCCGCTGCCCAGCGGTGCCGCCATGGACCGCCCGCTGCGGCGCCCATCGCGCCACCGCCGCTGGGCGTTGGCGCTGCTCGCGCTGCCGCTGCTGGCCGGCCTGGCCTGGCAGCGCGTGCCGCAGCGTCAGGCGGTGGTCTCGCCGCAGCTGGCTGCCGTGCGGGCGGGCGAGTTCCGCGACGAGCTGGCCCTGCGCGCCCGCGTCGAGCCGCTGCACTCCGTGCTGCTGGACGCTGCCGAGGCCGGCCGCGTGGAAGCCGTGCTGGCGCAGGACGGCGACACCGTGGCCGCCGGCGCGCCGCTGTACCGCCTGCTGAGCCCCGAGCAGGAACAGCTGCTAATGCAGCGCAGCGCCGAGGTCGCGCAGCAGGCCGCCAACCTGTCCACCCAGCGCAGCGCGCAGGCCGCCAGCCTGGCCGCCAACCGGCGCGAGCTGGCGCAGCTGCAGGCCGCCGAACAGCAGGCTGAAGCCGAACTGCAACGCCAGCAGGCGCTGGCCGATGCCGGCTTCGTCTCGTCCGCCGTCCTGGAGCAGGCCCAGCGCCAGCAGCGCCTGGCGCGCCAGCTGCAGCTGCAGGCGCGGCAGGACATGCAGCAGGAGGCCGAGATCCGCGCCCAATCCGTCGCCGAAATGAGCCGCGCGCTGCAGGGCCTGCAGCGCGGCCTGCACCTGCTGGAGCGGGCGCGCGAACGGCTGCTGCAGCGCGCGCCCATCGCCGGCCAGCTCAGCGGCTTCAACCTGCAGGTGGGCACCAGCGTGCGCGTGGGCGACCGCCTGGGCCGCATCGACAACCCCGACGGCGGCATGCAGCTGGCGGCCGATGTGGACGAGTTCTACCTGCCGCGGCTGCAGGCCGGCCAAACCGCCACCAGCAGCGCGGGCCCGCTGCGCCTGGCGCAGACCCTGCCGCAGGTGCAGGGCGGCAAGGTGCGCGCGCTGCTGCGCTGGGCCGAGGGCGCCGCCCCCGCCACGCTGCGCGCCGGGCAGGCCGTGGAGCTGCGGCTGCAGCTGGGCGAAACCCGCCCGGCGCTGCTGCTGCCCGACGGTCCGGGCGTGCAAGCCCACCTCTACGTGCGCGTCGGCGACGAACTGCGCCGCCGCGCCGTGCAGCTCGGCCGCCGCGCCGCCGGCCAGGTGGAAGTGCTGGCGGGCCTGCAGGCCGGCGACGTGGTCCTCATCTCCCAACCTCCTTCCGAAGACGAAAGGCTGGCCCTCCCGTGATCGAACTTCAAGAGCTCAGCAAGCGCCACCGCGCCGGCGACGTTGAAACCACGGCCCTGGACGCCATCAGCCTGCACATCGAGGCCGGCGAGTACGTGGCCATCACCGGCCCCTCGGGTTGCGGCAAGACCACGCTGCTGGGCCTGCTCGGCCTGCTGGACCGCCCCAGCAGCGGCCGCTACCTGCTGCAGGGCGAGGACGTGACGACGAAGCCGGCCCGCGAGCTGGCGGCGCTGCGCCGTGGCCGCATCGGCTTCGTGTTCCAGAGCTTCAACCTGGTGGACGAACTGAGCGTGCACGACAACGTGCAGCTGGCGCTGCGCTACGGCCCGCTGCCCGGGCGCGAGCAGCGCGCCCGCGTGGCCGAGGTGCTGGAACGCCTGGGCCTGGCCCACCGCGCCGCGCACCACCCCAGCCAGCTCAGCGGCGGACAGCAGCAGCGCGTGGCCATCGCACGCGCCATCGCGGCGCGCCCTGCACTCCTGCTGGCCGACGAGCCCACCGGCAACCTGGACAGCGCGCACGGCCAGGAGGTGATGCGCCTGCTGCGCGAGCTGAACGACGAAGGCACGACGCTGGTGATGGTGACGCACAGCGCCGAACACGCCGCGCTGGCCTCGCGCACCGTGCGCCTGCTGGACGGCCGCGTGCTGGTGGATGCGCA
Source organism: Rubrivivax sp. (assembly GCA_016790395.1). Lineage (GTDB taxonomy): Bacteria > Pseudomonadota > Gammaproteobacteria > Burkholderiales > Burkholderiaceae_C > Rubrivivax. The sequence goes on along the minus strand of JAEUPH010000222.1, from coordinate 6,680 downwards.
CGCGGAGATGGCGGCATGAAGGCCCTGGTGCACGACGCCTGGCGCAGCCTGCGCGCCCGTGGCGGCGCCACCGCGGTGGCCGGCATCGGCCTCGTGCTGGCACTGGCCGCCAGCCTGCTGGTGGCGCTGCTCGCGCTGGCCCTGGCTGACGTGGACCCGAGCATCCCCGAGCCCGAACGCGTGGTGGTGCTGGACTTCAAGGGCAACCCACCCGGCAAGCCCGGCGACTGGCACACTGCTTCGCCCGTGGTCTTCGGCCCGCTGCTGAAGGCGCGCCAAGTGCCGCTGGACCACATCAGCCGCATGGCCGCCGACGGCATCGACATCCAGCACGAAGGCCGCCAGCAGCCCGCGCTGCTGCTGCTGACCGACCCCGACGCGGTGAACGTGCTGGGCCTGCGCACGCTGGCCGGCGACTTGCGCGCGGCGCTCGCGCAGCGCGACGGCATCGCCATCAGCGCCGGCCTGCTGCGGCGGCTGTGGGGCGAGTTGCCGCCGGCCCAGGCACTGGGCCGCCCGCTGAACTCGCGCGGGCGCAGCTTCACGGTGGCCGCGGTGCTGCCCGACACCGACGCGCGCGCGCCCTTCACCGAGCCCAACCCGATGGTGGGCAACGCCATGGCGATGGTGGGCTTCGAATCGCAAGGCAACCCCTGGAGCGAGGCCGACCGCGAGGCCATCTACATGGTCAACGGCCGCGTCTTTGCGCGGCTGCGGCCGGGCACGACGGCCGAGCAGGTGGGTGGCTGGATGCGCGAGGCCTTCATCGCCAGCCCGGGCTACGCCGCGCTGCCGGCCGACTGGAGGGCCGGCCGCGAAGCGGCCTACTTCCGCGCCGTCACGCTCACGGAACTGCCCTTCGAAGGCGAGCTCGGCGCCACTCGCTGGTTCCTGCTGGGCGCCATGGGCGCGGCCTGCGCGCTGCTGCTGGGCATGGCGGCCTTCAACCACATGAACCTGCTGGCCTCGGGCCTGCTGCGCCGGCAGCGCGAGACGGCGCTGCGCCGCAGCCTGGGCGCGGGCACGGCGCAGTTGCTGGCGCTGTGGGCGATGGAAACCCTGCTGGTGCTGGCTGCCGCCGCCGCGGGCGGGCTGTTCATCGCCTGGTGGGCAGCGCCGGCCGTGGCCAACGCACTGGGCCTGCCGCCCACGTTGCCGGTGGCCGACCCGATGCCGCCCGCCTTGCCGGCCGGCCTGCTGCTGGCCGTGGCACTGCTGCTGCCCTTGACGCTGGCCGGCCCCGCCGCGATGGCGCTGCGCCGCGCGCCGGCGCCAGCGCTGCAGGGGCGCACCGCCAGCGAAGGGCCCTGGGGCCGCCGCGTGCGCCAGGGCCTGCTGACGCTGCAACTGAGCGGCGCCCTGCTGCTGGCCGCGCTGGCCGGCGTGCTGGCGCTGCAGCAGCAGCACCTGTTGCAGGCCGAGCGCGGCTTCGAGACGCGTGGCCGCTACTGGCTGGGCATGATGACCGACCCGGAACGCGTGCCTTCGCTGGCCGGCCTCACCGACGCGCTGAACCGACACCCGGCAGTGAAGCACTGGGCCTTCAGCAACAGCCGGCCCGGCGCCGACACGCGCGGCCAGCGGGAACTGCATGTCGGCGCTGGCCAGCACAAGGCCGTGCTGCGCGTGAACCGCGTGTCCAGCGGCTTCTTCGCCACCTTCGGCATGCCGCTGCTGGCCGGCAGCGTGCGCCCGGGCGAAGGCGAGCAGACCGTGGTGCTGGACGCCAAGGCCGCGCGCGCGCTGGGCTTCGCCACGCCGCAGGCCGCGCTGGGCGCACAGATCCGCGGTGGCGGTGGTTTCCTGCAGGAGGGACAGACGCTGCGCCGCGTGGTGGCGGTGGTGAGGGACGTGAAGCTGGAGTCGGCGCGCGAGCCGGCACTGCCGCAGGCCTTCGTCATCGACGAGCGGCCGCAGTGGGACCTCACGGTCCACGGCCCCGATGCCCGAGCCCTGCGCGCCGCGCTGGACGAGGTGTGGAAGGCCCACGGCCCGCCCGTGCCGCACACCATCCGCGCGTCCGGCACGCTGCTGGCCGACGCCTACCAGCAGGAAGGCGTGCTGACGCAGCTGCTCGTCGGCGTGGCCGTGCTGGCCCTGGCGGTGGCCGCCATCGGCGCCTACGCGCTGGTCGCCGACACGTTGCGCCGGCGCAGCACGGAGCTGGTGCTGCGCCGCCTGCACGGTGCCGGGCCGCGTGCCGTGGCAGCCGAAGTGCTGCGCGAGTTCGCGCTGCCGCTGGGCCTGGCGCTGCTGCTGGCGCTGCCGCTGGCGGCCGTGCTGGGCGAGGACTACCTCGCAGGTTTCGTCGACCGCATCGGCGCCGCACCGGGCGTGGGTTTGCCCGTGGCTGCAGCGGCGCTGCTCACGCTGGGCGTGGTGGTGCTGGCCGCGTTGCGGCACCTTCAGCGCGCGCTGGCGCTGCAGCCGGTGGAAGCGCTGGGCTGAACGCGGCCTCAGGCCGCGGCGTCGCTGCCGGCCTTTAGTTGGCGCGCCGAGGCCGTGACATGGCCCAGGCACCACACGGCCGCGAAGCGCTGCAGCTCCAGCCGGTCGAAGTTCTCGGGGGTGGCGATCTCGTCGGCCAGGTAGCCGAACTCCTCGGCGTCGGCGAGGTGGTCTTCCAGCACCTCGGGGCCGGCGCCGGCCAGCAGCAGGGCCTCGGCCTCGAAGTGGGCCTGCACCGCAGCCCGGAGCTGGCCGAAGGCTTCGTCGAAGCGCAGCTCGGCACCTTCTGCGTACAGGTCCGCCAGCTGGTTGCACTGCGCCAGCAGGGCCTGGTGCTGGGCGTCGAGCTCGGCGTGGCCGGTCTCGTGCTCCGGGCTCCATGCCACGCGCGTGGGCGTGCCTTGCGCTTCTTCCTGCATCGTTGCCCCTAGAAACCCAGCGATTCGACGACGGCCACCAGGTCGGCGAAGGACGCCGACTTCAGCTTCGCGGCCAGCGCCACCTTGTCCAGGCCTTCGCACTCGAAGCGCGTCAGCTCCACCTCCATCGGCAGCTCGCGGATCTCCAGCGGCGACATGAAGCCGATGTGGCAGATGTGGGCCAGGCACTGGCGCTCGGGCTCGCTCAGTTCCAGGCCGTGGAAGCGCAGCAGTTCCAGGTAGCGCTCGGCCGTGCGGTTGATGCGGCCGCTGATCTCCATCGTGTTCTTCTGGTCCTTGGTGAGGACGGCCAGCGGGGGGCCGAAGAAGATGGGCGTCTTGCCGACGTTGCGCGTCTGCTCTTCGCGCGTCAGCGCCGGGGCGACCCAGGTGGGATCGCCCCGTGCAGGCTTGTCGTTCGCGGGCTCGTCGGACATCAATGGGCGATCGGGTGCACCTTCTCGTGCGCGGCGCTGGTCATGCCGTGCGGCAGCTGGGGCGGCGTCTCCGGAGCGATCTGCACGAAGCCCCGGTTGCGCGCGCCGTCCTGCACATTGTGCGGGTTGTGGCACTCGGTGCAGGTGAACCAGCGCTTCTTGCCGGTGCTGGTGAAGTCGCCGATGCGCTTGCCGTGGATGCCGTCGCGCCAGTCGCGCAGCTTGTCGCCGTGGCACTTGCCGCACAGCAGCTGCGGTTGCTCGATGCTGATCGGATCGCCATAGTGATCGACCAGCATGTTGCGCTTGGTGGTGTGGTGGCAGTCGAGGCACCAGATGCGGCCGCGGCCGTGCTGCAGCTCCTTCACGTCGGGCACCATCGCTTCCATCGTCGGGATCGGCACCGCCCGCTTGTCTTTCGGGAAGCCCTTGGGGAAGGTGCCGTTGTGGCAGGCCGTGCCGCATTGCGCCAGGAAGTTGAGCTTGTCGGCGCGCGGGCGTACCACGGCCTGGCCTTCGGGAATGGTCTCGAGCCCCGGCATCTTGCCCATTGGCACCGTGCCGTGATACGGGTCGCCGTACCAGAGCGCCGCGCCGGTGGTGGGCGAGCACTTCACGTTGAGCAGGCCGGGCTTGATTTCCTTTTGCGTCAGCTCGGTGGCGCCCTTGCGGCTCTCGAAGCAGACCACTTCGGCCGGGGCCGATGCCGCAGGCGCGGCGGGGGCCGCAGCGGCCTGCGTTGCAGGGGGCGCGGCGCCGGCGGGGCTGCTGGCGGCGGGCTTGTCTTGCGCCACCACGGTGAGCAGGAACGCACCGCACAGCGCGAGCGCGGTGGCGGGCAAGGCGAATCGCTTCATGGTCGTTCCCTCAGTTCGCCACGGCAGCGGGGCGGGCACCGAACTTGATGTCGCCGAGCAGGATGCCGATGGCGCCCTTGAGCAGGATGGTCAGGATGAAGAAGCCGAAGGCCCAGATGCCCAGCGTCATCAGCCATTCGACGAAGGTCGGGTGGTATTCGGTGACCTCGCCGATCGGGCTCGGGATGAAGCCCGGCACCACCAGGCCCATGCCCTTCTCGATCCAGATGCCGGCGAAGGCCATCGCGCAGGGAATCGGCAGCAGGGCCATGTTGTTGCGGAAGGTCGGCATCAGGAACATCACGAATGCCACCACCATCAGCACCACCGCGCTCCAGAACCACGGCACCAGGCTGGTCAGGCCGTGCAGGCCGAACATCAGGTAGTACAGGCCGTTGGCATGCTCGGTGCGTGCGTAGTACTCGACGACGATTTCCGAGAGCGTCAGGAACAACGCGATGCCAAGACAGAAGGTGACGATGGTGGCCAGCAGCTTGATCGCGCTGTCGTCGATCCAGAACTTCGTGTTCCTGCGGATCACGAGGAACGCGATGATGATCAGCGCCGGCCCGGCCGCGAATGCGGTGGCGATGAAGCGGATCGGCATCATGCTGTGGAACCACATCGGGCGCGCCGGGTTGGTGGCCAGCAGGAAGGCCGTGACGGTGTGGATGCTGAGCGCCCAGACGATCGAGATGTACACCAGCGGCATGAAGATCCGCTTGTTCACCGGCTTGCCGGTGTACTTGGAATACAGGTACCAGAAGCCGACGATCGCGTTGAGCAGCAGGTAGCCGTTGAGCACCAGCACGTCCCAGCCCAGCATCGAGCTGAAGCTGTAGATGCCCAGCGGCGGGATCATGTGCCACAGCCGGTCGGGCCGGCCCATGTGCGCGAACACGAACATCATCACCATGATCACGGCCGAGATCGCAAGCATCTCGCCGAGCACGGTCACCTTGTGCATGCCCTCGTGGTGGTACACGTAGGCCGGGAACACGATGGTCACCGCACCGGCCGCCACGCCGACCAGGAACACCAGGTTCGCGAGGTACAGGCCGTCGTGGATCTGGCTCGTCATGCCGGTGACGATCAGGCCCTCGGTGTTCTGCAGGTAGTAGACATAGAGCATGCCCACGATCAGCAGCGCGAGCGCACCCATCCAGGCATAGAACTTGGTGCCGCCCTTGAGCACGTAGCGCAGGTAGTCGGAAACGAATCGCATCAGCACGGCTCGTTCCTCCTCAGTCGTAGAAGTAGAAGAACTTGGGGAAGGTGTTCAACTCGGCCTTGAGCCGGAACACGTTCTTGCGCTCGAGCACCTTGCTCACCTCGCTCTCGGGATCGAGCAGGTTGCCGAACTTGCGTGCGCCCACTGGACACACCTCCACGCAGGCCGGGTAGCGGTTGTGCCGCGTGCGCTGCAGGCACCAGTGGCACTTCTCGACCACGCCGCGCATGCGCGGCCGGTTGCCCAGGTAGTGGGTCACCGGGTTCATGTCCTGCTTGGGCAGGACGGGCGTGGTGAGGTTGAAGCGCCGCGCCCAGTAGGGGCAGGCATTCATGCACATCTTGCAGCCGATGCACCAGTTGTAGTCGATCACCACCGGGCCGTCGGCCTCGCGATAGGTGGTGCGCACGGGGCACACCTTCACGCACGGCGGCTTCTCGCACTGCATGCAGGCGATCGGCATGTAGGTGGCGTCCTTCTCGGGCACCTTCTCGGGCTCGTAGAAGTACTGGCCCTCGAGCACCTGGCCGGCCGGCGAGTAGGCGTTGCCGCCCACCTGGATGCCCAGGCCTTCGGGGTAGCCCTGGTTCATCTTGTCGGACTTGAACTCGCCGCGCTCCATGCGCAGCACCTGGATCCACTCGATGCGCTCGCCGGGTCGCGCGCCGCGCGACTGGTTGTTCTCTTCCACGCAGGCCTTCACGCAGCGGCGGCAGCCGATGCACTTGCGCACGTTGAGCGCATAGCCCATCAGCATGCCGGGCTGGGCCTCGGTGGTGTCGACGCTGACCGTCTTGCCGTATTCCTGCGTGTAGCGTCTTTCGAGGCGCTGCCGCGCCTCTTTCTTCTCGTCCGCCGTCATCAGGCGGTAGTTCTTCTGGAAGTGCTCGGCCCATTCCGTGGCAGCCTTGGCGTCGCCGGCCGGCGCCATCAGTGCGGCCGTGCCCATCAGCGACGACATGCTCAGCATGCCGCCGGAGCGCAGGAAGCTGCGCCGCGAGGGTGTCGGCACGGCCTTGGCGGGGTCGGCCGAGGCCGGCGGCACGCCGCAAGCGGGGTCGGCCCCCTGCGTCGAGCCGTCAGGGGGATATGCGGATTGGGTCACGGGGGGTCTCCTGCCGGCGTGGCGTGTACCGCGGCGGCGGTTCGACCTGCACGGACCATTCTGTTGGGAGCCGCCGCCCCGACGGCTGATGCGCATCAAGCGGCCGGGTGCGGCGTTGTCGTGTTGACGAAAGGCCACGCGCGGCCGCCGATGCGTGGCTGGTTTGCCACGGGAAGGCACCTG